>JAFMQY010000060.1 GCA_017354415.1 Nocardioides sp.
CCCCCCGAGGCCCGCTACTCGCTGGCGCCGGTCGCGACCCGGCTGGGCGACCTGCTCGGTCGTCCGGTGGCTTTCGCCACCGACACGGTCGGACCGTCGGCCCACGAGACCGTGGCCGCCCTCGGCGACGGTGACGTCGCCGTGCTGGAGAACGTCCGCTTCAACCCCGGCGAGACCAGCAAGGACGACGACGAGCGCGGCGCCTTCGCCGACCAGCTGGCCGAGCTCGTGGGACCGTCGGGAGGCTTCGTCTCGGACGGCTTCGGGGTCGTCCACCGCAAGCAGGCCAGCGTGTACGACGTCGCTCTCCGGCTGCCGCACGCGATGGGGCAGCTGGTGGCCAACGAGATCGACGTGCTCCGGCGGCTCACCGTCGACCCCGAGCGTCCGTACGTCGTGGTGCTGGGCGGGTCCAAGGTGTCGGACAAGCTCGGGGTCATCGACAACCTGCTGGGCAAGGCCGACCGGCTGCTCATCGGCGGCGGGATGGTGTTCACCTTCCTGGCCGCCCAGGGTCACGAGGTCGGCGCCAGCCTGCTCGAGGCGGACCAGCTCGACACGGTCCGGGGTGACCTGCGGCGCGGGGAGGAGTCGGGCGTCGAGATCGTGCTGCCGACCGACATCGTCGTGGACTCGGCGTTCCCGTCGCCCGACCGCGAACCGCAGCCGCGCGTCGTACCGGCGGGTGAGATCCCGTCGGACTCCCTCGGGCTCGACATCGGCCCCGACTCCTCGCGCGCCTTCGCCGACGCGATCAAGGGCGCGCGGACGGTGTTCTGGAACGGTCCGATGGGCGTCTTCGAGACGCCGGCGTTCGCCGACGGCACCCGTGCCATCGCCGAGGCCCTCACCGAGGTCGACGGCCTGACCGTGGTCGGCGGGGGCGACTCGGCGGCCGCGGTCCGGCAGATGGGCTTCGACGAGGGCGCGTTCGGGCACATCTCCACCGGCGGTGGCGCCAGCCTGGAGTTCCTCGAGGGCAAGGAGCTCCCGGGCATCGCCGTCCTCGAGCGCTGACCCGCCGCTCACCACACGACGTCCGTCCGTCGGTCGCGTCTGCCGAGACCCCGGCTCCCTGGAAGGAACACCATGGCCTCTCGCACCTCCAGCCGCATCCCGCTGATGGCGGGCAACTGGAAGATGAACCTGACCCACCCCGAGGCGGTGGCGCTGGTCCAGAAGCTCGCCTGGGTGCTGGCCGACAAGAAGCATGACTACGCCCGCACCGAGGTGGTGGTCGTCCCGCCGTACACGGACCTGCGCTCGGTGCAGACCCTGGTCGACGGCGACCGGCTGCCGATCCGGTACGGCGCCCAGGACGTCTCCGTCCACGACTCCGGCGCCTACACCGGAGAGGTCTCGGCCACCATGCTGGCCAAGCTCGGCTGCTCCTACGTCGTGGTCGGCCACTCGGAGCGCCGCGAGTACCACGGGGAGAAGGATGACCTCGTCAACGCCAAGGCGCGGCAGGCGGTCAACGCGGGCATGACTCCGATCGTCTGCGTCGGCGAGGGGCTCGACGTACGCAAGGCGGGGGAGCAGGTGCCGTACACGCTGGCGCAGGTCGACGGGTCGCTGGCCGGGTTCAGCGAGGAGGAGATCGCCTCGCTGGTGATCGCGTACGAGCCCGTGTGGGCGATCGGCACCGGCGAGGTGGCGACGCCCGAGGACGCCCAGGAGGTCTGCGCCGCCATCCGCGAGCGGCTCCGTGAGACTGCGGGAGATGCGGCGGCCGACGGGTGCCGGATCCTGTACGGCGGCTCGGTGAAGGCCGCGAATATCGCCGGGATCATGGCCCAGGCGGATGTCGACGGCGCCCTGGTGGGCGGTGCGAGCCTGCAGGCCGAGGAGTTCGGAGGGATCTGCCGGTTCTACGACATGCCGGAGCTGTGAGGTGGGGCGCGGGCGGGCGTGATCCGCGTCCAGATCGGCTCGTGGGCGAGTTCGGACCAGCGCCGGCGGTGACGTAGGCTATGTCGTCGTGACCACCGTCTTCACCATCCTCCTCGTGATCACCAGCTGTCTGCTGGTGGTCCTCGTGCTGCTCCACAAGGGCCGCGGGGGTGGGCTGTCCGACATGTTCGGCGGCGGTGTGTCCAGCTCGCTCGGGGGATCGTCCGTGGCGGAGCGCAACCTCGACCGGTTCACCATCGGTGTCGGTTCCATCTGGTTCGCTTGCGTCATCGCCCTGGGCCTCTTGCAGGCCTACTCCCACTGAGAAAGGTCTGTCGCTCGTGGCAGGTGGAGGTAACGCGATCCGGGGCAGCCGGGTCGGCGCAGGTCCCATGGGTGAGGCCGAGCGAGGCGAGGCCGCTCCGCGACAAGCGGTGACGTACTTCTGCTCTCACGAGCATCGCTCGGTGGTCACGTTCGCGGTCGACGCGGTCGTCCCCGAGTCGTGGGACTGCCCGAAGTGCGGGCTGCCGGCGAGCCTCGACTCGGAGAACCCGCCTCCGGCGCCCAAGATCGAGCCCTACAAGACCCACCTGGCCTACGTGAAGGAGCGCCGCTCCGACGCCGAGGCCGCGTCGATCCTCGACGAGGCGATCCAGCTGCTGCGCAGCCGCCGCAAGTCCGGCGACATCGTCTTCTGACCGAAGCGCCCAGGGGCTGAGCCTGCGAAGCCCCGGGTCAGGCGCGCAGGTCGAGGAGCGCCCCGCTCAGACCCGAACGAAGAGAGGGACTGAGCGGCGCGTCTCGAGACCCAGTGAGGCGCCTGGGGGGTGACTGTCACCGTTTCCGCACGGAGAGCGGTGCCTGGGTCTCGACACGGTCTCGCCTCGCGGCTCGACCGGCTCGACCACCGAGGGTCGGTTGGCAGCAAGTGCGAGGCTGGCGGCATGAGCGACGACGCGTCCGGGAGCGACGTACCCACCCTGTACGAGCTGGCAGGTGGCTGGGACGGTCTGCACCGGCTGGAGCAGACCTTCTACGACAGCGTGCTGCGTGACCCGGTCCTCCAGCCGTTGTTCGGTGCCGGGCAGGCCTCGCACGTCGATCACCTGACCATGTTCACCGCCGAGTCCTTCGGCGGCCCCGACGACTTCTCACGCGAGCTCGGCTTCCGGCATCTGATCGACGTCCACCGAGGCCTGAAGATCACCGACGAGCAGCGGCAGCGGTTCATCGACCTGTACGCCGCCGCGCTCGACTCCGCCGGGATGCCGACGGACCCGGCTTTCCGGCGAGCCGTGATGGAGCACGTCGAGTTCGGCACCAGCGTCGCCCAGCAGAACTCCCACGCAGAGACGGAGGAGGACCTGCACCCGTTGCGCGAGGTGCCGCACTGGACGATGGAGCCCCCGGCCTAGCGCGACCCCCAGCGGTGGCTGAGCCACCTTCTGGGTCCCTGGAACGGTGGATGGTCCACCGCCGCCGGCCCGAGCCCGACCGTGCCGGTGGCTGAGCCACTTTCCGGGTCCCTGGAACGGTGGATGGTTCACCGCCGCCGGCCCGAGCCCGACCGTGCCGGTGGCTGAGCCACCTTCCGGGTCCCTGGAAGGGTGGCTGGCCCACCGCTGAAGAGCTAGCGCACCTCGGAGGCGGCCTCGCGGTCCAGGAACCAGATGGTCTCGAGCCGGCCACGAACGCCGGTGGCCGGGATCTCGTGCGCGTCGGGCGCCGGCTCGGCGAGAGCGCGACCGACGGCGGGGGCCTTGTCGACGCCGGTGACCACGAACCACACCACGTCGGACCTGTTCAGCGTCGGGAAGGTGAGGCTGACCCGCTCGGGAGGCGGCTTGGGGGAGCCGGTGACCGGGACCGCGATCGTGTCGTCGGCGTCGAGCTGCGGGAGGCCGGGGAACAGCGATGCGATGTGCCCGTCCGGCCCCATCCCGAGCATCAGCAGGTCGAACGCGCCCTGTCCGACGGCGCGTATGATCTCGCCGTACGCCGTCGCCGCGGCGTCGACAGACTCCGCGTCGTCCGTCGACGGGATCTCGTACACCCGGGCAGGGTCCACGCCGACCGCGTCGAGGAAGTCCTCGCGCGCCTTCTTCGAGTTGCGGTCGTCCGAGGCGGCGGGCACGAACCGCTCGTCGCCCCAGAAGAAGTCGATCCGGCTCCAGTCCACGTCGCTGCCCGGCGCCAGCCGGGCGATCTCGCGGTGGATCAGGTCCGCGATCGTGCCGCCCGTCAGCCCGACCTGCACCACCGCGTCGGCGGCCTGGCGCACGACCATCATCCGCAGGAACGCCCCGGCGACCGACGTCGCGAGCTCGTCCGGGGACTCGAAGACCTCGACGCGGGGCGAAGGGGTGCTGGTCTCCTCAGTCATCATCGCTCCAGTTTCAGCAGCTTGCGGGCGGTCGCGGCGTACACGTCGTCCTCGTCGAGTCTGCGGAGCTCCTCCGCGAGCAGCTCCGGCACCTGACGGCGCTTGAGCGCCACCGGCCGATCGGGTCGGTCGGGGGAGGAGAACGTGGCCAGACGTCCGTCGGGTCGGGAGATCACGATCGGTCCCTCCTTCGTCTCGAGACGGGCCTCGGTGATCCCGGGTCCGCCGGAGTTCTTCCGGTCGACCTTCACCTTGAGCCGGTCCGCGAGCCACGCGACCAGCAGGTCGGCGCTCGGGCTGATCCGTTCCGCGGTCACCGATGCCGCGGTGACGCGGAGTGGCTGCTGGTCGAGCGCCGCGGCGAGCAGCGCGCGCCACGGGGTGATCCGGGTCCAGGCCAGGTCGGAGTTGCCGGGGTGGTACGTCGTGCACTGGGCGTGGATCGCCCTGCGCTTCCCGCGGGACACGGCGGCGGCGTCGGTGATCCGGCGCTGTGCCAGGCGGCCGAGCGGGTCGTCGACGGGGTCCTCCGGGGCGTCGGACGGCCACCAGATGGCGACCGGGGAGTCGGGGAGGAGCAGGGGGAGCACGACCGACTCGGCGTGCCGGACGACCTCGCCCTTGAGCCGGATCAGTGCGGTCTCGCCGGTCCAGCCCGCTCCCGTGCCGACCTGGGCGTTGATGTGCGAGTCGCCACGCGCGTCGCCGAGGATCACGCCGAGCACCCGGGCCGGGTGCTCGTGCGACGCCTGCCGGGCGGCAGCCATGGCCTCTTGCGCGTCGTCCTCGTCGACGACGACCACGAGCGTCATCACCATGCTCATCGCGGGGCTCCCCGCACGCAGCCTGGACGCGACAAACTCGGCGGCGATCCCGGCTGCGTTGGTGTCGATCAGCTCGATCACGGCGTGACATCTCTCATGGTCGTCTCCAGCTCCGGCCGTCGCGGGCCAGCATCGCGTCCGCGGAGGCCGGGCCCCAGGAACCGGACTCGTAGGGCTCGGGCCGCCCCTTCCGCGCCCAGTGGTCGAGGATCGGGTCGAGGATCTGCCACGACCGCTCCACCTCGGCGTGGCGGGGGAACAGCGGCGGGTCGCCGAGCAGGACGTCGAGGATCAGGCGCTCGTACGCCTCGGCGCTGGACTCGGTGAACGAGCCGCCGTAGGCGAAGTCCATGCTCACGTCGCGGATCTCCATCTGGGTGCCCGGCACCTTGGAGCCGAACCGGACCGTCATGCCCTCGTCCGGCTGGATCCGCATCACCAGCGCGTTGTGGGTGAGCTCTTCGGTCGCGGCACGGGTGAACGGCTGGTGCGGGGCCGGCTTGAACACCACGGCCACCTCGGTGACCCGGCGCCCGAGGCGCTTCCCGGTGCGCAGGTAGAAGGGCACGCCGGCCCAGCGACGGTTCTCCACGCGGAGGGTGATCGCGGCGAAGGTCTCGGTGGTCGACGTCGTGCGGACGCCGTCCTCCTCGAGGAACCCGACGACCTTCTCCCCGCCCTGCCACCCGGCGGCGTACTGTCCGCGGGCCGTGGTCAGGTCGAGGCGCCGCGGCAGGGTGACCGCCTCGAGCAGCTTGAGCTTCTCGATCCGCATGCTCTCCGCGTCGAACGACAGGGGTTCCTCCATCGCCACCAGCGACATCAGCTGCATGAGGTGGTTCTGGATCACGTCGCGTGCGGCGCCGATGCCGTCGTAGTAGCCGGCCCGGCCCGCGATGCCGATGTCCTCGGCCATCGTGATCTGCACGTGGTCGACGTAGTTGGAGTTCCAGATCGGCTCGAACATCGCGTTCGCGAAGCGCAGCGCGAGGATGTTCTGGACCGTCTCCTTGCCGAGGTAGTGGTCGATCCGGAAGATCGAGCCGCTCGGGAACACGTCGGCCAGGATCTGGTTGAGCTCGCGCGCCGAGGTCTCGTCGTGGCCGAACGGCTTCTCCACGACGACCCGGCGCCAGGAGCCATCAGCGGGCTGGGCGAGCCCGTGCTCCTTGAGCTGTCCCACGACGTCGCCGAAGAAGCCGGGTGGGATCGCCAGGTAGAAGGCGTGGTTGCCGCCGGTGCCACGGGCGACATCGAGCTCATGGATGGTGGTTCGGAGAGTGTTGAACGCGACGTCGTCGTTGAAGTCGCCCGGCACGAAGCGGAAGCCTTCGGAGAGCTGGTTCCACACCTCCTCGCGGAACTCCGTGCGGGAGTTCTCCTTCACCGCGTTGTGCACGACCTGGGCGAAGTCCTCGTTCGCCCAGTCGCGACGCGCGAAGCCGGTCAGGCTGAAGCCCGGAGGCAGGAGCCCGCGGTTGGCCAGGTCGTAGATCGCCGGCACAACCTTCTTGCGGGACAGGTCGCCGGTGACCCCGAACAGGACCAGCCCGCACGGCCCCGCGATCCGGGGCAGCCGCCGGTCGAGCGGGTCACGCAGCGGGTTGACCGGCGCGGAGCCCGACCCCGTGGTCACGCGAGGACCGACCGGAGTTCGGCGAGGTCGGCAGGGCTGCGGACGTGGAGGCGCAGCACGGGCCGGCCCTTGCCGGCCAGGACGCTGCCGTCGCCGACCGCCTGGGCGGTCAGGAACTCGTCGAAGGTGAACGGTCGGTCCGGCACCGCCAGGTCGGCATCGGGCTGGCCGGTGATCTGGAGGTACACCCCGGTGGCCGGTCCGCCCTTGTGGTACTGGCCGGTCGAGTGCAGGAAACGCGGCCCCCAGCCGAATGTCGTCGGCCGACCCGTGCGACTCGCCAGGCTGTCCCGGCACGACGCCAGGTCGGCGTCGCGGTGCCGGTCGAGGTAGGCCTGGACGGCGAGATAGCCGTGGTCGGCGTCGAGGTGGCCGAGCAACGCCTCGACCGCGTCCCCCACGGTGGAGATCCCCTCCGGCAGCCAGTCGCCGGCGTACACCGTGACGTTCCCATCGACGAAGGCCGGGGTCGGCTGGGCCCCGCCACCGCCGAGCATGTCGCGGGCCGCCTGCTTGGCGCTCTCGACGTCGGGCTGGTCGAACGGGTTGATCCCGATGATCCGGCCGGCGACCGCCGTGGCGTACTCCCAGAGCAGCATCTGGGCGCCGAGCGGGGCGTCGACGAACGCGCCCCAGCCGGACTCCGGGATGATCTCGAAGTCGTGGTCGGGCCCGAACGTCGTGAGCACCTCGTCGGGAGTGCTGGGGGAGTAGTTGGGTGCCTGCCGCGACGGTACGACGACCGGCAGGATGCCCTTGCCGAGCTTGCCGGTGGACTCGGCGATCAGCTGCTCGGCCCAGTCGCCGAAGCCGGGGTACGACGAGGCCGCGTTGGCGAGGACCACCTTGTCGACGCCGGCGAGGTTGGCCGCCCCGAGCAGCGCACCGAGCCGCAACCCGGGGTTGTCGACGTCGTCGGCCTCCAGGGCGGGCCTGATGCGTTGCGCCTCATCGAGCAGCCGACCTATGTCGGCGCCGGCCAGTCCGCTCGGGACCAGCCCGAACGCGGTGAGCGCGGAGTAGCGGCCGCCCACGTGGGGGTCGGCGAGGAAGGTGCGGTAGCCGGCGTCGCCGGCCGACTCCGCCAGCGGCGAACCCGGGTCGGTGACCACGACGATCCGCTCGGCCGCGTCGATCCCGGCGTCGGCGAAGGCCTTCTCGTAGGCCCGGCGCTGGCTGTCGGTCTCGACCGTGCCGCCGGACTTCGACGAGACCACGACCACCGTGTGCGCGAGGTCGGTCTCGAGGGCGCGACGGACGAAGTCCGGGTCGGAGGAGTCGAGGACGTCGAGGTCGACCCCGCCCGACGGCGCGGAGTCGCAGATCACCTCGGGCGCCAGCGACGAGCCGCCCATGCCGCACAGCACGACCCGGGTCAGACCCTTCTCCTGCAGCTGGGACCTCAGCTCCTCGATCTCGGCGACCAGGGGTCTCGACGACGTGGGCAGCCCGACCCACGAGAGCCGGATCGCCGACTCCTGCTCCGCCTCGGGACCCCACAGAGTCGGGTCCTGGGCGGCGATGCCGCTCGCGACCCGGTCGTCGACCAGCCGCTGGACCGCGGAGCTGAACGCCGTCTCGTCCCGGTAGCCGAAGAACAGCTCGAACCCGTCACCGGAGACGGTGTTCCACACGGTCCCGTCGCTCACTTCTGCGCCGCCTCGAGCGCCTCGGTGACGGACGCGAGGAGCTCGTCCCACGCCTTCACGAACTTCTCGACGCCTTCGCGGATCAGGACCTCGATCACGTCGTCGTAGTCGATGCCGGCGTCGGCCAGGGCCCGCATGGTGTCCTCGGCGTCGGCGTAGAACGGCCGGACCTGGTCGCCCTTGATCTCGCCGTGGTCCGCGACCGCGTGCAGGGTCTTCTCGGGCATCGTGTTCACGGTGTTCTCGACGACCAGGTCGTCGACGTACAGCGTGTCCTTGTAGGCCGGGTTCTTCACTCCCGTGGAGGCCCACAGCGGCCGCTGCCTGCGCGCACCGGCAGCCTCGAGGGCGGCCCAGCGGTCGGTGGCGAAGAACTCCTCGTACGCCTTGAAGGCGAGGCGGGCGTTGGCGACACCCGCGCGGCCCTTCAGGCCATCATCGGCGCCGGACGCTTCCAGCCGCTTGTCGATCTCGGTGTCCACGCGGGAGACGAAGAACGAGGCGACCGAGTGGATCCCCGACAGGTCGTGGCCGTTGTCGCGGGCCTGCTCGAGCCCCGCGACGAACGCCTCCATGACGTGGTGGTACTGCTCGAGGCCGAAGATCAGGGTGACGTTGACGCTGATCCCGTTCGCGAGGGTCTCGGTGATGGCCGGCCAGCCCTCGGCGGTGCCCGGGATCTTGATGAAGAGGTTGGGCTCGCCGACGGTGTTCCAGAGCTCGGCGGCCTCCTTCACCGTGGCGGCGGTGTCGTGGGCGAGACCGGGTGAGACCTCGATCGAGACCCTGCCGTCCACCGTGTCGGAGGCGTCGTACGCCGTTCGCATCACGTGGCAGGCATCGCGCACGTCGTCGGTGGTGATCACCCGGACCGCGTGGTCGGTGCCGGCGCCCTGGCCGGCGAGCTCGCGGATCTGCGGGTCGTAGCGCTCGCCCTCCGACAGCGCCGCCTGGAAGATCGAGGGGTTGCTGGTCACGCCCACGACGTGTTGGTTCTTGATCAGGTCGGCGAGGTTGCCGGTCTCGAGTCGCTCGCGCGAGAGGTCGTCGAGCCAGATCGACACCCCTGCGTCGGAGAGCTGCTGCAAGCGGTCAGTCATGGGATACCTCCTGGGTGCCCTCGCGGGGTCGTGTGTGCCCGTGCGTCAGCCGGTGACGCTCCGGATGCTGTCCTGGGCCGCCGCGGCCACTGCCTCGGCGGTGATGCCGAACTCCTGGAAGATGCGCGCGTAGTCGGCGGACGCGCCGTAGTGCTCGAGGGAGATGATCCGGCCGTGGTCCCCGACGACCTCGCGCCATCCCTGCGCGACCCCCGCCTCGACCGAGACCCGGGCCTTCACCGTCGGCGGGATCACCGTCTCGCGGTATGACGCGTCCTGGGCGTCGAACCACTCGCGGCACGGCATCGAGACGACTCGGGCCCGGACCCCGTCGGCTGCCAGCAGCTCACGGGCGCGTACGGCGAGCTGCAGCTCCGAGCCGGTGCCGATCAGCACCACGTCGGGCAGCCCGCCCTCGAGCTCGGCGGGAGAGTCGACCAGCACGTATCCGCCACGATGCACGTTGCCGGTGTCGCTGAAGCCCTCTTCCCCGCGGGGGAACGTCGGCACGTTCTGGCGGGTGAGCACCAGGCCCGCGGGCCGGTCGGTGTGCTCGAGGACCTGCTTCCAGCACGCTGCCGTCTCGTTCGCATCCGCCGGGCGTACGACGTCGAGACCGGGGATGGCACGCAGGGCCGCGAGGTGCTCGACGGGCTGGTGCGTCGGGCCGTCCTCGCCCAGGCCGATCGAGTCGTGGGTCCAGACGTAGATGACGGGGAGCCCCATGATCGCCGCCAGCCGGACGGAGCCGCGCATGTAGTCGGAGAACGTGAGGAAGGTGCCGCCGAACACGCGGGTGCCGCCGTGGGCGGCGATCCCGTTCATGATCGCGCCCATGCCGTGCTCGCGGATCCCGAAGTGGAGCACCCGGCCGGACAGCGGATCGGCCTTCCACATCTTGGTGGAACGGTCACCGGGGATGAACGAGGGGGCGCCCTCGATGGTGGTGTTGTTGGACTCCGCCAGGTCGGCGGAGCCGCCCCACAGCTCCGGGATGTGCTCGGCGATGGCGTTGATGACGTTGCCGGACGCCTTCCGGGTCGCCAGGCCCTTCTCGTCGGCCGGGAACGTGGGCAGGTGGTCGGCCCAGCCCTGGGGGAGGGTCCGCGTCTGCATCCGCTCGAAGAGTTCGGTGTCGGCCGACGGCTTGCGCGCCCACGCGGCGTACGCCTTGTCCCAGTCGGCCTGGGCGGCCCGGCCGCGTTCGACGACCTTCCGGGTGTGCTCGAGCACGCCGGGTGCGACCTCGAAGGTCTTGTCGGGGTCCCAGCCGAGGACCTCCTTGGTCGCGGCCACCTCGTCGGCGCCGAGGGCCGACCCGTGGGCCTTGCCGGTGTTCTGCGCGTTGGGCGCCGGCCAGGCGATGATCGTGTGCAGCACGATGAAGCTGGGCCGGTCGGTGACGGCCTGGGCCTTGCGGATCGCGTCGTAGAGGGCGGGCACGTCCTCCTCGTACGTCGTACCGCCGTGTGTCCAGTCGACGTGCTGGACATGCCAGCCGTAGGCCTCGTAGCGGGCTCCGACGTCCTCGCCGAGGGCGATGTCGGTGTTGTCCTCGATCGAGATCCGGTTGTGGTCGTAGATCACGATCAGGCGTCCGAGCTCCTGGACCCCGGCGATCGCCGAGGCCTCGTGGCTGACGCCCTCCTCGATGTCGCCGTCGGAGCAGAACGCGTAGACGAAGTGGTCGAACGGCGAGCTGCCGATGGCCGCGTTGGGGTCGAGCAACCCGTGCTCTCGGCGGGCGGCCATCGCCATGCCGACAGCGTTGCCGATGCCCTGGCCGAGGGGACCGGTCGTGGTCTCCACTCCGGCGGTGTGGCCGTACTCGGGGTGGCCGGGAGTCTTGCTGCCCCAGGTCCGGAGTGCCTTGAGGTCATCGAGCTCCAGGCCCCAGCCGCCCAGGAAGAGCTGGATGTAGAGCGTGAGGCTGGAGTGTCCGCAGCTGAGCACGAACCGGTCGCGGCCGGGCCAGTGCGGGTCGGCGGGGTTGTGGCGCATCATCTTCTGGAACAGCAGGTACGCCGCCGGGGCCAGGCTCATCGCCGTGCCCGGGTGGCCGTTGCCGACCTTCTGCACGGCGTCCATGGCCAGCACCCGCACGGTGTCGACGGCCTTGTCGTCCAGCTCGGTCCAGTCCAGCTCACCGGGTGTCGTGCTCACGCATGGTCCCCTTCCACCTTGTCGGAGGCGGCCCCTCGGGGCGACTGCTCAGGCGTGTCCGAGCCTACTCACCCCGGGCGATAGACTGCGAGGCGCGTCCAGCCCCCTCCATCTCGCCGTACCCCGAGGAAGTCCGTGACATACGTCGGCCACCGAGCCCCGGCACTCTCCCAGTCGGGTCTCCCACGGCCGGCCGGTCCCGCAGAGCTCCGCGACGTCGTAGCCGCGTACGTCGGGCTGACCAAGCCCCGTGTGATCGAGCTGCTGCTGCTGACCACGGTGCCGGTGATGTTCTTCGCGGCCGGCGGCGTCCCCGACCTCGGCCTGGTCGTCGCGACGGTCGTGGGCGGTTCGCTCTCGGCCGGCTCGGCCTCCGCCCTCAACTGCGTGTACGACCGCGACATCGACGAGCAGATGCGGCGGACGCGTCGTCGTGCGATCCCACGCCACATCGTCACGCCGCGGGCGGCGCTGACGTTCGGGCTCGGGCTCGGGTCGCTGGCCACGGCGATCCTCTACATCTGGGTCAACCCGCTGTCCGCCGCTCTGTCGGTGCTGGCCGAGTGCTTCTACCTGTTCGGCTACACCATGCTGCTCAAGCGCCGTACCACCCAGAACATCGTGTGGGGTGGGCTCGCCGGCTGCTTCCCGGCCCTGATCGGGTGGACCGCGGTCACGGGCGAGCTGGCCTGGGCGCCGGTGGTGCTGTTCCTGGTGGTCTTCTTCTGGACGCCGCCGCACACCTGGGCGCTGGCGCTCCGTTACCGCGAGGACTACGCCGGGGTGGACGTCCCGATGCTGCCCGCCGTGGCCCCCGCCGAGGTGGTCGGCCGCCAGGTGGTCGTCTACAGCTGGGTGATGGTGGCGGCCTCACTGCTGCTGTGGCCGGTGGATGACACCGGTTGGGTCTACCCGATCGCGGCCGCGGCACTGGGTGCGGTGTTCCTCGTGCAGGCCCATCGGATGTGGTCCCGCAGCCGCGGCACCGAGGACCTGAGCGTGATCAAGCCGATGGTGCTGTTCCACGCCTCGAACCTCTACCTGTCCCTGCTCTTCGTGGCCGTGGCGCTCGACCCGCTGCTCACCCGCTGAACCGCCCGGTCCACCGGGGTCGTCCTACCTCGGTATTTCCTCGAATTCGGCTGCGAGGGCAACCGAAACGCTCTACCGTGCGTCTGTAGGAGTACGACGGTTGGCCTGCCCACGGGGGTGCAGGCCAATCGTCGTCCATGTGCGGGTCAACCCTGGTCCATGTGGGGTGGCCTTCGGTCCTACGACTCGGGACAGCTCCCCGTCGAATGGATGACCGAAGGGCGCCATGCACAAGTCACTGCTCGGTGCTCTCTCGCTGCTCGCCGCGATCGGCCTGGTCTCCGCCTGCTCCTCGCTGACCGCGACCTCCCGTGAGGTCGGCACGCATGCCCCGGCCCGGTCCGATGCCGGGAGCCGGTCCGGCGCCGCGACCCGCCCCAGCGTCACGCTCCCGGCGGCCACGACCCGGTACCACTACATCGCCAACGTCAAGGCGCCACGGGCGGTGGCGAGGCTGGGCTACAACGTGATCGACACCGGCTCCTCGGACGGCCAGATCGACGCGCTTCCCGCCGGCACCCGGGCGATGGTCTGGCTGGGGGAGAAGTGCCCGACCAGGATCGACGACACGTTCCGCGACATCATCGACCGGCTTGCCACGAACCCGAAGGTGTACGGCTACTTCCTTTCCGACGAGCCCCACATCTCGGAATGCGCGCTGGGTCCCGCGAACCTGGCGGAGAAGGCTCGCTACATCCATCAGGCGTCCGCGGGACGGCAGAAGACGTTCATCGTGCTGTCCTGGACGGTTCCGAGCAGCTACCACGCGTTCCGACCCGCAGCCAGCGGCGTGGACCTGGTCGGGATCGACCCGTACCCGTGCTCGATCGACAACCCGGAATGCAGCTACGCGAAAGTCGAGACACGGGTGCACCAGGCGATCCAGGCGGGCATCCCTCCGCGGCGGATCGTCCCGTCGTTCCAAGCCTTCGGCCAGGAGAACATGTCCGGTCACGAGGGGTCCTACTACAACCTTCCGACCGGGTACCAGATGAAGCGTTTGCTGAGCTTGTGGGCCCAGCTGGTCCCGCACCCCAGACTCGACTTCACCTACGGCTGGGACCACCAGGAGGACTCCTCCAACCCGACGCTGGTGGACTCAGCCGTTCTGCAGCGTATTCTGTTCCGCTACATGCACGGCTGATGTTCGGAACGGCGCGTGATCGGATCCTCGGTAGGACTCCCCCTTGTCCTGTGCGGTGCGGCTGCCCTCGCGGCCGGCACGGGGTCTGCGGCGCCCACGCCGACCGCCAGCAGCGTGTCCGCCAGGAGTGCGACAGCCGGCGCTCTGCCGGCGCCGACCACGTCCCAGCACTACATCGTCAACCTCGAGGGGCGGTTCCGGGCGGTCAAGCGGATCGGCTTCAACGTCATGGACGTCGGACCCAGCCGTGACGAGATCCGGACCCTGCCGAAGGGCACGAAGGGGCTGGTGTACCTGGGTCAGGACTGCCCCACCCGCGCCAACCGCACCTTCCGGCGCGAGGTCCGACGGCTCGCCGGCAATGGGCGGGTCTTCGGCTATTTCCTCTCCGACGAACCGAACCAGCGCTCCTGTCGAAGAGGACCTGCCGCGTTGGCAAGCCGTGCCCGGTTCATCCGGCGGGCGAGTCATGGGACGCAACGGTCGTTCATCGTGCTCTCGGACAGCTACCACGCCTTCCGCCCGAGGGTCACCCACGTGACGATGGTGGGCCTTGACCCCTACCCGTGTTCACGGGCCCATCCCGGGTGCGCGTTCGGCATGATCAGGCAGAAAGTGCATGCCGCGGCGAGAGCCGGCATACCGCGGAGCGCAATCGTTCCGGTCTACCAGGCCTTCGGCCAGGAAAACACCAGCTCGCACTACTACAACCTGCCGACGCGGTCCCAGCTGCGCACGATCCTCCAGCGGTGGGCCGCACAGGTGCCCCACCCGATCATGGACTACACCTACTCCTGGGGTCATCAGAGCAGCTCGAACCCGACCTTGCGCGACGCTCCCCGTCTCCGGGGGCTGTTGAGCCGCTACTTCGGGGGCTGAGAGCGCCGCAGACCGGACAGCTCGGCGAGGCCACTCAAACGTCGTACCAGGTCTCGTCCTTCTGCGTCATGACCCGGTCGGGTCGTCCGGGTCACCATGAGGCATGCCGGGGGGGCCATACGTCACTGCGCTGGGTCATGCCGGCCTGCGGATCGAGAGCGGCGGCATCCGGGTCCTCGCCGACCCGTGGTTCTCCGACACCGGCGCCTTCCTGGGCTCGTGGTTCCCCTTCCCCGACAACGAGCACGTCAAGGACCGGCTCCTCGATGGCGCCGACGTCGTCTCGGTCTCCCACGAACACCTCGACCACCTCGACCTCGACCTTCTCGCGGACCTGCCCCCCGACATCCCGGTCGTCGTGCCCCGCTACCCCTCGACGATCCTCGAACGCCGGTTGGGCGCCATCGGCCGTGACCGGCTCGTGGTGCTCGACGCCTGGGAGCGGTACCCACTCGGGGGCGAGGGCGACTGGATGACGGTCATCCCCGAGGTATGCCCCATGACGCACGACGCCGCCGTCCTGTTCTACGTGGGTGGCCGGGCGGTTCTGCACTGCAACGACGCCCGCATCTCCCTGGCGCAGGTACGTCGAGCGGTCGTCGAGGCCGGCCGCGGCATGGACCTCATGGCGGTCCAGATGTCCGGCGCGAGCTGGCACCCTGTCTCCTACGAGTACCCCTCCGAGGACCGCAGGCGGATCGAGGAGGACAAGCGAGTCGGCAAGCTCAAGGCCGTCACCCGGTTGGTGCGCTCGGTGGCCCCCGCCTTGGTGATCCCCTACGCGGGGCCGCCCTGCTTCCTCGACGACGAGCTGTTCGAGCACAACCCGCGGCTGGGCCGTGACGACGACCCGGGCGTGTTCCCGGACCAGGACCAGGCCGCGGCCTGGCTGCGCGAGCGCATCCCCACGCAGGACACCACCTACCTCCTGCCGGGGGACACCGTGGACGTCGGCAGTCTCCTGGTCGTCCGCGACCCGCACTGGTCCGACTTCGACCTGGCGGCGGGACCCGCGACGCGACGTCGCTATCTCGAGGAGTACGCCGAGCGGCGTCGGCCGGCACTCGCCCGGGTCCTGGAGGACAACCCGGTCCCGGCGGACGACGCCAGCCTGGCCGAGGACTTCAAGGCGCACTTCGAGCGGCTGGGAGGGCTGTCGGGCTACTTCCTGGCCCGGGTGGGCATGATTCTGCGCTTCGAGGTGAGCGGCCCCGGAGGCGGCACGTGGGACGCGCACATCGGCCCCGACCGGATCGAGGTCGACCTCGACGGCACGGCCGAGCGCGCGCACTACCGGCTGCGGCTCGACGGGCGATGGCTTGCCGGGGTCGTCCGGGGCCGCACCCGTTGGGAGGAGCTCCTGCTGTCCTTGCGGTTCTCGGCGAAACGGGAGCCGGACCTCTACAACGACTACCTGGTCGGGCTCCTGAAGCACGCCGACCGCGAGGCGCTGCGAGCGGTCGAGGCCTACGAGCTACGGCGTGACCGCAGCGAGATGATCAGCCTCCGGGACGGGCAGCGCGAGGTCCGGGTGAACCGGTTCTGCCCACACGGCACCGAGGACCTCTCCGAGACGGGTGTCATCGTCCGGGACGGTGTGCTGCGGTGCCTCGGGCACAACTTCGAGTTCGACCTCACCACCGGGGCCTGCCTCAACGCGCGCTGCGACCCCCTGCAGGTCGAGCGCGTCGACGCCACCGCGTAGGTCGCGTCTGCTTACTCCACTTACTCTACGGTCCGCTGCGCGACCGGGTACTCGGCCTACGGCGTACGCAGGTCGGCACGTGCCTGCACGACCTCGGTGGCGTGCCCTTCGGGCCGGCCGAGGACGAAGAGCGCCGTCCGCCAGAGGTAGGCGAACGTCCGGCGTACCGACGGGTCGGTGAGGTAGTCCAGGTCCGCGTCGAC
Source organism: Nocardioides sp. (assembly GCA_017354415.1). Taxonomy (GTDB): domain Bacteria; phylum Actinomycetota; class Actinomycetes; order Propionibacteriales; family Nocardioidaceae; genus Nocardioides. The sequence goes on from JAFMQY010000060.1 coordinate 16,675, forward strand.
CCGGAGGGGGACCAGCCGGGTGAGGTACCACTGCTCGACGCCCCAGCCGTCCGGCGGGACCGCGGAGCCCTCCCGGTACGTCAGCTGGGCGGGGCCGGTGAGGCCGGGCCGGGCGTCCAGGATGAAGCGGCAGGACGCCGGGTAGGCCTCGGCGAGCTCCACGGACTCCGGGCGCGGCCCGACGAGGGTCATCTGACCGCGGACCACGTGCCACAGCTGGGGGAGCTCGTCCATCGACGTACGGCGCAGGATGCGGCCGACGGCCGTGATGCGGTCGTCGCCCACCGCGGTCACCTGTGGTCCGTCCTTGGAGACGCGCATGCTGCGCAGCTTCAACAGGTGGAACGGTCGGCTGCCTTCACCCACGCGGACCTGGCGGAAGAACGCCGGGCCGCCGTCGCTCAGCCGCACCAGCAGCGCGGCCACGGCGAGAAGGGGAAGGGTCACCACGAGCAACGTCCCGGCGATCGCGATGTCGAGGGTGCGGCGGACGAGTCCCACCCGGAAGGTGTCTGGGGTCACCAGGACCCTCTCGTCCAGCAGGTGGTGATGTCTGAGGTGCATCTCGGGTTTCCTGTCATCCGGTCCCCGCGGCGACGAACACGCCGCTGAAGACGCTTGCTACCAGGTCGCACTCGTGGGCGAGCGCGGCGCCGGACGCAGGCATCTGGCTGGGTGTCATATGAGTGAGGAGGGCCGGGGAGCCACCCGGGAGACGTGCCAGGTCCTTCCATAGGGGGTTCGGTTCGAGCGAGGGGGGAAGCAGGCTCACGGTGGCGCCGTCGTACGGCTGACGCCAGGTCCAGATGTCGACCGCCGAGGCGCCGGCCTCGGCCGGGATCTGGACGTACGTCTGGACGTCCGCTGCGGCCTCGGAGGAGGAGCCCTGGAACCCGCCCGGCTCGGCGAGCGCCTTCCGGGCCTGGAGCATGGTCAGCGACCCCCAGCCGAGCTTGCCGACCTCGGCCCAGGCCTCTCGCTGGGCGTCGTCGAGGGTGAGCCCGCGGTTGGCGTACGACGACTCGTCCAGCAGGCTGGTGCTGAGGTCGAGCCGGTCGATCCACCCGGTCTGGAGGTAGCGGGTGAGGGCGGTCGTAGTGGCGGCCGGCGTCGCGGCCCGGGCCTGTGCCGCGCAGGTCTGTCCGGCGTCGTCCAGCCACGGCAGGCAGCCGAGGTCGGGAACCACGACGTCGATCAGGACCTGGGCCTGCGGGGCAACCTTCTGGAGTGCCTGGTGGGCGGCGGACAGGAAGGCGAGCCCCTGCTCGGGCGAGTCGATGCCGTCGTGGTAGCCGAGCTCGTCGGCGATCTTGAAGCCCACTACGCCCGGCACGCGGGCGAGCTGGGCGAGCCGTCGCACCACCTGGTGGAAGGTGGTCGGCCCGGCCAGCCATGCCTGGACCAGGTCGGTCTCGTACCAGATGGCCACTCCGCGCTGGTGGAGGGCTTCGGCGAGGTTCACGTAGGGGTCCTTGCTGGTGACCGTGCTCGCGACCGGGTGACTGTGCACCGAGGGCGCGGTCGCCGGTCCGGGGTCCGCGGCACTGCTGGCCGGCCGCCCGGCGCATCCGGCAAGGGCGAGTCCGCCGAGCAGGAGCCCGGTGACAGTCAGAGCGAGTGTCCGTCTCATGGGCTCGACCCGACCGTGGGAACCGCGACGGCGGAGGGTGCCTTCCCGTGTGACGTCGACCGGGTCAGCCGCAGCAGGAGGACGACCAGCAGGGAGTCGGTCAGCAGGTACGCCGTGGACGAGGCGATCGAGGCGCCGAGCGCGTGGTGCGTGGGGATGAGCAGGATGTCGAGGACCGTGGTGACCACCAGGCCGGCCCCGAAGGCGAAGGAGTTCAGGCCGGGACGGCCCGCGGCGTACAGGTAGCCGCTGGCGACCCCCGCTGCGCCGGAGACGAGCATGCCGACCACGAGGATCTGGGCGGGAAGCACGGCCGAGGAGAACCGCCCGCCGTACAACACAGAGATGACGGGTCCGGCCAGCAGCGCGGCCGGCACCGCCGCCACGAACACGATGGCCAGGCTGGGCCGGATCAGGCTGCGCGCGTGGCGGGCTGCGGTCTCGGACGAACGAGCCGCGAGGCGCGGGTAGGTGACCCAGGTCAGGGCAGTCCCGGGGAGCCGGAGCAGCTCGGCGTACTTCGAGGCGACGGCATAGGCGCCGAGCGCGGCTGGACCGACGATCGCGTCGAGGATGGCGAAGTCGAGGCGCA
>JAFMQY010000180.1 GCA_017354415.1 Nocardioides sp.
GCAGCTCGAGTTCTACGAGCCGGACGAGCTCGACACCATCATTCGGCGATCCGCGGGCCTGCTCGGGGTCGAGAGCGACGCCGGCGGCACGGCCGAGATCGCGTCCCGCTCACGCGGGACACCACGGATCGCCAACCGGCTGCTGCGGCGGGTCCGCGACTACGCCCAGGTGCGCGCCGACGGCGTCGTCACCCGTGAGGTCGCCCACCGCGCCCTCGATCTCTACGAGGTCGACGGTCTCGGCCTCGACCGACTGGACCGGGCGGTCCTCGACTCCCTCTGCCGCCGGTTCGGTGGGGGTCCCGTCGGCCTGTCGACACTCGCAGTCGCCGTGGGGGAGGAGCGCGAGACGGTCGAGGAGGTGGCCGAGCCGTTCCTGGTCCGCAACGGCTTCCTGGCCCGTACGCCGCGCGGCCGGGTCGCGACCCGTGCCGCCTGGGAGCACCTCGGACTCGCCCCGCCGCCCGAGCTCCCCGGCGACCCCACGCTCTTCGAGTCCTGATCGTGACCTGAGCCGGAGGGCGGATTCGTGGCTGGGGGCACAGCCCCGGTTAGACTTCACCGTCGATCGGCCGGATGCTTGTGACTCCGGCCCGCGCGCCCTGCCGCCAGCCCCCAGACAAGGAATGTCGTGAACAACCTGCTGCCGGTGCTCCCTTTGCTGGGGATCGCCCTGTTCTTCTGGCTGTTGTTCGTGCGTCCGGCGCAGCGCCGCAACCGGACAATGGGACAGATGCAGCGGGACCTCTCTGTGGGCGACGAGGTGATGCTGACCTCGGGGATCATCGGCGTCCTTCGCGCGTTGGACGGAGAGACGGTACAGCTCGAGGTCTCGGAGGGTGTGACCCTGAAGGTCGTCCGCCAAGCGGTCGGCCGGGTCGTGACACCGACGGCTCACGACGGTGGAACGGAGCTCGCGGCCGACGTGGCCGACGAGCCGGAGGAGAAGTAAGCAGATGGCACGCACCAGCGCTCGCCCGGGACGCACCGTGGCGGTGTTCTTCATCGTGCTGGCGATCGCCTACGGCCTGGTCGCCCTGATCGGGACGTGGAAACCGGCCCTCGGGCTCGACCTCCGGGGCGGCACACAGATCCAGCTGACCGCCAAGGGCAGCGTCTCCTCGAGCAACCTCAACGAGGCCGCCAGCATCATCGACAGCCGCGTGAACGGCTCCGGTGTCGCCGAGGCCGAGGTGACGACGCAGGGCAACAACATGATCGTCGTCCAGATCCCGGGCAACACGAACAACAGCCTGGTCCAGACGGTCACCCGGCAGGCGCAGCTGCGCTTCCGGCTGGTCGCCCAGGTGCCCCAGACCGCGCCGAGCACGCCGTTGCCGACCGCGCCGGCCACCGGCTCCCCGCAGTCGTCACCCAGCCCCAAGTCCCATCAGCCCAAGCCCAAGCAGTCCGGGAACAACCGCCCACCCGCCCTGCTGGGCAAGAACAAGGCCGGCCAGGCGCCCACCGCCTCACCCACCGCGTCGCCCACCGGGTCGCCCACCCCGTCGCCGACCCAGGGGAACGCGCCGACCTCGACCTCGCAGGTGAAGTACACGCCGGAGAACAAGAAGGCGTTCCAGGACGGCCTCACCTGGATGACCAACCCCGACCCGCAGTCGGTGGCGGTCTACAACGCCTACACCTGCCCCCCGGCCAACTCGACGAAGCAGGTCGTCGACGACCCCGACCTCCCGCTGGTCACCTGCGACGCCCAGGGGAACAAGTACCTCCTCTCCCCGGCGCAGATCGAGGGCACCGACATCACCTCGGCCTCCGCGGGCATCCCGCAGAACCAGGTGCAGTGGGCGGTGAACCTCCAGCTCAACAACCACGGTGCGGACATCCAGCGGCAGCTCTCGCAGGCGATGGCCGGCGACCAGACCAAGACCTTCGCGATCGTGCTCGACGGCCAGGTCATCTCCGCGCCCTACTTCCAGTCGGTGATCTCCAACGGCACCTCGCAGATCACCGGCAACTTCACCGAGTCGGAGGCCAAGAGCCTGGCCACGAGCCTCAAGTACGGCGCGCTGCCGATCACCTTCGACAAGGAGAAGACGACGATCCAGACGATCGGTCCGTCCCTCGCCGGTGACCAGCTGAGCGCGGGCATCACCGCCGGCATCGCCGGGCTCGTGCTTGTGATGATCTACTGCCTCCTCTACTACCGCGGGCTCGGTCTGGTCGTGATCTCGTCCCTGATCGTGGCCGGCTTCACGACGTACGCCCTCGTGCTGCTGCTGGCGAAGAGTGCGGGCTTCACCCTGACCCTGCCCGGCATCGCGGGTCTGATCGTCGCGGTGGGCATCACCGCGGACTCGTTCATCGTGTTCTTCGAACGCATACGCGACGAGATGAGATCCGGGAAGTCCATGCGGGTCGCCGTCGAGGCGGGCTGGATCCGCGCGAGGGCCACCTGCCTGGCGGCGGACTCGGTGTCGATCCTGGCGGCGGTCGTGCTGTACATCTTCGCGGCCGGCGTGGTGAAGGGCTTCGCGTTCGCGCTGGGCCTGTCGACCGTGATCGACCTCGCCGTGTTCTTCTGGTTCACCCACCCGATGGTGTCCTGGCTGGCGCGGTTCACGTTCTTCAACAAGGGCCACAAGCTCTCCGGACTCGACGCGGAGAACCTCGGCCTCGACCGTCTGCCGGCAGGAGGGAGGGCCTGATGGGCAAGTTCAGCCGCCTCGGCAACGACCTCTACTCCGGCAAGAGGTCGGTCGACTTCGTCGGCAGGACCAGACTCTGGTACACCATCTCGGCCGTCATCATCATCGCGGCCGTGCTCGGGCTCTACTTCCGTGGCTTGAACTGGGGGCTGGAGTTCCGCGGTGGCGCACAGTTCACGGTGTCCCTGCCGACGAGCCAGGTCACGCAGGCCAACGCCGACTCGCTGCGCAACTCTGTGGCCGACACCGGGATCAAGTCGGCGGAGCAGGTCGTGGTCACCACTGCCGGGCGGAACAGCATCCTGGTCGAGACCGAGCCACTCACGCCGGTGGAGAGCGCCCAGATCTCGCAGACCATCCAGCAGACGGTCGACGTCACCAAGGCCGATATCTCTATCGACGAGATCGGACCCAGCTGGGGCAGGGAGGTCGCCAAACGGGCTATCACCGGCTTGGTGGTCTTCCTGGTGCTCGTCGTGCTGCTGATCTGGGGCTATTTCCGACAATGGAAGATGTCGGTCGCAGCCATGGTCGCGCTGGCGCACGACCTGGTGATCACGGTCGGCATCTATGCCTTGTCCGGATTCGAGGTGACACCGGCGACCGTCACCGGTGTGCTCACGATCCTCGGGTTCTCGCTGTACGACACGGTGGTCGTCTTCGACAAGGTGCGCGAGAACACCAAGAACCTGCGTGCCTCCCACATGACGTACGCCGAGGCCGCCAACCTCGCCGTGAACCAGACCCTGGTGCGGTCGATCAACACCTCGATCGTGGCGCTGATCCCGGTGGGCGCGATCCTCTACGTCGGTGCCGTGCAGCTCGGGTCCGGTGCCTTGAAGGACCTGGCCCTGGCGCTCTTCGTCGGCATGGCCGCGGGTGCCTACTCCTCCATCTTCATCGCGACGCCTCTGCTGGCGCACATGAAGTCGCGGGAGGCCGACGTGCAGGAGCTGGAGAAGCGGATCAAGGCCCGCCGCCGGCACCAGACCGCCGATCGGTACGCCTCCGTGCCGGCGTACACCGACGACATGCCGATCGCCACCGACCCGAACGCCGTACCCGGCCCGTCCTCGGACAGCGCACCGCTGTCGGGTGACGAGGAGCCCGCCGCGGCCCGTTCCGGCGGCAACCGGCCGCAGCCCCATACCGAGGCCGCAGGTCGTGGTCGAGTCGTGCCACAGGCGTCCCGCCCGGTGCGCCCGAGCTCGGCGAGTGGCCGCTCCCAGCCGACGCGGCAGTCGAGGTCCAAGCGGGGCAAGAAGTGACGGGTCCGGCCGTCGGGCCGGACGTCGCGGTGGACGCGCTGCGGCGACTCGTCCTCGACGTGCCGGACTACCCCGAGCCGGGCGTGGTGTTCAAGGACATCACCCCAGTGCTGGCCGATCCCGTCGCCTTCGCGGCCGTGGTGGAGGCGCTCGCCGCCGCGGGGCGGGACCAGTCAGGCCAGGTGGTCGTCGACCACGTGGTCGGGATGGAGGCGCGCGGGTTCATCCTGGCCGCCCCGGTCGCGCTCGCGCTGGGGGCCGGCTTCGTTCCGGTCCGCAAGCACGGCAAACTCCCGCGCGAGACGATCGCCGAGTCCTACGCACTGGAGTACGGCGAGGCCACCCTGGAGCTGCACCGCGACGGGCTGGCGCCGGGCGCCCGGGTCCTGCTCGTCGACGACGTGCTCGCCACCGGCGGGACCGTGGCGGCCACCCGCCGCCTGGTCGAACGCGCCGGTGCCGTCGCCCATGGGGTGGCAGTGCTGCTGGATCTCAGCTTCCTCCCCGGCCGCGAGGCGATCGGCGACCTGCCGCTGACCAGCCTGATGACCGTCTGAGCGCCGCCTCGGCGTTTGCGCCGGGGGCGACGGTCTCGGAAACCGATCGGCTGCGCAGGACCGAGTCGTCCGTAGACTTGGTGCATGGCGACCGAGCGCAGTCTCCCCGCGGCACCGGAGCGTGCCACGGCGCAGCGTGCCTCGCCGTCGGCGCGTGAGCGGGCAGCCGAGCGCCTTCCGTCGCCGCGGGCCATGCGCAACCGTCTGGCGCGGATGGGCAGCGGCCGCAGCCAGAACGAGAAGCCGGAGCTCGAGCCGCTGTTCCGCTCGGTCCGCGCCAACCACCCGAAGGCCGACCTGGCCCTGCTCGAGCGGGCCTACCGCACCGCCGAGCATCTCCACCGCAACCAGACCCGCAAGAGCGGCGACCCCTACATCACCCACCCGCTGGCGGTCGCGACGATCCTCGCCGACATCGGTATGACCGAGCCGACCCTGGTCGCGGCGCTGCTCCACGACACGGTCGAGGACACGCCGTACACCCTCGAGGAGCTGCGGTCCGACTTCGGTGACGAGGTCGCCCTGCTGGTCGACGGGGTGACCAAGCTCGACAAGGTGCAGTACGGCGAGACGGCGCAGGCCGAGACCATCCGGAAGATGATCGTGGCGATGGCCCGCGACATCCGGGTCCTGGTGATCAAGCTCGCCGACCGGCTCCACAACATGCGCACCGTCCGCTACGTCAAGCAGTCGACCCAGGAGCGGCAGGCCACCGAGTCGCTCGACGTCTACGCGCCCTTGGCCCACCGGCTCGGCATGAACACCATCAAGTGGGAGCTCGAGGACCTCGCGTTCGCGACCCTGCACCCGAAGATCTACGACGAGATCGTGCGAATGGTGGCCGAGCGGGCGCCGTCACGCGACCAGATGCTGGCCCAGGTGATCGAGCAGGTCGAGACGGACCTGAAGGAGGCGAAGGTCAAGGCGCGGATCACCGGACGGCCCAAGCACTACTACTCGATCTACCAGAAGATGATCGTCGGTGGCCGTGAGTTCAACGACATCTACGACCTGGTGGGCCTGCGGATCCTGGTCGACGAGGACCGCGACTGCTACTCCGCGCTCGGCGTCATCCACGCCAGATGGACGCCGGTGCTGGGGCGGTTCAAGGACTACGTCGCGACTCCGAAGTTCAACATGTACCAATCGCTGCACACGACGGTGATCGGGCCGCAGGGCAAGCCGGTCGAGATGCAGATCCGCACCGTCGCCATGCACCGCAGGGCGGAGTACGGCGTCGCGTCGCACTGGAAGTACAAGGAGAACCGCCGCAACGGCGTCGACACCGACAAGCTCGGCGACCTCGAGGACATGAACTGGGTCCGGCAGCTGCTCGACTGGCAGAGCGACGTCGAGGACCCCGGGGAGTTCCTGGAGTCGCTGCGCTTCGAGATCAACCGGGCCGAGGTGTACGTCTTCACACCACGCGGCGACGTGATCGCGCTTCCGGTGGGCTCGACCCCGGTCGACTTCGCCTACGCCGTGCACACCGAGGTCGGGCACCACACGATCGGGGCCCGGGTCAACGGCCGACTGGTGCCGCTGGAGTCGACGCTCGACAACTCCGACGTCGTGGAGATCTTCACGTCCAAGTCGCCCACGGCCGGCCCGTCGCGCGACTGGCTGCAGTTCGTCAAGTCGCAGCGTGCGCGCAGCAAGATCAAGCAGTGGTTCACCAAGGAGCGCCGCGAGGAGGCGATCGAGCGGGGCAAGGACCAGATCGCCAAGCTGATGCGCAAGGAGGGGCAGTCGCTCAAGCGAGTGCTCTCCCACGAGTCACTCACCCTGGCCGCAGCCCACTTCCGGCTGGCCGACGTGTCGGCGCTGTACGCGGCCGTGGGGGAGGGTAACCTCGGCGCCCAGGCCGTCGTACGCCGGGTGATCGAGCTGCACGGCGGCGAGGAGGGTGCGGCGGAGGACCTGGCCGAGGCCGTCAGCATCACCGCTCCGCGCACCCGGGCGAAGACCGCCCCGGGCGAGTCCGGCGTGATCGTCAAGGGAGCGCCCGACGTGTGGGTCAAGCTCGCCCGGTGCTGCACGCCGGTCCCACCGGACGCCATCCTCGGCTTCGTGACCAAGGGCGGTGGCGTCTCCGTCCACCGCCGCGACTGCACCAACGCCGCCGAGCTGCAGCGGCAGCCGGAGCGGCTGCTCGAGGTGGAGTGGGCGCCGACCGCGCACTCGACGTTCCTGGTCAACATCCAGGTGGAGGCGATCGACCGGGCCCGCCTGCTGTCCGACATCACGATGGTGCTCTCGGACGCGCACGTGAACATCCTCAGCGCCACCCTGTCGACCACCCGCGACCGGGTCGCCAAGACCCGCTTCACCTTCGAGATGGCCGAGGCCAAGCACCTCGACACGGTGCTCCGCGCCGTCCGCAGCGTCCCCGGCGTCTTCGACGCCTACCGCGTCACCCAGTGACCGACCGGACCCCCGGTTCGTCACGCCCTCGGCTCCACCGCGCCCGGGCGTAGCCTGCCGTTCACATATCGGCGCCACCGGCGGTGAAGGCGGACCCAACCCGTGACCCTGACGGCATCGCAACCTGGCCGCATCCTGGTGCGTGCCGTGCCGGGCCTCCGGCATCTGTACCGCTACCCGCGTGCCTGGCTCCGGTACGACGTCGTGGCCGGCCTCGTGCTCTCCACCCTGCTCGTCCCTCAGGGGATGGCGTACGCCGAGCTCGCCGGCCTGCCTGCGATCACCGGCTTGTACACGACCGCGGTCGCGCTGCTCGCCTACGCCGTGTTCGGGCCCTCCCGGGTGCTGGTGCTGGGTCCGGACTCCTCGCTGGGCCCGGTGATCGCGGCCACCATCGCCCCCCTGGTCGTGGCCGGCAGCCCCCAGCAGGCGGTCGCCTACGCGTCCGTGCTCTCGCTCATCGTCGGCGCGCTGACCGTCGCGACCGGCCTGCTGCGGCTCGGCTTCGTCGCCGACCTGCTGTCCCGGCCGACGCAGCTGGGATACATCAACGGACTGGCGCTGACGATCCTGATCAGCCAGCTGCCGAAGCTCTGCGGGTTCTCTGTCGAGGCGGACGGCCTGATCCCCGAGGCTCGGGCGTTCGTGCGCGGGGTTGCTGACGGTGAGGTCGTCGGGATCGCCGTGGTCGTCGGGGTGGCCTGCCTGGCGGTGATCCTGCTCTGTCAGCGCTTCCTGCGGATGGTGCCCGGCGTCCTGGTGGCCGTCATGCTCGCCATCGCTGCGGTGCGCCTGTTCGACCTGTCCAGCCACGGCGTCGGCGTGGTCGGGGCGATGCCGCAGGGGTTCCCGCCGCTCACCATCCCCTCGGTCTCAGCGCACGACCTTCCGCTGCTGGTCGCCGGAGCGGTCGGCATCGCCGTGGTCTCGCTGACCGACACCATCTCGACCGCGAGCGTGTTCGCGGCGCGGGCCGGCGACGAGGTCGACGGCAACCGGGAGATGGTCGGCGTCGGTTCCGCAAGCCTGGCGGCCGGCCTGTTCCAGGGGTTCCCGGTCTCCACCAGCGGCTCCCGGACGGCGGTTGCCGTGCAGAACGGCGCCCGGAGCCCGCTCGCCTCCCTGGTCGGCGCTGCCGGCG
>JAFMQY010000181.1 GCA_017354415.1 Nocardioides sp.
CCGGGGGAGCGGCTGCTGGCGTGGGCCCGGCTGGCGGGCGGCGGCTGGGTCGCGGGCACCCGCGACGCGTGCTACCTGCCCGACGGCCGGGTTACGTGGGAGCAGGTCGAGGCTGCCGAGTGGGACCGCGACCTGGCTCGCCTGCGGATCAGCGAGGTCGGCACCTGGGGCCATCCGCGTGTGGAGCACGACCTCACCCTGGACGACGCCTCCCCGGAGGAGGCCGACCGCCTCCTGCAGCTGGTCCGTGAGCGGGTCACCGCCAGCGTGCTCCTGGTCCGGCACGTCCCCATCGAGGGTCGCCGCGGCCTCCGGGTGATCGCCCGCCGTGCGCCGTCGGGGCGGTCGGAGGTGCTCTGGGTCTACGAGTACGACGCGGGCATCGACCCCGCCGACCCCTTCGTACAGACCGCCGCCGAGGAGGCTCTCGCTGCGGCCCGAGCCGACGTGGGACTGGACTGACCGGGCTCGGTGAGGAGTACGCCGGCACCCGTCGGTCCCGATTCGCAGCGTCCCGAGCCATCTTGCTAACCTGTGCGGGCTCAACGATCCCCTGTAGCTCAACTGGCAGAGCATTCGGCTGTTAACCGAAGGGTTGTTGGTTCGAGTCCAACCGGGGGAGCAAACACGCAGGTCAGCGCCGGTTATCGAGCGCGATTCGGCCCACATTCACGCTTGGTAGCAGTTCGGGACACACGCTAGGCGCCGCGTGGTTCTCTGTGGCACACGGAAGCGGTGGATCGTGCTTCGTCCGCCGCTTTCGTCCCCTAGGTCGACCTATGCGCACCAAATGCCGGACGCTGACACTGTCGGCGGCTCGCGCGTCAGGAAAACCGGGTCACACCGGGTCAGATCTCAGAGTGATCCATCGCCAGGAGACCGGCGGCCCAGTTCGAAAGTGCCGAGCGGGTCCCAACACCGTGTCGTCTCGGGCAAAGACAAGCGGACTGTCGGGGCAGATCGAGTCGACCTACAGTGCAGACGTGATCGACTTCGATAGTGCAACCTTCGTCAAGCTAGGTCCTGTCGATCCTCAGACCCTTGGGGCCGACCTTCAACCTCTTCTTGTGGAAGGGGAGCAGGTACACCTTGCCTTCAAGGGCATTCGGGACTCCGTCGTCTTTACCGACAAGCGCGTCATCGCTATCAATGTGCAAGGCATGACAGGCAAGAAGCGCGACTACTCGTCACTGCCCATGACCAAGATCCAGGCATGGAGCGTCGAGACAGCGGGCACGTTTGACCGCGACTCAGAACTCGAGCTCTGGTTCAGCGGTCTGGGAAAGGTCCGATTGGAGTTCAAGGGCAGCGTGGACATTCGGCACATCGGCCAGCTCATCGGACATCACGTCTTGTAGGTCGGGCGTGCGCATGCGCTGGTCATGTGATCGGCGTCAGGTCGACGTCGGGTGCCGGTGGGTTCCGATAATCCTGGCAGGCGTCGTCAAGGAACGTGTCGCCGAGCTTCCCGGGCTTGACGGCGGCGACGACAAGCAATCCGCCCACGGTTCGGTGCACGTGGACAGGTCTGGGGTGGGCGCGCTGCGGGTTGTCCACACCGCCTTGGGGGACGCCGGATCGGGTGGCAGTTCTGGTGGCAGTTCGTGAGACGACCAGAGCCTAGAACTGCCCGGCGCCGCGGGACGTTCGCCCCTGTTCTGGACCCCGGGGTGTTCACCAGCATGGGACTAGTGCTTGGTGGGCTCGCCCGGTGAGCTCACCGAGGCATCGCGTGCGCTCTGGAGGTGTGTGGTGGTCGCGATCAAGCAGGCAGCAAAGGATTTCTTGGCCAACGAGCGGATCGCGGTCACCGGGGTCTCTCGGAACCCGAAGGGTCACGGAGCGAACGTGGTCTATCAGCGGCTGAAGGACCGCGGGTACGACGTCGTCGCGATCAACCCGAACGCCGATCGAGTCGAGGGCGACCCGTGTTACTCGGATCTGAAGTCGGTGCCCGGCCATGTGCAGGCCGTGGTGATCGGCACGCGCCCGGAGATCGCCGAGTCCACCATGCGCGAGTGCGTCGACCTGGGGATCCCGCAGGTGTGGATGCACCGCGGGCCAGGTGCCGGAAGCGTGTCCGAAACCGCGACAGCATACGGCCGTGAACACGGGGTCACCGTCATCGACGGTGGCTGCCCGTGCATGTTCGACCCGACCGCGGACGCCGGACACAAGATGATGCGATGGATGTTCAGTCTCAACGGCAACGTGCCCAAGCAGGTGTGACCCAGGGCGTCTGCGCACGTGTCACGCGTCCATGTCGCCCCCCTGGTGCACTCCGAGGTCAGGTGGTCGTCCTCGGCCAACCCAGGATCATCGAGGTCATCGCGCTCGTTCCCGTCGGCAGGTCCTGTCCGCGATGATCGCCCTCCTCGGCTCGACGCCATCGCGAGGGTCCGCCCATCGCGGCCCTCACGGATGGCCGGGTTCACGCCTACTCCGGACTTCCTCGCAGGATCTGCCGGACACCGGGGCCGACGGTCCGCCACGGAGGGACGAAGGCCTCATCCCTGCCGGATCGGCGGTCGACAGCATGGAGATGGAGGGGTCTGCATGCGCGCCACGGAGTAGGTCTGGAGGAGAGCGATGCCGACCGTCGAGTACCCGGTACATGTGAACGCGGATCTCGATCTCGGGGTGAGCCGTTGGCTGTGGTTGGTCAAGTGGGTCCTGGCGATCCCGCACTACGTGGTCCTGGCGTTCCTGTGGGTCGCGTTCGCCGTGACCAGCGTGGTCGCCGTCTTCGGGATCATCGTCACGGGTCGCTACCCCGCGAGCCCTGTTCGACTTCAACGTCGGGGTGCTGCGCTGGACGTGGCGGGTCGCCTACTACGCGTACGGCGCGCTGGGCACCGACCGGTACCCGCCGTTCACCCTTCGTGACGTCTCCGACTACCTCGCCCACATCGCCATCGAGTAGCCCCAGCACCTGTCCCGAGGCCTGGTGCTGGTCAAGTGGTGGCTGTTGGGCGATCCCGCACTACATCGCGCTGGGCTTCTTCCTGGGTGGCGCGGCTACGCCGTGCGCGCGGGCGAGCACACGCCGTACTGGGGCAGCGGGCTGATCGGCCTGCTGGTGTGCGTTGCGGCGGTCGTCCTGTTGGTGACCGGCCGGTACCCCCAGCGCATCTTCGACCTGATCCTCGGCCTGAACCGCTGGGTGCTGCGCGTCGCCGGCTACGTGGCGCTGATGACCGACCGATACCCACCCTTCGCACTCGACCAGGGTGGGCACGAGGACGGATCCGTCGCCATGATCGGCAGCCCGAGGATGCCGGCTCCACCTGCGCAGCCGGCGGAGACCATCGAAGCCCCGCCCACGACCGGCACGGCCTCCGGTCAGGAGCGTCCGTCGGCATGGACGGGTGGCCGCGTGATATCGGTCGTGCTCGGCTCGTTGGCCGGACTGCTCGCCTTCGCCATGATGCTCCGGCCGTGGTCCTCGGTGTCGTGGGCGCGACCGGCCGCGACTCTGGCGGGTTCGTGACCAGCCCGACCAGCTCCCTGCGCAGCGTCGGCTACGCGATCACCACGCAGGAGATGACGGTGCGGGCGGACCAGCCGTCGCTACCACACCGGCTGCTCGGCGACGTCGAGGTCAAGGTGACACCGACGGGAGGCAAGGCTGTGTTCGTCGGACTCGCGCGAACGGCCTTGGTGAACCGCTACCTCGGTGACGCGCGAGTCTCGGTGCTCCAGCGCTTCAACCGTGGCCACGCCGAGTACACACTGCAGGGCACGAGATCGCTCACCGTTCGTCCGGGAGGGCTCCCCATCTGGACAGAGCACGCCGTCGCGAGGGCCCGAACCCGGTCCCTGGTGTGGGGCGTGCGCAAAGGACGCTGGAGCGTGGTCCTGATGAACGCCGACGCGAGTCCCGGCATCCGGGCCGACGCCGCGGTCGGGGCCGAGCTCCCCGCGCTCCCTTGGGTCGTGGCCGGGCTGATCGTCCTCGGCGTGCTCGTGGGCGGCGTCCCATTGGTACTGATCCTGGTTCCGAGCCGGATGGTGGCCCACGAGCGTCGTACCCCGTGGGTCGTGCCGACGCGGTGATCATCGAGCAGTGTCGAGCTCCCGGTCGGTTCATCGGCCAGCACGATCGGGTGGCCGATGGCCACACTCCGCGCGAGAGCGACGCCACGGGATCTGAGAGCTGGACACGGCAGGACGTGGACGCGGAGGTGTGGGGACAGGGGAGGAGGTCGCCTGCGTCGGCCTGCTGCTTGGGGCATACGGCGTCCGCGCGAGGCGGGAAAGCCGGCGACGGTCCGGGAGGACGACGTCGGCGCAGGCAAGAAGGACTGCCATGACTCACCTCGCTGGCGACGTCATCATCCGAGCGGCCCGTCGACGCGGTGTTCGACAGGGTCGCCGACGAGAGGAAGGAGCAGACGTAGACCCGCGGGTCGTTCGCGCCGACAAACTCGGCGAGGGACCAATCGGGCACGTCATGAGCGAACGACAGCGGCTGGGCGTGCAGGACGCCCTGTGGCTGGAGATGGACAAGCCGGGCAACCGCCGATGCTGGACTGGTCCCCGACCACGAACAGATCGTCGACGGCTTCGCCGACGCGTTCCACCGACTCAATCTCCTCACCGCGACCCGTGGGGGCTGACCCGGTAGGACCTCTCCGGTCGGAGATCCCCGACGTCATCGCGGTCGTTCCCGTCGGCAGGCCCTGTCCCCGATGATCGCTCTCCTCGGCTCGACCCCATAGCCAGGGGTCCGCCCATCGCGGCGCTCACGGATGGCGGGTTGGCGGCGCATCGACGCGCCCGTCCCGGCCGAGCAGTCCCTCGACCAGCCACCGTTCGCAGGCGTAGATTCACATAGTTCTGCGATATGCGGGCCGCCGCCCGGATTGTCCGGAGCTCCGGGGCGGCTCGCCTTCTCACGAGAGGGGGCCGTGGTGTCGTTACTTGATCAGCGCGTCGTTCTGGAGTCCGGTCGCGGCCGCCGTCGTGACCGCAGGCGGCTGCGCCGCGCGCTCCGCGAGCAGGACAGACGAAGCGCCAAACTAGCCGAGTTGTCCCGCATCGACGGGCTGCTCGCCGAGGCCACTCGCTGTGTGGAGCACGGATGGATGCAGCACGGATGGTTCACCTACGTCGACCCGTCGGGCTCGAGGCGCATCGTCACCGGCTGTTCCCCTCGGATCACCCGCACGCTCTCCCCTGACCAGGTGGTCTCGACCTGCCTCGTGGGCGCGATCGTGCAGGCCGCTGGCGGTCCGACGGAAACCCGAAGTCAGCTCGTCCAGAGAACGATCGATCTGACCTGGCACGCCTCGTTCCGCGGCGTACGTGAGCCCGTCCGCTGGTGCCCCTCGCCCGTCGCGCGAGCAGGACACGTGATCGATCTGGTCCGCTGGAATGACCAGCCAGGGCGCACAGCGCACCAAGTGATCGCCCTCCTGCGCCGAGCACGCGTCGTGGCACAGGTCGAAGCCGGACGAGCACGGGACGCCAGCACGCCGCCCGAAACCGTGTCCGACGGTCTCCAGGTCGGCGGCTGAGGGCAGTATCGGGTTGGGCTCTGCGGTCGATGGTGGACCCGGTCCGACAGCCAGCAGTACTGTCGACCCACCGCTCTCGCTTGGGCACCGGGACCGCACCAGAGGATTCGATCGTGCTTTCGGAGGGAGGCAGCGATGAGCGTTCGTGCGGACGCCAGGCGCCTGCTCTTGTCGGTCTCGCTGGTAGTCCTGGTGCTCGGGCTGACGACGATCCCGGCGGCGGGCAGGTCCGCCCGCCTGGCGGCGGCGCCCCTGCCTGCGCCGCTGGCCTGCAACCAGTCGGCCGGCCATTGCTGGAAGCCCGCGGTCAAGGCACGGTGGCAGTACCAGCTGCAGGGGTCGCCGGGTCGTCATGGCGGATGTCGCTACGCAAGCACGGGGTTCGTCAACATCGGAGTGACGGGCACATCGTTCGCGAGCGGCCGGACCGTCGCGCCGACGGTCTTCGACATCGACTTCCTCGAGGACGGAAAGTGCTACTCGCCGCAGGACTACTCCGTCCTGAACTACGCAGCCGTCCGGGCGCTGCACGTGCGCGGTGCGAAGGTCATCGGCTATGTGGATGCCGGCACGGCGGAGACCTGGCGCCCGGACTACCCGGAGATGCAGGCGTTCGACCAGAGTTGTGACGGCTGCTTGTTCGGGAACCCGCTCAGCAACTTCCCCGACGAGTACTGGCTGAACATCAACCCTGGTGTGAAGGGGATCAACCCGAACACCGGGCGGTCCGAGACCACCCGTCAGTTCCTGTTGGACGAGATGCTCGCCAGGGTGAAGGAGGCGAAGCTGATCGGCGTGGACGCGATCGAGTTCGACGACGTCGACGGTTACCAGAATCGCTCCGGGCTCTCGATCACCCCTGCCGCACAGCTCTCCTACAACGCGGCGTTGGCGAACCTCGCCCACCGGGTGGGGCTATCGGTCGGGCTGAAGAACGACCGGGACCAAGCCGACGCACTCCAGCCCTACTTCGACTTCGGGATCGAGGAGGAGTGCTGGCAGAACGCTGAGTGCGGGGCGCTCCAGTCCTGGCCGGCGCAGTACGGCAAGGCGGTGTTCGACGTGGAGTACGAGTCGCCGCCGTCTGCGTTCTGCCCCCAATCCAACTCGCCCCAATTCAACTTCAACACGATACGGAAGACCGACGACCTGTTCGATCTCCCGTACAGGCCGTGCCGGTAGTCACCGGCGCGACTGGCCTTCATTGGCGACTTGCGACCGCGAGACCACCGACAACCCGCACATCGGCAGAGTCGTTCGGGTCGCTGACGCCATGAATGCGGCCGGGACTTGGTGGGGGGTCGAGTTGTTGTGTGCTTGGTCGTATCTCATCGTGGTGCGCGAGGCGGCATCGCGAGCGGCGATCTGGACATCGCGCAGGTCCGTTCCAGCGTCGAGCATGGTCGTCACGAAGGTGTGCCGGGACCCCCGCGGTGCGTGCCAGGTTCCGGAGGCGGCGGGTGCCGGCATGGCGGTCCATCCGGCGACCGAGCCGGGTTGCGCCGGATCGCCCCGGTGCGGCGGGCGATGCAGATGCTGGCACCTGCCGCCGAGCGGCTTGATGTCGATGAGCCGTTTTCACTGAGGAATTGTTGGGTACGGGCGCCGGATGGAGGCCGAGGTCACCTTGACGGTCGACGGTGTACGCCGCAGGGTCGAGGTCGACACCAGGACCACCCTGCTGGACGCGTTGCGCGAGCGGCTGGGGGTGACGAGCGCGAAGAAGGGCTGCGATCACGGTCAGCGCGGGTCGTGCACGGTCCTCCTCGACGGCCGCCGGCATCTGACCTGTCTTTCACTGGCCGTGGCGTATGACGGCGCGGAGATCGTCACAGCCGGTGGGCTCGGCCGATTGGTGCGGGACGAGGCATCCGGTGCAGGCCGCCTTCCTGGAGGACGATGCACTCCAGTGTGGCTACTGCACGCCGGGGCAGGTGTGCTCAGCGGTCGGCGTGCTCGACGAGATCGCGCGGGGCCACCCCAGCTTTGTCACCGAGGACCTGGAGCGGTCCCCGGCGCCGACGGACGAGGAGATCCGAGAGCGGATGAGCGGCAACCTGTGCCGTTGCGGCGCCTACGTGAACATCCTGGCCGCGGTCCGTCGTACGGCGCAGGGGTCGATATGAGAGAACTGGAGTACCGCCGTCCCGCGGATGCCTCCGAGGCGGTGGCGTGGGTTTCCGGAGTCCCGGACGCGACGTTCGTCGGTGGCGGCAGCAACCTGGTCGACCACCTGAAGCTGGGCATCGCATCCCCAAGGGTCCTTTCGACGTCACTGCGCTACCGCTGGACTCCATCGACGTCGACGACGGCGTACGCATAGGCGCAAATGTGCGCAATAGCGATCTGGCTGCTCACCCGGCCGCGTGTGGGTCAACTGCTACCACCAGTACCCGGCCGGCGCGGCGTTCGGCGGCT
Source organism: Nocardioides sp. (assembly GCA_017354415.1). GTDB lineage: Bacteria > Actinomycetota > Actinomycetes > Propionibacteriales > Nocardioidaceae > Nocardioides. The sequence goes on from JAFMQY010000181.1 coordinate 7,938, forward strand.
ACAAGATCTCCGGGATCGGCCGCGAGAACCACCAGCTGATGCTCGACGCGTACAGCCAGACCAAGAACGTCCTGGTCAGCACCGACGAGAAGAAGCTCGGGTTCTTCTGATGCCACGAACG
>JAFMQY010000061.1 GCA_017354415.1 Nocardioides sp.
GGCGGGGGCTCCGAGCGCGGTGCGCTCGACGGATGGTCGAACACCGCGACGCCGCCGACGGTGACCGCCACCGCCGCGGCGGCCGCAGCGCCTGCCGTGAGCCAGGTGCGGCGGTGCTGTTGACGGCGTACGGCGCGCGACACGCGCGGAAGCAGGGTCTCGGGCACCGGCTCGGGCTCGGCGAGGTCCAGCACCTCGGAGCCGATGCGGCCCAGCAGGCCGGGCAGACCGGCCAGGTCGCGAAGCGCGCGCGAGCACGTGGGGCAGCCGTCGAGGTGCGCCTCGAACTCACGGCGTTCGGCGGGCGACAGCGAGCCGAGGACGTAGGAGCCGTCCCACATCTCGTAGCGGCACTCGGACTGCGGCTGGTTCATGCGACCACCCCCATCTCTTCCAAAGCGAGCCGGAGGGCGTGGAGGGCGTAGTGCGTACGTGACTTCACCGTGCCTTCCGGGATACCAAGGCGGCGGGCGGCCTCGGCGACCGGGCGTCCCTTGAAGTAGGTCTCCTGGAGCACGGCACGATGCTCGGGCGAGAGGCGGGTGACGGCGTCGGCGACGACCCAGGTCATCAGCAGCTCGTCGCTGCTGTCCTCGGTGCGGGCCGGCTCGGGCAGGTCTCCCATCGGGATCTCCGACCGGGCACGGCGGGTTCGGGACTCGTCGATGACGATGTTGCGGGCCACCGTGAACAACCAGGCCCGGACCGAGCCCTGCGACTCGTCGAGGAGCTCCGCATTGCGCCAGGCGCGCAGCAGGGTCTCCTGGCAGACGTCCTCGGCCCGCGCACGGTCGTAGTTGGTCAGGCGCAGGCAATGGCCCCACAGAGCACCAGCGTGCTCGTCGTGCAGACGCTGGATGACGGCGTCAGCGCTCTCCGTCATCACACCTCCTCACGATCCGAATACGTTGCAGCGGACCGTTCGGTTCAATGATGCCCGTCACATCGCCGCCGCGGCGGGGCTGGACCCTTCCAGGAGGGGTACGCGCCGTTCGGACGAGGTCGAAGCGGCTGCGTGGCGGATGGAACCCGGAGGGCCAACTCAACGAACCCGGAGGGCCAACTCAACGAACCCGGAGGGCCAACTCAACGGTCATGCAAGGGACGCGAGCCAGGCCTCGTGGAGGTCGGAGAAGCGGCCGTCGCCACCAGCGATCAGTTCCTCCGGCGACCCGTCCTCGACGATCTGCCCGTGCTCGAGCACCAGGACCCGGTCGGCGATCTCAACGGTGGAGAGCCGGTGGGCGATGATGATCGCGGTCCGGCCTTTGAGGATCGTGCGCAGGGCGCGCTGCACGAGTCGCTCCGAGGGGACGTCGAGTGACGACGTCGCCTCGTCGAGGATCAACACCGCGGGGTCGGCCAGGAAGGCACGGGAGAAGGCGATCAGCTGTCGCTGACCTGCACTCAGCAGGCCACCGCGGTTGGACACCTGGGTGTCATAGCCCTCGGGCAGCGCGGCGATGAAACCGTGCGCCCCGATGGCCCGAGTCGCGTGCTCGACGTCGGCCTGCGTCGCGTCTGGTCGGCCGAACCGGATGTTGTCGGAGATCGACCCGGAGAAGAGGTAGTTCTCCTGGGTGACCATCACCACGGAGTGGTGGAGGTCCTCGGAGGTGATCGACCGGAGGTCGACGCTGTCCAGGAGTACGGCGCCCTCCGTGGGGTCGTAGAACCTGGTCGCGAGCTTGGCGATCGTCGTCTTGCCCGCGCCGGTGGTGCCGACGAGGGCCAGGGTCTGTCCGGCCGGGATGCTCAGGTCGAGGTCGGGCAGCACAGGGACGCCGCGGACGTACTCGAACGTGAGGTGGTCGAACCGGATGTCGCCGCGCGCCTCGGTCATCGCGATCGGCTCCGCCGGCTCGGGGACGCTCGGCTCCTCCTCGAGGACGCCGGAGATCTTCTCCAGCGCCGCCGAGGCCGACTGGAACGTGTTGTAGAACTGCGAGATGTCCATCATCGGCTCGAAGAACTGCCGGAGGTACAGCAGGAACGCCGCGAGGACACCCACGGTCAGGTTGCCCTGGTAGGCGAGATACCCGCCGTACAGCAGGACGATGCTGATCGTGACGTTGCCGATCAGCCGGATCTCCGGCATGAAGAACGCGACGAGCCGGAAGGCGACCAGGTTGGCCGCGCGGTACTGGTCGTTGACGTCATCGAAGATCTCCTGGTTGCGCGGCTCGCGGCGGAACGCCTGCACCGCGCGGATGCCGTTCATCGACTCGACGAAGTGGACGATGACCAGCGCGACCTTCTCGCGGGTCACCCGGTAGCTCTTGGCCGACTCCTTGCGGAACCAGTTGGTCGCCCAGGCCAGGAACGGTCCGCAGACCAGGGCGACGAGCCCGAGGCGGACGTCGAGGAACAGCAGGAGCACGGCCGTCCCGAACAGAGTCAGGGCGGCGGTGATCAGGCCGTCGAACCCGGTCTCGAGCATCTCGTAGATCGCGTCGATGTCGGAGGTCTGGCGGGAGATGACCCGACCGGACGTGTAGGAGTCGTGGAACGCCGGGCTCAGCCGCTGGAAGTGGTGGAACAGGCGCTGCCGGATCTCGAACAGGATGTCCTGGCCGATCCGCCCGGAGCGGACCAGGAAGATGTTGCGCGAGACCGCCTGGGTGAGCGTGGCCACCAGCACGAGCGTGACGATGCCGACCAGCGGCTTCACGTCGTTGTGCTGCTGGATCGGCGGGATCCCGACGTCGATGCCCTTGGCGACCAGCAGCGGGATCGAGAGCCGTGCGGCGTTCTCGACCACCACGGCGATCATCAGCACCTTGAGCACGCCCCGGTAGGGCCGCAGCAGGCTGCCGAGCAGGCGCCGCGAACGGGCGGCCAGCTTGGCCGAGGTCTCCTGGGTGATCTCGTCGAGGTCATCGGCGGCGACCCCGCGCCACTCCTGGCCCTCCTTCACCTGTCCCTCAGGGGGAGTCGTGGCGGTTGTCACGCTGACACCTCCTCGAGCTCCTCGGAGTCAGCGGCGAGCAGGTTGCGGTACGCCGGGACCGTGGCCAGCAGGTCGCGATGCTGCCCGACGTGGGTGATCGTGCCGTTCTGCAGGAGGGCGACCCGATCGGCCAGCAACACGGTGGAGGCGCGGTGGGCGACGACCAGGCCGGTGGTCTCGGCGAGCACCCGGCGCAGAGCCTCCTCGACGAGCTTCTCGGTGTGGATGTCGAGTGCTGACAGCGTGTCGTCGAGGACCAGCACCTTGGGCTGGGCGAGAACGGCGCGGGCGAGGGCGAGTCGCTGCCGCTGGCCACCGGAGAGGGACATCCCCTGCTCACCGATGCGCGTCTCCAGGCCCCACGGGAGGTCGTGCACGAAGCCGGCCTGAGCCACCTCGAGGGCCTCCTCGATCTCCTCATCGGTCGCGTCGGCCCGGCCGAGCGTGAGGTTCTCCCGGGCGGACATCGAGAACAGGGTCGGCTCCTCGAACGCCGTGGCGACCAGCGACCGCAGCTCGCGCAGGGAGTAGTCACGGACGTCGACGCCGTCGATCGTCACCCGGCCACCGGTCACGTCGTACAGGCGCGGGACGAGGGAGGTGAGCGCGGTCTTGCCGGACCCCGTGGCGCCCACGAGGGCGACCGTCTGTCCCGGTGGGACGTCGAGGTTGACGTCGCGCAGCACCGGGGTGTCGGAGCCCGGGAACGTGAAGTCGACGTGTTCGAGCCGTAGATGGCCGCGCGCTGTCGACGGCGTGGAGCCACGCCCGGAGACGATGTCCGGCGCCATGTCGTAGATCTCGAGCACGCGCGCAGCTGCGGTCATCGCCTCCTGGGCCATCGCGAGGATGACGCCCAGCGAGGCGACCGGCCAGACCAGCGAGAGCATCAGCGTGATGAACGCGACCAGCTCGCCAGGCGTGAGCTCGCCGCGGCCGACGCCGATCGCGCCGAGCAGCAGCACGACGACGACGGCGAGGTTGGGGATCATCTCGAGGAAGGTCCAGAACTTCGCGGACAGCCGGACCTTGTCGATGCTTGTGTCGTACAGCGCCCGGGCGGCGTCGTCGTACGCCTTCGAGACGTGGCCGGCCCGCCCGAAGGACTTGATCACGCGGATGCCGACGGCACCCTCCTCCGAGAGGGTGGCCAGATCGCCCTGCTGGTCCTGGACCTTGCGGGACACCACGACGTACCCCTTCTCGAAGCGCATCGAGAGCCAGACGATCGGGGCGGCGGTCGCGGCAACCACGAGGCCGAGCGGCCAGTACATGCTCAGCAGCACCAGTGTCGTGACGACGACCTGGGTGACGTTGACCAGGAGGAAGAGCATCCCGAAGCCGAAGAACCGCCGGATCGCCGAGAGGTCGGTGGTCGCCCGCGAGAGCAGCTGGCCGGACTGCCACCGGCTGTGGAAGCTCATCGGGAGCTCTTGCAGCCGCTGGTAGAGGTCGCGGCGCATGGCGGTCTCGACCGAGAGCACGGCGGCGTTCTGCACCCAGCGCCGCCACCAGATCAGGACGGCCTCGAGCACACCCAGCCCGAGGACGGACAGGCCGAGCGGCACCAGGCCGCTGCTGTCGTGGTGGCTGATCGGCCCGTCGATCAGGGCCTTGATCTGGAGTGGGATCAGGATGGCGACCGCGACCCCCGTCATGGAGGTGACCAGCATGATCACCAGGGACCAGATGTGGGGCCGGAGGTAGGACCGAAGCCGCCACAGCGACTTCACGCTGGCGGGCGGGTGGCTTTGCGAAGTGGGAGAACGATCGAGAGACATCGTTGCCCGACTCTAACCGTTGTGACCGACAACAACCCAATTCTTTGTACGACGCGAGGCCCCTCACTGCCCCTTACATCCGATGGACCTCCTCGCCCCGTTTCGCCGTCCCTTCTAGGCTCCGGGTGTGCCCCACGTCGGAGTATGCGAGGACGATCCCGCGCTGCGCTCGGTCCTGACCCGGGCCTTGCGCGCGATGGGCCACGACCCGGTCGTGGTGGCAACGGCCGCCGAGGCCCTGCGGGCATTCGGGCGCGCGCGCCCCGAGGTGATGGTGCTCGACATCGGCCTCCCCGACGCCGACGGCCGCGACCTGTGCCTGGCCCTGCGTGCGGCCGGGCTCGACGCCCCGGTGCTGTTCCTCACCGCCCGGGACGCCATGCACGACAAGATCGCCGGCTTCGAGGCCGGGGCTGACGACTACCTGACCAAGCCGTTCGACCTCGACGAGCTGCGGGTACGGCTCGACGCCCTGCTCCGGCGTACGCCGGCCCCGTCGGCGGGCGCCGGCGACGGACCCGTGCTCGACCCCGCCCGACACGCGTTGGTCCGGGGCGACGACGAGGTGCCGCTCACGCCGACGGAGTTCCGGCTGCTGGGCCGGCTGATGGCGGAGCCGTCGGCGGTCGTACGCCGGAACGCCCTCGTCGCCGCGGCGTGGCCCCACGGCGCGATCGTGAGCGACAACACGCTGGACTCTTACGTTCGCCGTATCCGCAAGAAGCTGGAGCCGTTGGGCCTCACCGACATCAGCACGGTCCGCGGGGTCGGGTACCGATGGCAGTGAAGGCCCCCTCGTTGCGGACCCGGATGGCCGCGACGGCACTGGTGGTCTCCACCCTGACCGCGACGCTCCTGGTCGCCGGTGTGGCGTTCCTGCTGAGCCAGAGCAACAACCAATCGGTCCAGTCGCGCCTCGAGGCACGGGTGTCGGCGGCCTCCGCCACCGTCATGGGGGGACCGGACGGGATCCACGTCATCGAGCGGCGCTCGCCGCTCCTCGACCAGAACGTCTGGATCTTCGACTCCCACGGCACTCTCGTCGACGGCAGCCTGTCTCAGTCGACGCTGGAGCGGACGGTGCGTGGCCTGGGGTCCTCGTCCAGCCAGCAGGGAGTGACCATCGAGGACGTCAGCTACCTGGCCCAGCCGGTTCGCCGGCAGGGGACGTGGATCGCCACGGTGGTCGCCGCCGAGGACCACGACCCCTACGAGCGAGCCGAGCGCAACTCCCTCTGGCTCTCGGCCGGACTCGGCGCGGCGACCGTCCTGATCGCCACGGCCGCCGCCTGGATGGCCGCGACCCGCTCGCTGCGGCGGGTGCAGGCGATGTCGGACCTCGCCGACGACTGGCGCGAGAACGACGTCGGCAGCCGCTTCGACCCCGGGCCGGGCGGCGACGAGATCGCCCACCTCGGCCGCACCCTGGACCAGATGCTCGACCGGATCGTCGACGCCCTCTCCGCCGAGCGCCGCCTCACCGACGAGATCGCGCATGAGCTGCGTACGCCGCTGTCAGTCGTGCTCGCCGAGGTCGAGCTCGCCCGCAGGTCGGCCAGCGGGGTGCAGCGCGAGGGGCTCGACAACCTCCACGCCGCGGCGCTCCGGATGCGGGAGTCCATCGACACCATGCTCTGGGTGGCCCGGGCACATGCCGCCAGGGATGCCCGGGTGACCGTCGGCCAGGTCCGGACCGAGCTCGACCTCCCGCCCACGGCGTACGACGACGTGGTCCTCGCCGCTCCCGCGTCCCCGCTCGTGGCCGCGATCCGGCCGCTGCTCGAGAACTCCGAGCGGCACGGAGCCGGCGAGCCGCGCCTCGAGGTCACCCGCGAGGGCCGCACCGTGGTGATCGCCGTGGTCGACGACGGTCCGGGAGTCGCCCCCGGCGACGTCGAGGCGGTCTTCGACCCCGGTCACACGACGGGCGGCGACGGCGCCGGCCTCGGGCTCCCACTGGCCCGGCGGATGGTGCGCGCTGTCGGCGGGGACCTGGTCGCCAGGCCGGGCCCCGGTGGCCGGTTCGAGGTGCGCGTCCCCGGTCGCTGAGCATCGGGCTCGAGTGAGCCTCTCCCGGAGGTTGTTGCTCCGACGTCCGAGGAGACGGGAGGCCATGGCGTGGCGGCCATCGAGCAGGGAGACACGGCCCGGGTACGTGGTCAGGTTTCTGTCAGGAATCCGCCCGCACCCTTGGTGCCGCATCCCCCAAAGTCGTGACGCCGCCCGGCCCTCTTCCCCGTAGAGACCGGGCGGCGTCACATCGGGTGTCGGTGCCGGGGGCGCTAGTTGGCGAGCAGCCCGCGGACGACCCGGAGCCCGACCGACATCCGAGCCAGGTCGCCTGTCTCCTCGGCGCAGATCTCCTCGAGCGTGGTGGCGGCACGTGAGACGACCACGGTGTCGCCGTCCTCCCACTCCTGGATCCGTGCAGGCACCGACGCGGCGGCGTCGGTGTCGCGGAGCACCTGCGCGGTGAGCTGGGCGTGTACGGCGTACACGTCGTCTCGCAAGGCGGCTCGCGCCATCGTCTGCCACCGGTCGTCGCGCGGCAGCTCCAGGATCCGACTGACCAGGTCGGGCAGACCGAGCCGCTCGCCGAGGGTGAAGTGCAGCCGGGTGACCTCGACCGGGTCGAGCCCCATCCGGTCGGCGATCTCCACGACGCCGAGAAGCTGGTACGCCGGGTGGAGAACCGCCACCCGTGAGGCGAGGTCCTCGGGCACCTGCTGCTCCACCAAGCCCGCCATCCGTCCCTCGTAGGCCCGGAGCTCGCGGCCGGTGAGCAGCGTGGGCAGCTCGGACATCAGCCCCTGAACCGGTCCGCGGAAGAAGTCCACGGTGCCCTGGCTGTCCAGCGGCGGGCGCCGGTTGGTGACCAGCCACCGGGACGCCCGCTCGACCAGGGTGCGCATCTCGATCCGCATGCGGGTCTGGCACGACGCGGCGAGCACGTTGTCGTAGGTGCGCAGGTCCTCGCGCAAAGGCAGGGAGCCGAAGATCTCGCGCGCGACGAAGTTCGCACGGGTGAGCTCCTCGGGTGTCGCCCCGGTCTCGCCGGCCAGGCGCGGCCAGAATGTCATGCCGGCACCGTTGACCAGGTCGTTGACGACCTGGGTCACGATGATCTCCCGGCGCAGTGGGTGCTCGACGATCGCGGGCTCGAAGCCGTCCTGGAGCTGCGACGGGAAGTAGGCCATCAGGTCGACATGGCAGTAGGGGTCGTCGGGCAGGTCGGAGTCGACCAGTCGGTCCGCGAGCACGATCTTGGTCCAGGCCAGCAGCACGGAGAGCTCCGGAGCGGTCAGACTCTCGCCACGGTCGATCCGCCGGCGCACGACGCGGGTGGAGGGCAGGCCCTCGAGCTCGCGGTTGAGCACGCCCTGCTTCTCCAGCTCCCGCATCCAGTCCTCGTGCACGTGCAGCAGCGACGGGGCGTTGGCGGCGGCGTTGGCCAGGGCGAGGTTCTGCTCGTAGTTGTCGCGGAGGACCAGCGCAGCCACCTCGTCGGTCATGTCCGCGAGCAGGTGGTTGCGCTGTTTCTCGGTCAGGTCGCCGTCCGCCACGACCCGGTCGAGCAGGATCTTGATGTTCACCTCGTGGTCGGAGGTGTCGACCCCGGCGGAGTTGTCGATGAAGTCGGTGTTGATCGCGCCGCCCGCGCGGTCCGCGCCCAGCTCGGCGTACTCGATCCTGCCGAGCTGGGTGAGACCGAGGTTGCCGCCCTCGCCGACGCAGCGCGCGCGGAGCTCGCGTCCGTTGATCCTGATCGCGTCGTTGGCCTTGTCCCCGGCGTCGGCATGGGTCTCGTCGGACGACTTCACGTAGGTGCCGATGCCGCCGTTCCAGAGCAGGTCGACGGGCGCCTTGAGGATCGCCTTCATCAGCTCCGCCGGGGTCATCGCGGTGATCCCGTCCTCGAGGTCGAGCGCCGTACGCACCTCGGGACTGATCGGGACCGACTTCAGCTGTCGCGAGTAGACGCCGCCGCCCGGCGAGATCAGCGAGGTGTCGTAGTCCTGCCAGCTCGATCGCGGCAGGTCGAACATCCGCTTCCGCTCGGTGAACGACTTCGCCGGGTCGGGGTTCGGGTCGAGGAACACGTCACGGTGGTCGAAGGCTGCCACCAGCTTGATGTGCTCCGAGCAGAGCATGCCGTTGCCGAAGACGTCGCCGGACATGTCGCCGATGCCGACGCAGGTGAAGTCCTGGGCCTGGGAGTCGATCCCGCGCTCGCGGAAGTGCCGCTGGACCGAGACCCAGGCGCCGCGGGCGGTGATGCCCATCGCCTTGTGGTCGTACCCCACCGAGCCCCCGGAGGCGAACGCGTCGCCGAGCCAGAAGCCGTACTGCTTGGCCACTCCGTTGGCGATGTCGGAGAACGTCGCGGTGCCCTTGTCGGCGGCGACCACGAGGTAGGAGTCGTCTCCGTCGTGCCGTACGACGTCGCGCGGGGTGACGCTCTGCCCGTTGACGAGGTTGTCGGTGATGTCGAGCAGTCCGGAGATGAAGGTCGTGTAGCAGGCGACACCCTCGGCGAGCCACGCCTCGCGGTCGGAGGGGTCGGGCAGCTGCTTGCAGAAGAACCCGCCCTTCGCCCCGACCGGGACGATGACGGTGTTCTTGACCATCTGCGCCTTGACCAAGCCGAGGATCTCGGTCCGGAAGTCGTCGCGACGGTCGGACCAGCGCAGGCCCCCTCGGGCGACGGCGCCGAAGCGCAGGTGCACGCCCTCGACCCGAGGGGAGTACACGAAGATCTCGAACCGGGGCCGGGGCTCGGGCAGGTCGGGGATGGCCGACGGCTCGAGCTTGAACGACATGTAGGTGTGGTGGTTGCCGTCGGCGTCGCGCTGGAAGTAGTTGGTGCGCAGGGTCGCGCTGATGTGCGTGAGATAGGACCGCAGGATCCGGTCGTGGTCGAGGCTGGCCACGTCGTCCAGCGCCCGCTCGATCCGGGCCCGGATCTCGTCGACCCGGGCCGTGCGGGCCTCGGCATCGGCGCCCACCCCGTTGCGGCCGGGATCGAACCGGGCCTCGAACAGCTGCACCAGGAGCCGCGTGATGTCGGTGTTCCCGCGCAGCGCGGCCTCGATGTAGTCCACGGCGAACGGGCTGTTGCCCTGCTTCATGTACTTCGCGTAGGCCCGGAGCACCGTGGCCTGCCGCCAGGTCAGCCCGGCGGCCAGGACCAGGGCGTTGAAACCGTCGATCTCGTTGAAGCCGTCCCACAGCGCGCGGATCGTGTCCTGGAAGGGCTCCCGCATCTGGTCGGGCATCCCGGGGCCGTAGCGCAGCCCGAACTCGTAGATGTACATCGGATGGTCGACGTGGTCGAGGTGGTAGGGCCGCTCGTCGACGACCTCGACACCCATCGACGACAACGCCGGCAGCACCTCGGACAGCGAGATCGGCGCGCCCCGTCGGAACACCTTGAGCCGCGCCTCGCCCCGTGCGGCGTCGAGCGGGCTGAACAGGGACAGGTCGGTACCCGAGTCACCCAGCGCCTCGAGGCGGGCCAGGTCGAGGGCGCCGGTGGCCGCGGAGAAGTCCTCCTTGTAGGCCTCGGGGAACGACGACTCGAAGGTGCGGGCGAGTCGTGAGCCGACGTCCTCACCGAACTCCGCGATGGTCGCCGCGGTGAAGTCGTCGCGCCAGGAGCGGGACGCCTCGGTCAGCCGGCGCTCGAGCTCGGAGACATCGACATCGGGGATCTCCCGGCCGCGCGGGGGGTGGACGACGAAGTGGACCCGGGCGGTGGTCGACTCGCTCATCTTGACGTTGAACTCGATGGACTCGCCGTTGAAGGTCTCCTTGAGGATCTCGGAGAATCGCTCACGGACGGCGGTGTTGTAGCGGTCGCGGGGCAGGAACACCAGCACGCTGACGTAGCGGCCGTAGGTGTCGCGTCGTACGAAGATGCGCAGCTGGCGACGGCCGCGGGTCTCCATCACCCGCGTGGCCATCGACGCAAGCTCGTCGACCGGTGTGTGGAAGAGCTCGTCCCGCGGGTAGGTCTCGAGGGTGTCGATCAGGGCCTTTCCGGCGTGGCTGCGCGGGTCGAGGCCGATCGTGTGGAGCACGTTGGTGGCCTTCTCCCGGAGCAGCGGGACGTGCCACACCGACTCGGTGTACGCCGCGCTCGAGAACAGGCCGAGGAATCGGCGCTCGCCGATCACCTCGCCCGCCTCGTCGAACATCTTGACCCCGACGTAGTCGAGGTACGCCGGGCGGTGCACGGTGGCGCGGGAGTTGGCCTTGGCGAGCACCAGCAGGGTGTGCTCGCGCGCCATCGCCGCGCCCTTGGCCGGGAGCTTCGCCACGGCCGAGAGGTTGGGGTCGTCGCGCAGGATGCCGTAGCCGGAGCCCGGGACCCCGCGGAGGTACTCGTCGCCGTCCTCACGCGAAAGGCGGTACTCCCGGTAGCCGAGGAACGTGAAGTGGTCGTCTGCCAGCCACTCCAGGAACGCGATACCGCTGGTGAGCTCGTCCTCGGAGAGGGTGGGCGGGGGGTCGGTGCGCAGCTGCTCGACGATCTCCGTGATCTGCTGCTGCATCCGGGGCCAGTCCTCGACGGACTCCCGGACGTCGCGGAGGACCCGCTGGAGGTCGGTGGCGATCGCGTCGACGTCCTCGTCGTGGCCGACCCGGCTGATCTCGACGTGCATCCACGACTCCCGCTCGAAGCCCTCGGCGGGCGGGGCGGACTCGTTGTCGGGGCAGGCGAGCTGCTCGAGGTTGCCGGTGAGGTCACGCCGGACGTCGAACTGCGGGTGGATGACGAGGTGGACGTCCCGCTGCTGGCGGGCCAGCTCCATCACCACGGAGTCGACCAGGAAGGGCATGTCGTCGGTGACGACCTCGACCACCGAGTGCCCACCCGCGGACCAGCCGTGCTCGGCGAGGGTCGGGGTGAAGACGTGGACGCTGGCCGTGCCCTGCGGACGCACCTCGGCGACCCGGTACTGCGAGACCAGCGCGCCGTACAGCTCCTCGGCGGAGCGGTCGAGGACATCCTCGATCGCCACATGTCGGTAGTAGGCCCGGAGGAGCGAACCGACATCGGACTTGGGCGGCCCCCCGGTGCCTGTGCCCCGCTCGGCGAGGGCTATCGCGCCGGCGAGCAGATGGGTCTTCTCGAGGTCGGTCGACAGTGACACAACCTGAGGTTAGGACTCCGTTCAGCCGCTTTCCAACACAAGACGCGTCTCCGACAGCGGGTGTGCGAATCTCGTTGATGCGCGTACCGACCCCCTGGAGACCTCCGGCGGTGGCCGATGTGTCGTGGCGCGTGACGGCGAAGCCCTCGGCGACCGCGGCGGTCCGGGCATGATGTGCCCATGAAGCGCGTCAACCACACCCTGAACTACCCCGGGACGACCGTCGACCACGTGTACGCGATGCTCGGCGACCCGTCGTTCCGGCAGGCGGTCGCGGACTACCAGGGCGTGTCCGACTTCGCGTGCGACATCACCCCGTCGGGTGCCGGCCGCCAGGCGCGGCTCGAGCAGGCGTACGGCACCGACAGCTTCCCGTCGTTCGCCAAGAGACTGGTCGGCAACGAGCTCCGGTTCGTCCAGGAGGAGGAGTGGGCCTCCTCGTCCGGCGCGGACATCCTGGTCAGCATTCCGGGCAAGCCCGGCGACATCTCGGGGAACACGACGCTCACCCAGTCCGGCGACGACGTCGTCCAGCGGATCGACGTCGCGGTGAAGGTCTCGATCCCGCTGGTCGGCGGGAGGCTCGAGGACATGGTGGCGAGTTTCATCACCAAGGCCTTCGACGCCGAGAACAAGGTCGGCGTGAAGTGGCTTCGCGGCGAGTGGCGAATCTGAGCAACCTCGCACATCTCCCCACTGGACACATCCGACACATCGCTGACGTGTTTCGGTCGCTTCTCAGGGGTTGCAACGGCCAAGAAGCGACGGGATCCCCGGCGAGCCGGGTGTTCCTGCAGCGGCCGCCCCTCAGCCCATGTGCGGGTAGCGATAGTCCTTCGGCGGGACGAAGGTCTCCTTGATCGAGCGTGGGCTGGTCCAGCGCATCAGGTTCTGAGGGGCGCCCGCCTTGTCGTTGGTGCCGCTGGCCCGGGCGCCGCCGAACGGCTGCTGGCCCACGACCGCACCCGTCGGCTTGTCGTTGATGTAGAAGTTGCCGGCGGCGAAGCGGAGGTCGCGTCGGGCGTCGGCGATCGCACGGCGGTCCTGGGCGATGATCGACCCGGTCAGGGCGTACGGCGCGAACGACTCCATCTGCGCCAGGACCCGGTCGTAGCGGGAGTCGTCGTACACGTGCACGGCGAGGATCGGACCGAAGTACTCGGTGGAGAACATCTGGTCCTTCGGGTCGCTGGACTCGACCACCGTCGGGCGCACGAACCAGCCGACGGAGTCGTCGAGCTGACCACCCACCGGGACCTTCAGGTGCGGGTTGCGCTTGGCGCGGGCGATCGCGGCCTTGTGCTTGGCGAAGGCACGGTCGTCGATGACGGCGCCCATGAAGTTCGACAGGTCGGTGACGTCACCCATCGTCAGCCCCTCGACCTCGCCCAGGAACTGGTCCTTGATCTTCGCCCACACCGACTTCGCGACGTACGCGCGCGAGGCGGCGCTGCACTTCTGCCCCTGGTACTCGAACGCGCCGCGGATCAGCGCCACGCGGAGGACGTCGGGGTCGGCGCTCGGGTGGGCCACCACGAAGTCCTTGCCACCGGTCTCGCCGACGATCCGCGGATAGGAGCGGTACGACGTGATGTTCTCGCCGACCGTCCGCCACAGGTGCTGGAAGGTCGCGGTGGAGCCGGTGAAGTGGATGCCGGCGAGGTCGGGATGGGTGAGGGTCACCTTGGACACGTCGAGACCGTCGCCGGGGAGCATGTTGATCACGCCCGGGGGCATCCCCGCCTCCTCGAGCAGTTCCATGGTCACGCTCGCGGCGAGCTGCTGCGTCGGGCTGGGCTTCCAGATCACCGTGTTCCCCATCAGCGCCGGCGCGGTCGGGAGGTTGCCGGCGATGGCGGTGAAGTTGAACGGAGTGATCGCGTAGACGAAACCCTCGAGCGGGCGGTAGTCGGTGCGGTTCCACACGCCGGGACTGTTCGCGATGGGCTGGTCGGCGAGGATCTGCTTGGCGTAGTGGACGTTGAACCGCCAGAAGTCGATCAGCTCGCAAGCGGAGTCGATCTCGGCCTGGAAGGCGGTCTTGGACTGGCCGAGCATCGTGGCGGCGTTCATGCGCTGTCGCCATGGGCCGGCGAGCAGGTCGGCTGCCTTGAGCATGATCGCGCAGCGCTCGTCGAACGGCAGCGCCCGCCAGCCGGGAGCCGCGTCCTGGGCGGCCCTGACCGCGGCCTCCGCGTCCCGGGTCGTGGCGTTCTTGATGACCCCGAGCACGTGCTGGTGGTCATGGGGCGCGACGACCTTGATCTCCGCACCGCCACCGTTACGGCGGCGCCCACCGACCACCGCGCGCAGGCTCACCTGCCGCCGCTTCTGACGGTCCAGCTCCTGTTCGAGCTCCTTCCGTTCGGAGCTCCCGGGCGCGTAGGTGAGGTTGACCTCGTTGACCGGGTGCGGGGGGTGCGTGATGCCGTCCATGATCGCGATCGTGTCAGACGTTGGCTCCCGCCTCAATCCGGGTCGAGCCGCCGGTTGTGACCGGTCGAACCGCGGTCTGTGACCGGTCACAACCCGCGGTTCAACGTGCGAGCAGGTCCGGGATCTCCTGGGTGGCGTACCAGCCGAGGTCCCCGAGGTCCTCGGGGTCGGCGCCCGCCGCCAGGTCGTCGGCATCGGCATGCACGGCCACGACATCGCCCATCGAGACGGTTGGCCCGAGCGCCTCGACCTCCGCGACCACCACGACGCGGCGCCGCTCGCCCGGGTCCAGCTCGGCGGCGATCACCGCGGACGTCTCGGCGGCCGTCATCAGCGCGTCGTACTCCGCGTCCTCGGAGTCGTCCGGGGCGACCACTGCGTCCTCGGTCACCGGCAGCGTGCCGTGTACGTCGAGCATGGTGAGCGAGTGCAGGGTCGCCGGCAGGTAGAGCCTCATCGCGGTTCCTGCGACCGTGCCGGCGACTGTGCGGGCTTGCGGGACCTCCCGCGCGGCACTTTCGGTCGGCCCTCGCCCGCGGTGTCGAGGAGCTCGTCCAGCGCCTCGGACAGGCAGACCGCGAACGTGTCGGCGTCCGGGACCAGGTCCCGGTCGGCGGTCACGCCGTAGAACACCTGTCCGTTGTACGACGTGACCCCGATCGCGAGGGCGTGTCGGGGAAGCAGTGGGGGCACCGGATACGTCTGCTCCATCACCGCGCCGGCGGCATACAGCGGCGACTGCGGCCCGGGCACGTTGGTGACCGAGAGCTGGATGCCGCGGCGCAGCTGCTCCGCTGCGACTCGAGAACCGATCGCGTGGAAGGTCGACGGCGCGAACCCCGCGACGCCGGCGATCCGGTTGGCGGCGACCGCGCGGCCGGTCTCCTTGTGCGCCTTGAACGAGTACGAGACCTGGTGGAGCCGGACCACCGGGCTGGGCTCCCCCACCGGCAGGTTGACAAAGTGGGGGGCGATCTGCGACCCGACCGAGGTCGCCTCGAGCTCCTGATCGTGCACCGACACCGGCACCACGGCACGGACCTGGCGCAGCCCGCCCAGCGACTCGCCCCGAGCCATCAGCCAGCTGCGCAGCCCGCCGGTGACGGTCGCGAGTACGACGTCGTTGACGGTGCCGCCGTGGGCGTCGCGGACCGCGCGGTGGTCGGCGAGGCTGCGCCGGACCGTCTCGAAGCGGCGCTGCTGCGACAGCGTCCCGCTGATCGGGGTGTCCTGGTCGGATCGCCGGTTGGTGAGCGCACCGGCGACCGAGGACAGCCGGTGGGTGGCGTTCTCGACGCCACGCCTCCAGGCGTCGGCAAGACCCCGAGCCGTGTCGAGCGCGGTCAGCGGCGAGGCGACGGTGTCGCGGACGGCCTCTGTCAGCAGCCCGGTCGACGACACCGGACGTCCCGGGTGCCAGTCGTCGGCGCCGAGATCGCGCCGCTCCGGCGTCCGGTCGAGCAGCACCTGGGCGAGATCCACCACCTGGGCACCGTCCACCAGCGCCTGGTGGGCCTTGGTCAGCACCGCGACCCGCCCGTCGGCGACTCCCTCGATCAGGTAGACCTCCCAGAGCGGGCGCTGACGGTCGAGGGGTCGCGACACGATCCGGGCCACCAGCTCGCGCAGCTGCTCGAGGCTGCCCGGATGCGGCAGAGCGGAACGTCGTACGTGGTAGGCCAGGTCGAAGTGCGGGTCGTCGACCCAGACCGGGTTGGCCACATGGCCGGGCACCCAGCGCACGCACTGGCGATACCGCGGCACGAACGCGATCCGGTCGCCGATCAGGCGGGTCAGCGTCTCGTGGTCGAAGCCGGACTTACCGGTGTCGAACACCTCGACGGTGGCGTTGTGGCGCGGGTTCACCGGCGTCTCGGCCGTCAGGAAGGCCAAGTCCCGCGCCCGCAGCCGCTCACCCATCCGACACCCCTGTACGTCGAGGATTGTCCCCGCATGGGATTCTGACAGAGGCCCTCCGGCGGGCCCCCATGGTCCGTTGCGAGAAAGGCCACACGATGCGCCGTCTGGTCGCCGCCCTGGTGGTCGTCCTGCTCAGCGCCCTGACCCTCACCGCGTGCGGGGGGACGAGCTCCCCGGCGAAGGGCCCGTCGGAGCTCCCGGCGAAGCGGATCGCCATCACCTTCAGCGGTGACAACGTCACCCCGAACGGCCAGAGGTACGACGTCGCGGTCGGGCAGCGGATCGAGTTCGACGTGACCGCGGACGCACCCGGCGAGATCCATGTCCACTCCTCCCCCGAGCAGGAGTTCGAGTACGACAAGGGTTCCTCCACGATCGCGGTCAAGCCGATCGAGTCACCAGGCATCGTCACCGTCGAGTCGCACACCCTCGACAAGGTGATCCTGCAGCTCCAGGTCACGTGAGCGCGCCCGTGCTGACGGCCCCGCTGCCGGGACCGCTGCCGGAGCTGCTGCCGGCGCACGGCCTCGGTGGTGCCCAGGACCTTCCGATCTCACGCGAGCTCGCCATCCTCGGTGCGGCCGGGGCGGTCGCGGTGTCCTTCGTGGTGCTCACGCTCGCCTGGCGCAAGCCGCGGTACGACGCGGCCACCAGCGGCCGGCCGGCCCCCGCCTGGCTCGCCGGTTTCCTCGACTCGGCCTGGTGGCGCGGCTTCCTGAGGGCCGTCGGTCTGGTCGCCCTGCTCTACCTGGTCGTGGTCGCCGTCGCGGGCGAGGACCTGCTGATCAACCCGATCTTCGGCATCTTCTACGTCTGGATCTGGGTCGGCGTGCCGATCGCCTCGCTGCTCTTCGGCCGAGTCTGGAAGGGGATCAGCCCCTGGCGACTGCTGAACACGGGACTGGCCCGAGTCTCGGGCAGCGACCACGACGACGGGTTCTTCACCTATCCGGAACGGCTCGGCATGTGGCCCGCCGCGGTCGGGTTTTTCGGGTTCGTGTGGATGGAGCTGGTCTACCCGCACAACGTCGACCTGGCCCCGGTACGGCTGTGGTGCGCCGTCTACATGGCGGCGATGATCGTCGGCGGTCCGCTCTTCGGGAACAGGTTCTACGCCCGTGCCGACCCGTTCGAGGTCTACTCCAGCCTGGTCGCGCAGGCATCGATCTGGGGACGTCGCGACGGCGTGCTGCTGATCCGCAGCCCACTGGCCAACCTCGACTCCACTCCGGCGGTCCCCGGGATGCTCGCGGTCATCGCCGTGTTGTTCGGCAGTACGGCGTTCGACGCGTTCCGCGAGTCGACGCGATGGCTGACGTTCATCCAGGGCACCGGCCGGTCGACGTACCTGCAGAACAACCTCGGCCTGCTCGGCTTCTGCCTCGCAGTCGGGCTCGTCTTCTGGGTCGCGTGCATCTCGACCGGCGTCGGACCGGAGCAGCCGCGGCGCGAATTGCCGAACCAGTTCGCGTTCTCGGTGATCCCGATCGTGATCGGGTACATCATCGCCCACTACCTGAGCTACTTCGTCGAGATCGGCACGCAGACCCTGATCCAGGCCAGCGACCCGCTCAGCGACGGCGGCAACCTCTTGGCCACCGGGAACTGGTCGGTCCCCTATTGGCTGTCGTACCACCCGACGTTCCTGGCGAACGTCAAGGTGCTGTCGGTCGTCATCGGTCACGTCGTCGGCGTGATCTGCGCACACGAACGGGCCATCAAGCTGCTGCCGAAGAAGCATCAGCTCACCGGCCAGCTGCCGCTGCTGTTCGCGATGATCTCGTTCACCGTCGGCGGCCTCTACCTGCTCTTCTCCTCCTGACCGCCACCGAGGGCGGCAGGAGAGCCGCGGCCACGTCGAGCATGGCTCGCGAGGCCTGGGTGTCGCCGGCGCCGACCAGGCTGGTGCCGATCGCGAGCGCGCGGTCTGCCGCCGTCCGGTCGTCGGGGACGAAATGCACTCCTGCCAGCCGGGCGAACCCCTCGACCATGCCCACGACGTCGCGCTCGGACCACCCCAGTCCGGGCCGCATCCGATTGACCACGACGCGCACCGGGACCCCCGCAGTCCGGTCACGGAGCTCGACGAGCCCTCGCGCCAGCCGGGAGAGGCCGACCGGGTCGGGGGTGCCGACCACCAGGACCTCGTCGGCCACGTCGAGGGCGCCGAGGGTGAGGTGGTTGCGCCCCGGCCTGGCCATGAAGTCACCGGACGGCTCGTCCTCGAGGCTGAAACCGGTGTCGACCACGACGTGCCCGTGCGTCGCCGCGACGTCCAGCAGGTGCTCGACGACCCCCGCCCGCACCTCGAGCCAGCGGTCGGCCCGAGGCAGCCCCGTGACGACCGTGAGGTGGTCGCCAAGGGCGCGACGGCAGGATGCGAACCCGGCTTCGAGCGCACCCTCGGACGTGAGGCGGGCCGCGCTGAGCAGGCCGGAGACCTCGTCGAGCACCCCGAGGTGCTGGGCCACCGAGCCGCCGTACGGGTCGGCGTCGACCACGGTCGTGTCGGCACCGCGCCGCGCCAGGCTCGCGGCCAGCGAGGTGGCCAGGGTCGTCCGCCCCGGCGCTCCGGCGGGTCCC
>JAFMQY010000062.1 GCA_017354415.1 Nocardioides sp.
GATCACCAGCAGCGAGCGGAGCGTGCCGACCTGGTCACCCACGAAGCCGAGGAGGGGCGGCCCGGTCAGGAACGCGCCGTACCCGATCGTCGAGACGACGCTCACCCGCCGCGCCGCACGGGCCGGGTCGTCGGCGGCCGCGCTCATCCCCACCGGGAAGCCCAGGGCGGAGCCCAGGCCCCAGAGGACGATCCCCAGCACCGCGAGGAACGCCAGCCCGGACCAGACCACGACCAGCACCCCGACCGAGGCGGCGAGGGCCGAGGCCCACATGGTCGGCGCGCGCCCGAACCGGTCGAGGAAGACCGGGCCACAGACGCGCCCGGTCGTCATGGACGCGACGAACAGCGCGAAGCCGACGACGCCGACCCAGTGGCGCGCGTCGTACCCGTCGATGAGGGCCAGCGCGAGCCAGTCGTTGGCCGCGCCCTCGGCCAGCGTGAACGCCAGGACCATGAAGCCGATCGCCAGGGTGCGCGGCTCGAGCCAGGCCGACCGGATCGGCGCGCCCGTTTCCGCGGACTCGTGCTCTCCAGCGGCCGGCAGGAAGAACCGGCAGGCCACCCAGGCCGTCGCCACGGCGAGCGCGGGTACGACGGCCCAGTGCACGGCCAGTGGTACGCCGACTCCGGCGGCCACCGCACCCAGGCCGGCACCGGTGAACGTGCCCAGACTCCAGCCGGCGTGGAAACGGGGCATGATGCTCCGCCCCAGCTCCCGCTCGACCGCCGCACCGTCGACGTTCATCGCCACGTCCCAGGTGCCCGTGCCGAAGCCGTAGAGCAGCAGTCCGACGGCGGCGCCCCACGCCGATCCGGCTGTGGCGAGTGCGCCGGCGAGCACGAGCCCCACCAGGTCGGCACCCGCGCCGAGCCGGACCACCGACGCCGCGCCCCACCGCTCGATCAGGTGCCCGCTGACCGGCATCCCGAGCATGGAGCCCACGGCGACCGAGAGCAGCAGCGCCCCGAGGGCGCCGTTGGAGAGGTCGAGGGACTCGCGCAGGTCCGGGACCCGGGAGGCCAGGGTCGCGAAGCAGAGGCCGTTCAGGGCGAACACCAGCGCCACCGCGTTGCGGGCGGTGGTCGCGGGCGCGCGGGTGGGGGTGGCCGTCACCGGTGCTGCGCGCCCGGAGGGGCCGCCTCGAGCCAGGACTGGAAGCCCATCAGCGACGACGGACCGAGCGCGAGCTCGACGGCACCGGCCGGGGTGTCACAGCGGATCACCACGTGGCCCGGATAGAGGGACAGCTGTTCGACCCCCTCCGGCTCGCGCCGCGAGACGTAGGAGAGGGTGCTGCGGGCCCAGACCCGTTTGGGGCGCGGTGAGAGCGAGAAGATCCGGAACCACTCGAGGCGGTCGCCCGCATAGCGACCCAGCCCGAGCAGCCAACCGCGCCCGGGCGCGGTAGCCCGGGCGCGGTAGCTGAGCTCGAAGGTTCCGCCATGGCGGGAGAGCCAGCGCCGCCGGATGATCAGAGCGACGCCGAAGAGCACCAGGAGCAGGAGCACCACGGCCGCTGACTCCAGCAGCCACTCCCAGATCGGCAATGCTCTCTCCTGTCAGCGCCCGGTCAACGCCGGCGGGTCGGGGTCAGTCCTCGCCCTCCGATGCGGCCTTGCGCTCCTCCATGAGGCGCTTGGCCTCCTCGAAGTCGCTCTCGTGCGCCATCTCGGCGAACTCGCAGAGGAGACGGACGTGGTTGTCGGCGACGGAGATGAACCCGCCGTCGACCGCCGCCACCCAGTGGCCGTCGTCGACCGTGCGTACGTCGACCTGGCCCGGCGCAAGCACCGACATCACCGGCGTGTGGTCGGCCAGGATGCCGATCTCACCGGCCAACGTCCGGCAGTTCACCACCGTCGCCTCGCCCGACCAGACCTCGCGGTCGGCCGCGACGAGCGACACCTGCATCGTCTTCGCCATCGTCTCCTCCGTCAGGATCCTCAGAGGCTCTTCTGGATCTCGTCCCACTTGCGCTCGACGTCGTCGAGACCGCCGCACATGAAGAACGCCTGCTCCGCCACGTGGTCGTACTCGCCGTTGGCGATCTTGTTGAACGCCTCGACGGTCTCCGAGACCGGCACGGTCGATCCCTCGATGCCGGTGAACTGCTTGGCGACGTAGGTGTTCTGCGACAGGAACCGCTGGATACGGCGCGCCCGGGAGACGATGATCTTGTCCTCCTCGGACAGCTCGTCGACCCCGAGGATCGCGATGATGTCCTGGAGCTCCTTGTTGCGCTGCAGGATCTGCTTGATCCGGATCGCGCAGTCGTAGTGCTCCTGGCCGATGTACTGCGCGTCGAGGATCCGCGACGTCGACGTCAGGGGGTCCACCGCCGGGTAGATGCCGAGCGAGGCGATCTCACGCGACAGCTCGGTGGTCGCGTCGAGGTGCGCGAACGTCGTCGCCGGGGCCGGGTCGGTGTAGTCGTCCGCGGGCACGTAGATCGCCTGCATCGAGGTGATCGAGTGACCACGCGTCGAGGTGATCCGCTCCTGCAGCGTGCCCATCTCGTCGGCGAGGTTGGGCTGGTAGCCCACCGCGGACGGCATGCGGCCGAGCAGGGTGGACACCTCGGAACCGGCCTGGGTGAACCGGAAGATGTTGTCGATGAACAGCAGCACGTCCTGGTTCTGCACGTCGCGGAAGTACTCCGCCATCGTCAGTGCCGACAGGGCCACCCGCAGCCGGGTGCCCGGCGGCTCGTCCATCTGACCGAACACCAGGGCCGTCTGGCCGAACACGCCGGCCTCGGTCATCTCGGTGATCAGGTCGTTGCCCTCGCGGGTGCGCTCGCCCACACCTGCGAACACCGACACACCGCCGTGGTCACGAGCGACGCGCGCGATCATCTCCTGGATCAGCACGGTCTTGCCGACGCCCGCACCGCCGAACAGGCCGATCTTGCCGCCCTGAACGTACGGCGTGAGCAGGTCGATGACCTTGATGCCGGTCTCGAACATCTGGGTCTTCGCCTCGAGCTGGTCGAACGCCGGCGCCTTGCGGTGGATCGGCCAGCGCTCCTTGATCTCGAGCTTCTCGCCCTCCTGGAGGTTGAGGCAGTCGCCCTTGACGTTGAACACGTGGCCCAGGGTCACGTCGCCCACCGGCACCGTGATCGGGGAGCCGGTGTCGGTCACGCTGGCGCCGCGGACCAGGCCGTCGGTCGGCTGCAGGGAGATGGCGCGGACCATGCCGTCGCCGATGTGCTGCGCGACCTCGAGCGAGAGGATGTGCTTCTCGCCGCCGAGCGCGAGCTCGCACTCGAGCTTGTGGTACATGTCGGGCATCGAGTCCACCGGGAACTCGATGTCGACGACCGGGCCGATGACCCGGGCGATCCGGCCGGCTGCGCCCTCGGCGGTGCCGGTCTTCTTCTCTTCAACGGTGGCAGTCATGTCTCTCAACTCACTCTGTCTCGCGAGGTCTCGCGGGGTCTTGGGGCTACTCGCTGGCAGCGGTGGCGTCGGCGAGTGCGTTCACACCGCCGACGATCTCACTGATCTCCTGGGTGATACCCGCCTGCCGGGCCTGGTTGGCGATGCGGGTGTACTTCTTGATGAGCTCCTCGGCGTTGTCCGTGGCGGACTTCATCGCCTTCTGGCGCGCGGCGAGCTCGGACGCCGACGCCTGGAGCAGGGCGAAGAAGATCCGGCTCTGGACGTACTTCGGGAGAAGCGCGTTCAGCACCTCTTCGGCCGACGGCTCGAACTCGTACAGCGGGAGTACCTCGTCCTTCGAAGGACGCTCCTCGCTCTCGACGACCTCCAGCGGCAGCATGCGTACGTCGTGCGGCTCCTGCACCAGCATCGACCTGAACTGGGTGTAGACCAGGTGCACCTCGTCGACCTGCTCCGGCTGGCCCTTCTCCGCGGTGAACGCGTTGATCAGCGTCTCGCCGATCTCCCGGGCGTTCTCGTAGCGCGGCTGGTCGGAGAAGCCGGACCAGCTGTCCGCCACCGGGCGCCCGCGGAACCGGTAGTAGGCCTCACCCTTCCGGCCGGTGAGGTAGGTCACGACCTCCTTGCCCTCACCACGCAGCCGCTCGGCGAGCCGCTCCCCCTCCTTGAGCACGCTCGAGGAGTAGGCGCCCGCCAGGCCACGGTCGCTGGTGACGATCAGGATCGCCGCCCGGTCGGGACTCTCGGGTTCGGTGGTCAGCGGGTGATCGACGTGGGCGTAGGTCACCAGCGCCGAGACCGCCCGGGTCAGCTCGCGGGCGTACGGCGCGGCCTGCTGGGCCCGCTGCTGCGCCTTGATGATCCGGGACGCAGCGATGAGCTCCATCGCGCGCGTGATCTTCTTGGTCGACTCGACCGAGCGGATCCGCGCGCGATACTCACGCAGGGACACGGCCATCAGCGATCACCTCCCGTGGTGGCGTCGGTGGACGGGGGCAGGAACGGCACGGTCAGTCCCGCTTCTGCTTGACGATCTGCTCCTGCTCGAGCTCCTCGTCGGTCACCGGCTCGGCCTTGGCCTCGGTGCCGGGCTTGATCGACTGGCCCTCGGAGGTCTCGAACTGGTCGAGGAACGCGTCGTACGCCGCCTCGGTCTTCTCCTCGGCGGCGTCGTCGAAGTTGCGCGACTCCTTGATCCCGTCGAGCACGTCCGCGTGCTGGCGGCCCAGGAACTCCAGGAACTCCTGCTCGAAGCGCAGCACGTCCTCGACCGGGACGCGGTCGAGGCGGCCGGTGGTGCCGAGCCAGAGCGAGACGGTCATCCGCTCCAGCGGGTACGGCGAGTACTGCGGCTGCTTGAGCAGCGCCATCAGGCGGGACCCGCGGTCGAGCTGCTGACGGGATGCCGCGTCGAGGTCGGAGGCGAACATCGCGAACGCCTCCATCGCGCGGAACTGCGCCAGGTCGACCTTGAGCGAGCCGGTGACGGCCTTCATCGCCTTGGTCATCGCCGCACCACCCACACGCGACACCGACACACCGACGTCGATCGCGGGGCGCTGGTTGGACGCGAAGAGGTCGGACTGCAGGAAGATCTGGCCGTCGGTGATGGAGATGACGTTGGTCGGGATGTACGCCGACACGTCGTTCGCCTTGGTCTCGATGATCGGCAACCCGGTCATCGAGCCCGACCCCATGTCGTCGGACAGCTTGGCGCAGCGCTCGAGCAGGCGGCTGTGCAGGTAGAACACGTCGCCGGGGTAGGCCTCGCGGCCGGGCGGACGACGCAGCAGCAGCGACACCGCGCGGTAGGCCTCGGCCTGCTTGGTGAGATCGTCGAACACGATCAACACGTGCTTGCCGTCGTACATCCAGTGCTGGCCGATGGCCGAGCCGGTGTAGGGGGCGAGGTACTTGAAGCCGGCGCTGTCGGACGCCGGAGCGGCCACGATCGTGGTGTACTCCAGGGCGCCGGCCTCCTCGAGGGCGCCGCGCACCGAGGCGATCGTGGAGCCCTTCTGGCCGATCGCGACGTAGATGCAGCGCACCTGCTGGGTCGGGTCGCCAGTCTCCCAGTACTGCCGCTGGTTGATGATCGTGTCGATCGCGATCGTCGTCTTGCCGGTCGCGCGGTCGCCGATGATCAGCTGACGCTGGCCGCGGCCGATCGGGGTCATCGAGTCGATCGCCTTGATGCCGGTGGCGAGCGGCTCGTGCACCGACCTGCGCTGGACCACGCTCGGCGCCTGCAGCTCCAAGGGGCGGCGCTCCTCGGCGTCGATGTCGCCGAGGCCGTCGATCGGGTTGCCGAGGGGGTCGATCACGCGGCCCATGAACGCGTCGCCCACCGGCACGGAGAGGATCTCCCCGGTGCGGCGGACCGTCTGGCCTTCCTCGATCTTGTCGAAGTCACCGAGGACCACGACGCCGATCTCGCGGGTGTCGAGGTTCAGCGCGATGCCGAGCGTGCCGTCCTCGAACTCCAGCAGCTCGTTGGCCATCGCCGACGGGAGTCCGGAGACGCGGGCGATGCCGTCGGCGGCCTGCGCGACCGTGCCGACCTCCTCCTTGGTGACCGTCTCGGGCTTGAAGTCCTCGACGTACTTCGTCAGTGCGTCGCGGATCTCCTCCGGACGGATCGTGAGCTCCGTCATCCTTGTTCCCTACTCTCTCGTGTCTTCTGCAAAGTCTTGTCGGTGATCCAGGTTTGTCGAGATCAGCCGACCAGGCCCCGTCGGGCGTCGTCGAGTCGGCTGGCGATGGTGCCGTCGATGACCTCGTCGCCGATCTCGACGCGGACGCCGCCGAGGACCTCCGGGTCGACGACGACGTTGAGGTGCACGGTCGTGGCGTACTGGCGACCGAGGATGTCGGCGAGGCGCTTCTGGTCGCCTGCGCTGAGCGGCCGGGCGACGCGGACAGTGGCGACCGCCTCACCCTGGGCAGCGGCCGCGACCGTGCGGTACGTCGCGAGGGCCGCCGTCACCGTCCGGTACGTGCCCGCCAGCGACTGCTTGGCCAGGGTCACCGTGGCGGGGAGTGCCCTGTCGTCGAGCAGACTGTCCAGCAGCGCCGACTTGTCCTCGATCGAGCGGGCCGGGTCGGAGAGGGCCGACCGCAGCTGAGGGTTGCCGTCGATGATGCCGGAGAGCTCGAACAGCTCGTCGGTGAGCTGGTCCCCCTTCGTCCCGGCCGACCGCACGGTCGCGATCTCGCTGAGCCTCTCGAGGACGTCCGCGAGGTCGCGCGAGAGCGTCCAGCGCCGGCCGACCGCGTCGGTCAGCAGGTCGAGCGCGGTGTCGCCGACGCGGCCGGAGAACACCTGCTGGACCATGCCCTGCTTCGCCTCGGGCGACAGCGACGCGTCCGTGGCGAAACGGCGCAGGCCGGCCTCCGCCCGGAACAGCCGGCTGACGGTGAACAGCTCGTCACCCAGCGCGCCCGCGGCCCGGCTGCTCCGGGTGGCGCCGTCCAGCCGGTCGGTGAGCGCGGCCAGCGCCTCGGCGGAAGCTCCCCGAAGGTCCATCAGTGGGCCCCCTCCAGGTCGGCCAAGAAGCGCTCGACCACGCGGCCCTGCCGCTCGTCGTCTGCCATCGACTCACCGACGATGTGACCCGCCAACGTGGTGGCCAGGCTGCCCACGTCGCGGCGCAGCGACGCCTGGGCCGCCTTGCGGTCCGCCTCGATCTGCACGTGCGCGTGCTCGATGATCCGGTCGGCCTCGGTCTGCGCCTTGTCGCGCGCGTCCTGCACGATCTGGGCGCCCTGCTCGCGAGCTTCCTCGCGGATGCGGGCCGCCTCGTGCTTGGCGTTGTTGAGCTGCTCCTTGTAGTCCGCCTCCGCCTTGCGAGCGTCGGCCTGGGCCTCGTCGAGCTCGGCGAACTGCTGCCGGATCGCATCCTGTCGAGCCGCCATCGCCCTGTTGATGGGCGGGACGATGTACTTCGCCAACACCCAGATGATGACGGCGAAGGCGATGACCTCGGCGATGAACGTCGCGTTGGGGACGAGGAAGTTGTTGGCCATCGGCACCACGGCGGTGCTGGCAACAGTGTCCATCAGTCAGTCCTGTCTTCCGGCTGGGATGCTTCCCGTCTGGTCCTGGCTGTGGTCAGCCGAGGACGAAGACGAACAGCGCCATGAACGCCAGGTTGATGAAGAACATCGCCTCCACCAGACCGACGGTCAGGAAGAAGATCGTCTGGAGACGGCCCTGCGCCTCGGGCTGGCGGGCGACGCCTTGGATGTAGGACGAACCGGCGAGGCCGTCACCGACACCGGCACCGATAGCACCACCGGCGAGGGCCAAACCGCCGCCGATGAAAGCGCCCGCGGTCGTGATGGCCGAGTTGTCTACTGCCACTGTCTCTCCTTGGTTACGCGCCGCGTGCGGCGCAACTGGTGTACCTCTGGTGCGGTCGAGCCGTCGCTCAGCCCGCGAGTTCGGGGGTTGCTTCCTCGGTGTCGTCGGACTCTGCGCGGTCCTCGCCCTCGTCGTGGCCCTCCGCCCCGGCCATGCCGAAGTAGAGAACGGTCAGCAGCGCGAAGATGAAGGCCTGCAGGCCACCGAGGAACATGGTGTCGAAGAGCTTCCACACGACGTCGAGGAGCACGGTGAAGAAGCCGCCGACCGGGATCGGGCCCACCGTGATCTGCACGAGCGAACCGATGAGCGCGATCATGATGCCGCCGGCGAAGATGTTGCCGAAGAGTCGGAGTGCCAGCGTGACCGGCTTGAGCAGGTCCTGCAGGATCTCCAGCGGCAGCAGCCACCAGTAGGGCTCCATGTAGTGCTTGAAGTAGGCCTTCGCGCCCTTCTTCCGGATGCCGTAGATCCACACCGAGACCATCGCGATGGCACCCATCGCGTAGGTGAGGTTGGTGTCGGCGGTGGGCGAGGGCAGCAGGTGGGTACTGGAGTTGATCTCGGTCGGGATGACCTCGATCCAGTTGGCGATCAGGATGAAGAAGAAGAGCGCCACGGCCAGCGGTACGACGTAGGGGTGGACGCGGCCGAGGTTCTCCTCGACCTGGGTCTCCACCTGGGTGACGACCGTCTCCCAGACCAGCTGCAGCTTGGTCGGGACGTGGTCCTCGGTCTTCTTGGTGAGCTGGTTGCGGACCCAGAAGCCGAGCAGGATCACGATCGCACCCGCGATCGCGGTCACCCAGATGGTGTCGAGGTTCCAGGTCATGCCGAGGAAGTGGCCCTCGGGGTGTTCGCCGGGGTGGATCTCCACCGACATCGGCAGGACGTTGCCCAGCGTCGTGGCCAGCGCGGCAGTCACTGTTGCTTCAGCTCCTTCAACAGGGGCAGCCCCGTCATCACGAGGGCGATCAGGCGGAAGATGGCCAGCCCGAGCAGGAGGCCGATGCCGTCGGGCCAGAACCAAACGGCGATGCCGACAGCGACGACGGTCACCACCAGGAGGCGCAAGAAGGTGGACATCGCCAGCTTGTTGCGGGTGGGTTGCTCCCCGGAAGTGATCAGCCGGAGCAGTCCGTACTCGGTGGCCAGGTGGTTGAGCAGGCCGAGGGCGACGCCCCCGGCGATGCATCCGGCCAGGGTCCACTCGCCGAGCTGGCCGAGCACCCAGTACGCCGCGACGCCGAGCACGATCGCGACGACGATCGTCTTGCGCTGGTCGCGGATGACCCTGCCGATGCTGGCGGGGCCGAGGTCGGGGGTGGCGGCGGTCTCGGGCTCAGCCACGGCGGTGGTCCCGATCGTCGCGCCCGTCATGACGCACGCTCATCGCAGGAAGCTCCGGACTCGGACCCAGAACGCGACGATCCCGGCAATGATGCCCAGCGCGAGCCCGACCAGCGTGAACACAGGCTCGGTGCCGGCCGCCTTGTCGACCAGCAGTCCGAGGACCATGCCGAGGATGACCGCTCCGGCGAGCATCCCGCCGAGGCCGACGAGGTCGCGACCCCGAAGGGTCGGATCCGGAGGTGCAACGGGCATCCACTCAGGTCGCTCTCACGATTGTCCACCACGAGCAAATCAACAGCACCGACGCGCGCTCCACGGGGCCCCGGCGACGCTCGGAAACTATCACAGCGCGACCGGCCGACGAACCTGGTGGGGAAGGCGCACACCACGGCCCCGGAAGGGGTGACAAGGGTGTCGGTCGTCATGGTGCTGGCGGCCGTTCTAGTCGGCAACGGGCGTGCTTGTGAAAAGTAGCACAAGCACATTCCGGACCGCCAACCAGGGGTTGGCAGGCGCCTTCCCGCAAGCGGCTCCGTCGATTGTTTCGTTCGCTCCCCCCGGCTCCGCCGGGTCGGAGCGTCGTCGCTCTCAGCCTCCCTCGGGACTTGCTCTCAGGTGCGGTGGGCGCACGGTCGGGAGGACGAACGTCAGCGTCACGGTGAGTGCCGTGGCGACCGCGATCACCGACCACATCACCGGGCCGGTGTAGAGGCTGATCGCGACCGTGCTGCCGGCGACCAGGGCGGCCCACATCCACATGATCACGACGGCCCGGCGCTGGGAGTGCCCGATCTCGAGCAGGCGGTGGTGGAGGTGCTGCTTGTCCGGGGCGAACGGCGACCGCCCCGCGCGGGTACGCCGGATCACCGCGAGCACGAGATCCGCGATCGGGACGACCAGGAGCGTGATCGGCAGCGCGAGCGGCAGGAACGTCGGCGCCAGGCTCGCCGGGGTGCCCATGGCGCCGTGGGCGAGGTCAGCCCCGGAGTACTGCCCGGTGAGCGTGATCGCGCTCGCCGAGAGGACCAGACCGATCAGCATCGAGCCGCTGTCGCCCATGAACAGCCGGGCGGGGTTGATGTTGTGGGGCAGGAAGCCGGCGCACGCGCCCGCGAGCATCGCGCTCAGCAGCGCACCCGTGGAGGCCAGGGAGGCGTTGTTGAGGCTGGTGAGCTGGTAGCAGAAGACGAAGAAGGCGAGTGCCCCGATTCCGACGACCCCGGTGGCCAGGCCGTCGAGGCCGTCGACCATGTTGACGGCGTTCATGGTGCCGACGACGACGAACGCCGTGAGCAGCGCGCCCTGGGCCGGGTCGAGCGAGAACTGTCCTCCCCCACCGGAGGGGAAGTACATGTACTGGATCCCGTTCAGGATCAGGAACCCGGCCGCGAGCACCTGTCCACCCAGCTTGGTGAGGGCATCGAGCTCGAACAGGTCGTCCAGGGTGCCGATGGCGCAGATCATGGCCCCGGCGATCAGCACGATGCGTGCGTCGTGGAAGACGAAAGGGCCGCCGTGGGTGGACAGCCACGGCAGCTCCCGTGCGACCAGGTAGGCCGACACCAGCCCTCCGAGCATCGCAAGCCCGCCGAGGTAGGGGACCGGCTCCGCGTGCACGTCGCGGTCGCGGACGCGAGCGACAGCCCCGGTGCGGACCGCTATCTCCCGGGCGATGACCGTCAGCAGGTACGTCGCGGACGCGGCGATCAGGAAGACCAGAAGGTACTCACGCACGGATCAGTCGTCCTCCCCGTCCCGCTCGTTGTCGCGCTCGATCGTCGTCCCGAGTGGCTTCAACACCGAGTCAACCTCGGCCACGGTGAGCGCCCCCAGCCGGAGCAGGCGCGGGCGGTCACCCCGGACGTCGAGGATCGTCGAGGCCTCGCCCTTCGGGGACGGCCCGGCGTCGAGCACCACGTCGACTGAGTCACCGAGCATGCCCTCCGCGGCCGCGGCCTCGGTCGCGGCGGGCAGGCCGCTCAGGTTGGCCGAGCTGACCGCGAGCGGCCCGGTGCGCTCCAGGAGCGCCAGGGCGACGTCGTGGTCGGGCATCCGGACGGCGACCGTGCCCCGGGTGTCGCCGAGGTCCCACGTCAGCGAGGGCTGCTGCTCGCAGACCAGGGTCAGCGGGCCGGGCCAGAACGCCTCGGTGAGCGCGGCGACGTACGACGGGACCCTCGCGGCCAGCGCGTCCAGCGTCGTCGCGGCGCTGATCAGCACAGGCGGTGGCATCTCGCGTCCGCGGCCCTTGGCGGCGAGCAGCGCCTTCACGGCCCTGTGGTCGAACGCGTCAGCGCCGATGCCGTACACCGTGTCGGTCGGCAGCACCACCAGGGCACCGCGCTGCACCGCCTGCGCCGCCGCCTCGATCGCGGTCTCGCGCTCCTCCTCGGTCGAGGTGGGGTACGTCGTGCTCATCGGCCCTCCTTGCTGGAGTCATCGTGCCAGCCGCGCGGTCAGGAACCGCGGACGCCCGGTCATGTCCGGGTGGTCGCGCACCAGTTCCCACCGTCCGGAGCCGCTGAACACCGCCGGAGCGGTCTCCCCCTGGGCATCGCCGTGCTCGACGCCGACGACCCCGCCTGGTCGCAGCAACAGCGCCGCCCGGCGCTCGACGACCCGCACCGTGTCCAGGCCGTCATCGCCGTTCGCGTACAGCGCGAGCTGCGGGTCGTGGTCGCGCACCTCCACGGCCACGGACTCCCAGGCCTCGTGCGGGATGTACGGCGGGTTGCTGACCACGATGTCGACCGTTCCCGCGAGGTCGTCGAAGGCGTCGGCCAGATCGCCCTGACGGAGCTCGACGCCCGTGCCGGCAAGGTTGCGGGCTGCCCAGGCATGGGCGCCGTCGTCCAGCTCGACTG
Source organism: Nocardioides sp. (assembly GCA_017354415.1). Lineage (GTDB taxonomy): Bacteria > Actinomycetota > Actinomycetes > Propionibacteriales > Nocardioidaceae > Nocardioides. The sequence continues at coordinate 11,988 of JAFMQY010000062.1, forward strand.
CGAACACCCGAGCCGCCGGCACCTCGTCGGCGACGGCCTTGGCGATCGCGCCGGAGCCGGTCCCGAGGTCGACGACAGTCGGCGCGCCGGTCGAGCCGCGGGCGTCGGTCGAGCTTGTCGCTTGTCCTGAGGAGACGACGGACGAGCCATCTCGATGGGAGACCAGCGCCCGCGCCTGCTCGACCGCCCACCCGGCCAGGAGCTCGGTCTCGGGGCGCGGCACGAACACCCCGGGTCCGACCTCCAGCTCGACATGCCGGAAGTGGGCGATCCCGGTCAGGTGCTGGAGCGGCTCGCGGGCCGCGCGACGCGCCACCAGCACGTCGTACTGCTCGGCGGCGGAGATCGGCACGTCGTCCGTCAGCGGAAGCCGCGACCGCTCGACGCCGAGCACGTGCGCGAGCAGGGTGTGCGCGTCGTACTCCGGGGACTCGACACCGGCAGACGACAACCGTGCGGTGGCGGCGGCGAGGACCTCGCGACGCGTCGGCACGTCAGGCCTCGACGGCAGCGAGGCGGGCCTCGAGGTCGGCTGACACGCACGAGTCGATCACCGGCTGGAGGTCACCGTCGAGGACCTGGTCGAGGTTGTGGGCCTTGTAGCCGGTGCGGTGGTCGGAGATGCGGTTCTCCGGGAAGTTGTAGGTGCGGATCCGCTCGGACCGGTCGACGGTCCTGACCTGGCTCCGCCGCGCCTCGCCGGCCGCGGCGTCGGCCTCCTCCTGGGCGACGGCGAGCAGCCGGGCACGCAGGATGCGGAGAGCCTGCTCCTTGTTCTGCAGCTGGCTCTTCTCGTTCTGGCAGCTGACGACGATGCCGGTCGGGAGGTGGGTGATCCGGACCGCGGAGTCGGTGGTGTTGACGCTCTGGCCGCCAGGACCGCTGGATCGGAACACGTCGATGCGCAGGTCGTGCTCGTCGATCTGGACGTCGATCTCCTCGGCCTCGGGCAGCACGAGGACGCCGGCGGCGCTGGTGTGGATCCGGCCCTGTGACTCGGTGACGGGCACCCGCTGAACCCGGTGCACGCCGCCCTCGAACTTCAGCAACGCGTACGGCGTCTGGCCGGGCTCCGTGTTCCCACGCGCCTTGACCGCGAGGGTCACCGACTTGAAGCCGCCGAGGTCGGACCCGGTACTGTCCAGGATCTCCGTGGACCAGCCGCGCGTCTCGGCGTACCTGGTGTACATGCGGAGCAGGTCGCCTGCGAACAACGCGGACTCCTCGCCGCCCTCGCCCGACTTGATCTCGAGGATCGCGTCCTTGTCGTCGGCCGGGTCGCGGGGCACGAGCAGGCGGCGCAGGCGCTCCGCGGCCGCCTCGCGCTGGGCGGTGAGCGCCGAGACCTCGTCGGCGAAGGCTTCGTCCTCGACAGCCAGCTCGCGCGCCACACCGAGGTCGTCACCGGCCTGTTGCCACTCGCGCCAGGTGGTGACGATCGCGGTCAGCTCGGCGTATCTCTGGTTCAGGGTCTTCGCCGTCCGCGGGTCGGCGTGGGTCTCGGGCAGGGCGAGACGCGCCTCGAGGTCGGCGTGCTCCTCGAGCAGGCCCTCGACGGCTTCGAACATCGGCGCTCCTGGTCTCGTCCCTGGTCTCATCCGGACAAATCGAACGACGCCGGCCTCCTTGCGGGAGGACCGGCGCCGTCGACAGAGCTACTTGGAGGCCTCGGCCTTCTGCTCGGCGTTCTCCTGGGCCTTCTTCTGGGCCTTGGCGTAACGCGCCTCGAAACGGGCCACACGGCCGCCGGTGTCGAGGATCTTCTGCTTGCCCGTGTAGAACGGGTGGCAGTTCGAGCACACTTCGGTGTGGATGATTCCGTTTGCTGCGGTGCTGCGCGTGGTGAAGGTGTTCCCGCACGTGCAGGTCACCTCGGTCACCCGGTACTCCGGGTGGATGTCCTTCTTCATGGGTTTCCTTTCGGGCCGCCGGGTCCCCGGTCGCGCATCGGCGCGACGTCAGCGGGGTGAACCGGAACCAAGGGGCGATTCTGCCACTTGCTCCAACGCCGCAGGTAATCCCCAGATTCCCGTAGGCCGGCGGCCCCCGACCCGGCAGTCCTCCGTCGCTGCGGGCCGCGCACGCCTCCACGCCGGAACCCGGCTCAGCCGGGTTGAGGAGAACGTCCAACGTCCCTCTCGAAACCCCCGGCCCTACGGCTCCCGACCGCCCGGTCCCGGTGGTTGAGGAGAACGTCCAACGTCCGTCTCGAAACCACCCCGGCCCTACGGCTCCCGACCGCCCGGTCCCGGTGGTTGAGGAGAACGTCCAACGTCCGTCTCGAAACCACCCCGGCCCTACGGCTCCCGACCGCCCGGTCCCGGTGGTTGAGGAGGACGTCCAACGTCCGTCTCGAAACGACCCCGGCCCCACGGTCTCGACACCGGTGGGCTACTCCCCGCCGAGGGCTCCCGGCGTGGTCTTCTGCACCTGCATCAGGAACTCGATGTTGCTGTGGCTCTTCTTCAGCCGCTCCAGCAGCAGCTCGAGCGCCTGCTGGCCGTCCAGCGCCGAGAGCACCCGGCGGAGCTTCCAGACGATCTGCAGCTCCTCCTTGCTCATCAGCAGCTCCTCGCGGCGGGTGCCGCTCTGGACCGCGTCGATCGCGGGGAACAGCCGCTTGTCGGCGAAGTCGCGGCGGAGCCGGATCTCCATGTTGCCGGTGCCCTTGAACTCCTCGAAGATCACCTCGTCCATCTTCGAGCCGCTCTCGATCAGGGCGGTCGCGAGGATGGTGAGGGAGCCGCCGTTCTCGATGTTGCGGGCGGCGCCGAAGAACTTCTTCGGCGGGTAGAGCGCGGCGGAGTCGACACCACCGGAGAGGATCCGGCCGGACGCCGGGGCCGCGAGGTTGTAGGCGCGGCCGAGCCGGGTGATGCCGTCGAGGAGTACGACGACGTCGTGGCCGAGCTCCACCAGCCGCTTGGCGCGCTCGATGGCGAGCTCGGCGACGATGGTGTGGTCGCTGGCCGGCCGGTCGAACGTCGAGGAGATGACCTCGCCCTTGGTCGACCGCTCGAAGTCGGTGACCTCCTCGGGACGCTCGTCGACGAGGACCACCATCAGGTGGCACTCGGGGTTGTTGGTGGTGATCGAGCGGGCGATCGACTGCATGATCATCGTCTTGCCCGCCTTGGACGGGGAGACGATCAGGCCGCGCTGGCCCTTGCCGATCGGCGAGGCGATGTCGATCACGCGGCCGATCAGATTGGTGGGTTCGGTCTCGAGGCGCAGCCGCTCGCTCGGGTAGAGGGGGGTGAGCTTCGAGAACTCGACGCGGTTCTTGGCGGTCTCGGGGTCCGCGCCGTTCACGGAGTCGATCCGCACCATCGGGTTGAACTTCTCCTTGCGCTCGCCCTCGCGGGGCTGGCGCACCTGGCCGACGATCGCGTCACCACGGCGGAGGCCGTACTTGCGCACCATCGACAGGGAGACGTATACGTCGTCGCTGCCGGGCAGGTAGCCGCTGGTGCGGACGAACGCGTAGTTGTCGAGCACGTCCAGGATGCCCGCGGCGGGCGTGAGCACGTCGTCGTCGAGGATCGTGGTGTCGGGCTCGTTGCGCTGGCTGGTGCTCTGCGAGCGGCTGCTGCGGTCGCGGCCACGACGCCGGCGGCTACGACGGCTGCTGCCCTGGCTCTCGTCGTACCGGTCGCTCGTCTGGGTGCCCTGCTGGCTCTGGCCCTGCTGGCGGTTCTGGGTGCCGCTCTGGTGCTGCTGGCGGTTCTGAGTCTGCTGGCCGCTGTCGTCGCGCTTCTCGCGCCCCTGGTCGCTGTCGTCGCGCTTCTCGCGCCTCTGGTCGCTGTCATCGCGCTTCTCGCGCTTCTGGTCGCCGTCCGGGCGGTCCTGCTCCTTGGAGCGCTCGCGTTGCGCCGTGCGGGTCTCGCCCGCGCCGTTCGCGCGGTCGTCGGAGCGGGCCGCAGAGGCGTCACCGGAGTTGCTGGTGGAGCGGTCAGCGGACGAACCACCCGACTGGGCGCCGGATTGGGCGGCCTTGATCGCCTCGACCAGCTGGGCCTTCTTCATCGAGCTGGCTCCGCGGATCCCGAGCCCGCCGGCCATCTTCTTCAGATCGGCCAGCAGCATGGTGTTGAGTCCACCCGACCGCTTCTTGGGGGTCTCCGACGCGCCGTTGGCAGCGTCGGTCCGGGTCTGATCCGGGGTGGATTCGATGGTTTCCGTCACGTGAGGTCCTTCCCACGTATCAGTGCCGCCCGGCGGACTGCCGGCGGCCACAAGGTTTCCTGCTCCCTCGACCGGGTCTGCGCTGGCGTACGCACGGGCACCACGCCGGAGAGGAAGGGGCGCGTCGGGTGTGGGGCAGTTCTGGACAGGAACTGCGTCGCGATCCACGACGCATCGCCACGATAGCACCCGCCTTCCGAGCCCGTGTCATCACTGCTGACCTGGCGGGAACGCGTGTGTAACGCCCCGCCACCGAGCGATGTTCCCAGCCCAGAAGTGCCGTCGCCGGGCCGACGACCGGGCGGGGAGCACGCGGGGACGAGGCGGTGTCAGCCGACCCGCACGCCCGCCGGGGCCACCGGCAGGGCGCGGTGCTCCCACCCCTCCGGCGTGTACGACGTGAGGTCGGCGTCGTCGGCGAGGAGCACGAGCACCGTCGGTCCGGCGCCGGAGACGACGGCCGCGTGTCCGTCCGCGCGCAGCCGGTCGACGAGGTCAAGCGAGTCCGGCATGGCCGCTCGCCGGTACTCCTGGTGCAGGAAGTCCTCGGTCGCCCGGAGCAGGCGTTCCGGTGCGGTGGCGAGCGCGGCGACGAGAAGGGCCGCACGGCCGGTGTTGGCCGCGGCGTCGCGATAGGGCACGGTGTCGGGGAGCAGCCCGCGGGCGACTTCCGTCGACAGCCCCGACGGCGGCAGGAACGCCACGGCGCGGACACAGGGGTCGATCAGGGCCTGGTCGGCCCACACGTCGTCCTCGGTCTGGCCGCAGACGACGAGTCCGCCGAGGAGCGCGGGCGCGACGTTGTCCGGGTGCCCCTCGATCGCGGTCGCGAGGGCAATCGTCGCGCCGACGTCGAGGCGGGCCGGGCCGTCCTCGACCAACGCGCGGGCGAGGGCGATGCCGCCCACGATCGCGGCGGAGGACGACCCCAACCCGCGGGCGTGCGGGATCCGGTTCGTGCAGCTGAGCCGGAGCGACGGAGTCCTGACACCCATCTGGCCGAACGCCGCATCCATCGCCCGCGCGACCAGGTGGGTGGGGTCACGGGGCACGGTGTCTGCTCCCTCACCCGTCACCTCGATCGCCAGGCCGGTGCCGCCCACCTCGGCGGTGAGCTCGTCGCGCAGCTCGAGGGCCAGCCCGAGGCAGTCGAAGCCAGGGCCGAGGTTCGCGCTGGTCGCCGGCACGGTGATCGTGACCGGCCCGGGGACGAACGTCACCGCAGACCCGCTGCCGCGGCCGCCTGGTCGACGTCCGGGTCGATCACCGCGTCGATCATCTCCCCCACCGACTCGAGCGCAGTGGCGGTGTCCTTGAGCCCGTGACCGGTCACCGTGATGACGACAGTGAGGCCGGCGTACGACTCGCCCTGCTCCAGGTCGGCGAGCAGCCCGGCGACGCCCGCGGCGGACCCGGGCTCGACGAACACACCCTCGCGCTTCGCGAGCTCGGCCTGGGCGGCCAGGATCCGGGCGTCGCTGACGGCGCGGAACCGGCCTCCCGACTCGAACGCCGCGGCCTCGGCCTGCTTCCACGACGCGGGGTTGCCGACCCGGATCGCGGTGGCCTTGGTCTCGGGGTCCGGGAACGGCTCGCCGGTCACCAGCGGCGCCGCCCCCTCGGCCTGGAAGCCACGCATCCGCGGCTTGCGGGTGGTGCGGCCGAGCGCGGCGTACTGCTCGTAGCCCATCCAGTACGCCGTGATGTTGCCGGCGTTGCCGACCGGCAGCAGGTGCACGTCGGGTGCGTCGCCGAGGAAGTCGACGATCTCGAAGGCCGCCGTCTTCTGGCCCTGCAGCCGCACCGGGTTGACGGAGTTGACCAGCGACACCGGGTAGCTCCACGACAGCGTTCGGGCCAGGTCGAGGCAGTGGTCGAAGTTGCCGCGAACCATCACGATCAGCGCGCCGTGCACGATCGCCTGCGCCATCTTCCCGGCCGCGATCTTGCCCTCCGGCATCAGCACGATCGGGGTCAGCCCGGCTCGCGCGGCATAGGCGGCCATCGAGGCCGACGTGTTGCCGGTCGACGCGCAGACCACCGCGTGGGCGCCGTCGTGTCGAGCCACCGAGATGGCGGCGGTCATGCCGCGGTCCTTGAACGACCCAGTCGGGTTGTCGCCCTCGACCTTGAGCCACACGTCGCCCTCAGCCCGCTCGGACAGCCAGCCGGAATGGACCAGCGGGGTACCGCCCTCGCCCAGGGTGACCGGCTCGAGGTCCTCGGGGATCAGGTCGAGGTAGGGGCGGTACTCCTCGATGACGCCACGCCACTGCCTGCGCGGGCCGCTCTCGTCCGAGCTCATTCGGCCATCCCCTCGACGCGCATCACCGAGCTCACCTCGCGCACGCAGGGCCGCCCGCCCAGTCGCTCGACGGTCCGGCTCAGCTGCGCGTCGGTGGCCTCGTGGGTGACGACGACCAGCTGGGCGTCCTCACCGCGTCCCTCCTGCCGCAGCGTCTGGATCGAGACGTTCTCCTCCGCGAACGCGGTCGCGATCTCGGCCAGGACGCCGGCGCGGTCGTCCACGTCGACCGCGATGTGGTAGCGGGTGACGGTCTCCCCCATCGGCATCACGACGCGGTCGGCGTACGCCGACTCCCCGGCGCCGCGGGTCTCGCCCAGGCGGTGACGCGCCACCGTGAC
>JAFMQY010000063.1 GCA_017354415.1 Nocardioides sp.
GGTCGCGGTTGGTCGGTTGCGGCCAAGGACCCCTGGATTCGGGTCGCCGGGGTGGTCGTGTCTACCCTGGAGCGGTGAAGGCGTTCTGGGTCTACACCGGGCTGCGGCTCGGGCTGTTCGCCGCCACGGCCGCGATCGTGTTCGGGATCTGGCTCGCGGTCGCGGGCTCGGCCAACCCGATGTGGGTCCTGATCATCGCCCTCATCGTCAGCGGGCTCGCGTCGTACACCCTGCTCGGCCGGCAGCGCTCGGCCCTGGCCGCCCAGGTCGACGAGCGCGCCAAGCGTGCCTCGGCCAAGTTCGACGAGATGAAGGCGAAGGAAGACGTCGACTGACCCGAACGCCCCGTCGTTACTTACGCCGGTTGAGCTGACGGTTGATGCGCGACTCGTCCTGGCCGAGGATCTTGGCCAGGATCGGCACCCGCATCTTCCACGCGACGAAGCCGACCACGACGATCGCCAGCACGATGATCCAGAACATGTGCCCAGCCTAGACGGCGGGTGGGTGATCAGGAGCCGATCGCCAGTCCCACGAGCAGACCGAGCCCGTACAGCAGCTCGGCGACGCCGGTCCCCTGCAGCACCGGGATGAGCCCCGGGCCGGTGACCCGGGAGCGGACCACCCGGGCAGCCCGCGCGCCCGGCACGGCGTAGACCAGGGCGAGCAGGGCCCACCAGCTGGTGGTCAGGGCGACGCCCGCCAGCGCGACCAGGGCCAGCAGCATCAGCAGCACGTAGGCGATCCGGGTGCGCTCGTCGCCGAGCCGGACCGCGAGCGTGATCTTGCCGGCAGCGCGGTCCGTCGGCACATCGCGCAGGTTGTTCGCGACCAGGAGTGCGCAGGCGATCGCGCCGATGCCGACGGCGGCGTAGAAGGCGGGGAGGCGCCAGGTCTCGGTCTGCACGTACGTCGTGCCGATGACCGCGACCAGACCGAAGAACACGAACACCATGACCTCACCCAGGCCGAGGTAGCCGTACGGCCTGGTGCCCCCGGTGTAGAACCAGGCGGCCACCACACAGAGCAGGCCGACCAGCACCAGCCACCACGCGGTGGTGGCGGCCAGCACGAGCCCGGCGGCCGCGGCCACGCCGAACGCCAGGAATGCCGCGCGCTTCACCGCGCCCGGGGAAGCCGTGCCGGAGCCGACGAGGCGCAAGGGGCCGACACGCTGGGCGTCGGTGCCGCGGATGCCGTCGGAGTAGTCGTTGGCGTAGTTGACGCCGACCTGCAGGGCCAGGGCGACCGCCAGCGCGAGCAGGGCCTTCCACCACACGGCTGCGTCGTCGTACACCGCGACCCCGGTGCCCGCGAGCACCGGCGAGACGGCGGCGGGCAGAGTGCGGGGGCGGGCGCCGGCGACCCAGTGAGCGGCGGTTGCCATGGGCGGATTCAAGCAGCCGCTCGGCCACCCGCTCGGCCCGGGTGGGCCGCCAGTAGCGTTCCTCGCGTGAGCTTCCTGCGCCCGACCGGTGACGCCCAGCGCGACATCGACGCGGTCGCCGCATGGCTGGGCGCCGACGATCCCGGGCCTCTGGTGCTCCGGACGTCGGGCTCGTCAGGCGTCCCGAAACAGATCGTGCTGTCCCGAGACGCCGTCCTGTCCTCGGCGACAGCGTCCTCTGCTCGGCTCGGCGGTTCCGGGCCGTGGCTGCTCGCGCTCCCGTCGTCGTACGTCGCCGGCCTGAACGTCATCGTCCGGTCGCTGGTCGCCGGACACCGGCCGGTGGTGCTCGGGGAGCGGTCCCCGTCGGCGGCGCCGGTGCCCGGTGGCTTCCTCTCGGTGGTGCCGACGCAGCTGCACCGGTGGCTCGGCTCGGCAGCCGACAGCGCGATGCTCGCCGAGCTGGACACCGTGCTGGTCGGGGGTGGACCGGTCGACCCATCCCTGCGAGCGCGGGCGGCCGAAGCCGGAGTGCGGCTGGTGGCGACGTACGGGATGGCGGAGACCTGCGGCGGCTGCGTGTACGACGGGCTGCCGCTGGACGGCGTCCGGCTCGCCCTGGCGGCGGACGGGCGGGTCCGGCTCGCCGGGCCCGTGCTGTTCGAGCGCTACCTCGGCGACCCGGACGCGACGGCGGCGGCCCTGATCGACGGCTGGTTCCTCACCTCCGACGCCGGGCGCATTGATGAGGACGGCCGGCTTCACGTGCTCGGTCGCGTCGACGACATGGTCGTCAGCGGTGGGGTGAACGTGCCGGGCGGTGCCGTCGCCGCCCGCCTCCGCGAGCACCCGCGCGTGCATGCCGCCGAGGTGGTGGGGCTCCCGGACGCGGAGTGGGGCACCCGCGTGGGCGCGGTCCTGTCACTGACCGAGCCCACCGAGACGCTGAGCCTCGACGAGGCCCGCGACTGGGTGGCCGAACGGCATCCCCGTGCGTGGGCGCCGCGCAACCTGGTCGTCGTACCGGCGCTGCCGATGCTCGGCAACGGCAAGGTCGACCGCCTCGCCGTCCGTCAGCTCGCGGGGGACCGATGAGGGTCTTCTCGATCCCGATGACGATGCGGTTCCGGGGCATCACGGTCCGCGAGGGCGCGCTGGTCCCGGGCGACGCCGGGTGGGGGGAATGGAGCCCGTTCACGGAGTACCCGCCCGCTGTCGCCGAGCCGTGGCTGCGGTGCGCGGAGGAGGCTGCGGCCGGCGACTGGCCGGCGGCGGTGCGTGACTCGGTCCCGGTCAACGCGACCGTGCCCGTCGTACCGCCCGAGGATGCGCGAGCGCTGGTGGCTGCGTCCGGGTGCGCCACGGCGAAGGTCAAGGTGGCCGATCCCGGGACGTCGCTGGGGGACGACCTCGCCCGGGTCGAGGCCGTGCGCGACGCGCTGGGTCCGTCCGGTCACGTGCGCGTCGACGCCAACGGGGCCTGGGACGTCGACACCGCGGTCGCCGCGATCGCGGCGCTGGACCGGGCCGCGGGCGGGCTGGAGTACGTCGAGCAACCCTGCGCCGCCGTGGAGGACCTGGCCGTCGTACGCCGTCGGGTCGACGTCCCGATCGCGGCCGACGAGTCGATCCGCCGGGCGTCCGACCCCTACCGGGTCCGCGACCTCGAGGCGGCCGACGTCGCCGTGCTCAAGGTGCAGCCGCTCGGTGGGGTGCAGGCGTGCCTGCGGATCGCCGAGGACGTCGGGATGCCGGTCGTCGTCTCATCGGCATTGGAGACCTCGCTCGGACTCGCCGCCGGCGTCGCGCTGGCGGCAGCGTTGCCCTCGCTCGAGCACGCGTGCGGGCTCGGCACCCTTGCTCTGCTCACCGCTGATGTCGCCGACCCGGCACTCGTGCCCGTGGGCGGTGCGCTGCCGGTCGGCGCATCGACCGTCGTACCCGCACTGGTCGACGCGGTCGCCGCGCCCCCGGACCGGATGGCGTGGTGGGAGGAACGGCTGGCGGCGGTGCGCGCCCTGCGCGAGGCTGGGCGGTCGTGAACGACTCCACGGCACTGGCTCGCGCTGTCCTCGGCCGGCTGCTGGAGCGCGGTCTGCGGGAGATCGTGCTCGCTCCCGGCTCGCGGAACGCCCCGCTGGCCTTCGCGGCGTACGACGCCGTGGCCGCCGGGGCGGTCCGGCTCCATACGAGGATCGACGAGCGCTCGGCCGGGTTCCTGGCGCTGGGACTGACCAAGGTCGGCTCGCCGGCGGCCGTGATCTGTACCTCCGGCACCGCCGTCGCCAACCTCCACCCGGCGATGCTCGAGGCCGCCCACGCCGGGGTCCCCCTCGTCGCGATCACCGCCGACCGCCCCGCCCGCCTCCGCGGCACCGGCTCCAACCAGACCACCCACCAGGTCGGCGTCTTCGGCCCCCTCGTCCCCGCGGTGGATATCTCCGACCTTTCCGGGATAGTCCCTGACGAAACTGTCGCGTCCGAGCCCCTTTCTCGACAGTTTCGTCAGGGACTACCCCGCCACCTCAACCTCCAGCTCGACGAGCCGTTGGTGCCGGAGGACCGGTGGGCCGACCCGCCGGCGGGGGTGGGGGAGAGGGCCAGGGGACCGTTCATGGGGGACGGGCCGGTCACCGAGATCCCACTGGGCCCACGGACCGTCGTGGTGGCCGGGGACGATTCGGGCCCGCCGGCGCGGGTTCTCGCCGAACGCGCGCAGTGGCCGCTGCTGGCCGAGCCGTCGAGCGGAGCCCGCACCGGGACGCACGCCCTCCGCTCGTACCGCCTGCTTCTCGACACCGACCTCGGGCGCGACATCGAGCGCGTGGTCTTGTTCGGCCACCCCACGCTCTCCCGCCCCGTGTCCCGGCTGCTCGCCCGCGCCGACGTCGAGGTGTGGAGCGGCCCGGTCCCAGGTGTCTGGGCCGCGCGGCCGTTCGACGTCGCCCACACCTTCGACCGGGCCACCGTCGACGAGTGTGAGGACACCACGTGGCTCGACCGCTGGCGTGAGGCGGACGCCGAGGTCGGCCACGCCCTCGACGCGCTGCTCATGGCCGAGCCCGGCCTCACGGCGTACGACGTGGCAGGCGCCGTCGCCCGTGCGCTCCCGCCTGAGGGGCTGCTCGTCGTCGGCGCGTCCAACCCGATCCGGGACCTCGACCTGATGGTGCCGCGCTACGAGGTCGGCGGCCGCCGGAAGGTGATCTCCAACCGCGGCCTGTCCGGCATCGACGGCGTCGTCTCGACCGCGGTCGGGGCCGCCCTCGGCCGCCCGTCGAGCCGGAGCCTCGCCCTCGTCGGTGACGTGACGTTCCTGCACGACAGCAACGGACTGGTCCTCGGGCCCGAGGAGTCCCGGCCCGACCTGACGATCGTGGTCGTCAACGACGACGGTGGCTCGATCTTCGCCACCCTGGAGCAGGGTGCGCAGCAGTACGCCGACCGGTACGACCGGCTCTTCGGCACCCCGCACGGCGTCGACCTCGGCGAGCTGTGCGCCGCCACCAGCACCCCCCACCTGCGCGTGACCAGCCGCCCAGAGCTCGAGCAGGCACTCGCGACCCCCAACGGTGGCGTCGAGGTCGTCGAGGCCGTCGTACGACGTGACGACCGCCGAGCGCTCGACGCCCGGATCCGAGCGCTGGCGCACCGGGTCTGAGCACCCCGTGCGCAAGGCGGATCAAGACGGCGGACGGGCCTCAGGGGCACCATGAGGACATGACCGTCGCCGCCGACACGTTCGCCGACTTCGTCGACGGGCTCGCCGAGGCCCTCGACGACCACCAGGCGACCGGTGAGGACTGGGCGGCCCGCCACCACTTCTCCCGGTTCCACTTCGACCGGATGATCAAGTCCGTCGGCGGCGAGCCGCCCCAGGCGCTGCGCCGGCGCATCCTGCTCGAGCGCGCGGCGTACCGGATGATCACGACGAAGGTCCCGCTCCTCGACATCGCGATCGAGGCCGGCTACTCCTCGCACGAGGCGTTCACCCGCGCCTTCACCAAGGCTTACGACGTGGCTCCGCGCGAGTGGCGGAAGAGGCCGGGCCACATCCAGATCGGCGAGGCGAACGCCGTGCACTTCGTGCCACCCGCGAGCATCCGGCTGCCCTCGCGCGACGTGACTCGCGGCCCCGACCTGCTCGAGAAGATGATCGAGCACCACATCTGGCTGACCGGTGAGCTCATCCGCGTCTCCGGCAACCTCACCGACGCCGAGCTCGATGCCCCGGTCGCGGTCGAGGACGAGCCGGACGAGTTCCAGACGATCCGCTCGATCCTCAGCCGGCTGGTCGGGCAGATGGGGATGTGGAACGCCGCGATGGCGACGCGCGAGTACGACTGGAGCGTCGAGGACCACGAGTCGCTGACCTCGATGCGCCGACGGCTCGGGATCGAGGGACCCCGCTACCTCGCCCACGTCCGCGAAGTCTGCACCCAGGGTCGGCTCGACGACACGTTCGTGGATGCCCTGTGCGACGAGGCCGCGGTGTTCACCTACAGCGGGATGATCGCCCACGTGGTGACGTTCGCGGCGTACCGACGGACGGTCGTGGTCCTGGCTCTCGCCCGGCTCGGGCACGACGAGCTGGGCTGGGGTGATCCGATGAGGAGGGTCGCGGATCGGGCGTGACTCCGCCGGCTCCACGCTGCGTGGTGAGATAACCGCGTGGAGATCGCCTTCTACCTGGTCGCCCTGGCGGTCACGGTGCTCGCGGGCGCGGCGATCGCGGAACGCGTGGGCTTCCCCGCACCGCTCGGCCTGGTCGTCGTGGGGGTCGCCGGGTCGTACGTCCCGGGCGTGCCAGGCGTCCACCTCTCCGCGGACGTCGTCCTGCTCGGGCTGCTGCCGCCTCTGCTCTATGCAGCAGCGATCCAGACCTCACTGGTCGACTTCAACGCCAACCGCCGCTCCATCCTGCTGCTGAGCGTCGGCCTGGTGGCCTTCACGACCGTCGGTGTGGCCGTGCTCGTGCACGCGATGCTGCCCGGCCTCGAGTGGTGGGCGGCGTTCGCGATCGGTGCCGTCGTCGCGCCGCCTGACGCGGTAGCCGCCACGTCGATCGGACGCCGGATCGGTCTCCCGCGACGGATCGTGACGATCCTCGAGGGGGAGTCCCTCTTCAACGACGCGACGGCGCTGGTGTCCCTGCGTACCGCCATTGCTGCGGGCGCAGGGGCGGTCACGCTGTGGGGGGTCGCCGGTGACTTCGTGATCGCCTCCGTCGGCGGCGCGGCGATCGGCTTCCTGTTCTTCCTCGTGGTGGCCCGCCTGCGCCGGCACATCACCGACCCGATCCTCGACACCGCGATCTCCTTCGTGGTGCCCTTCGCCACCTACATCGTGTCCGAGGAGCTGCACTCCTCCGGCATCATCAGCGTCGTCGTGGTCGGTCTGCTGCTCGGCCACAAGGCGCCGACCGTCCAGACAGCCCAGTCGCGCATCTCCGAGCGGATGAACTGGCGCACCATCGCGTACTTCCTCGAGAACACCGTGTTCATGCTGATCGGCCTCCAGGCGAGGTGGATCGTCGGCGACGTCAGCAACAGCGGACTCTCGGCGGGACGTGTGGTCGCGGTCTGCGGTCTCACCTTTGTCGCCTGTGTGGTGCTCCGGCTCGTGTGGGTCTTCGCGGCCCGCTATGCGCTGGTGCGTCCGGGGAAGGATCCGGACAGCGGGGTGGTGCCGCCGGCGTCGTACACCTTCCTGCTCGGGTGGGCCGGGATGCGCGGCGTGGTGACCCTGGCGGCGGCCTTCGTGATCCCGGCGGACACCCAGTACCGCGAGGTGCTGCTGCTGATCGCGTTCACGGTCGTGGCCGGCACGCTCTTCGTGCAGGGCTTGTCCCTGCCGTGGGTGGCCCGTCGCCTCGGGGTGTCGGGGCCTGACCCGCTCGAGGACGCACTTGCCCGGGCCACGGTGCTCCAGCAGGCGTCCAAGGCCGGCTTCAGGAAGCTCCGCGAGCTCGAGTACGACGACCCGCACGACGTGTTCGACCTGCTCAAGCAGCGCATCGAGCAGCGGAACTTCGCGGCGTGGGAGCGGCTCGGGACGACGGCGGACGAGGAGGCGCCCAGCGAGCTGTACGCGCGGGTGCGGCTGGCGATGATCAACGCCGAGCGGGCGCGGGTGCTGGAGATCCGGAGCTCGGGTCAGGTCGCCAGCGAGGTGATCGCGGACGTGCTCACCATGCTCGACGTCGAGGAGTCGATGCTCGACATCAGCCAACAGGAGCGGCATGAGATCCGCACGACTTCGGTACGCCGTACCGGCCAGTCCTGCGAGGACCTGGACACGACCCCGGCGATCGAGACCGTCGAGGACCCGCAGTGCGTCGACTGCCTGCGCGAGGGCACCCGGTGGGTCGCGCTACGGCAGTGCCTGGTGTGCGGCAACGTCGGGTGCTGCGACTCCTCGCCGCGCCGCCATGCGACCCGGCACTTCCACGACACCCAGCACCCCGTGATGGAGTCCGCCGAACCCGGCGAGGACTGGCGCTGGTGCTACATCCACCACGCCACCGCCTGAGCGTTGAGTTGGCCCTCCGGGCGCGTTGAGTTGGCCCTCGCGGTGCATTGAGTTGGCCCTCCGGGTCCGGCTCGACATGACTAGGGTGGCGGGGTGCGGATCACCAAGTTCGGTCACTCTTGCGTCCGGCTCGAGCACGACGGCAAGGCGGTGGTGATCGATCCGGGGATGTTCGCCGACGCGGAGGTGCTCGACGGGGTGGACGCGGTCCTGATCACCCACGAGCACCCCGACCACTACCTGCCCGACCACCTCGAGCGCACCGACGCTCCCGTGTACACGATCGCGGCCGTGGCGGCGAAGATCCGCGAGGACGCTCCCGGAGTGACGGAACGTGTCACGATCGTGTCCCCGGGTGAGTCCTTCGACCCCGGCATCCCGGTCGAGTCCGTCGGTGAGCTGCACGCCGTGATCCACCCCGACCTCCCGCGGTTCTACAACTCCGGCTACCTCTTCGACCTCGGAGGTACGACGGTCCTCCACCCCGGCGACGCCCTCACGGTCCCCGAGCAGCGGGTCGACGTCCTCTGCGTGCCGGTCTGCGCGCCCTGGATGAAGGCGGCCGACGGGATCGACTTCGCCCGGGCCGTCGGTGCCCCGCGCAACCTCGCGATCCACGACCGCATCTACTCCGAGGCAGGGCTGCGGATCGTGGACGGCCACTACGGCCTGCTGCTGCCCGAGACGTCGTCCTACGTCCGCCTCGCCGACGGCTCCGACCTCGACTGAGGGCCAGACCGAACGAGCCTCAGTCCGCGGCGAGCGAGTCGCGCACCGGGACCAGCTTGGCCTGCGACTCCGCGAGCTCGGCCTCGGGGTCGGAGTCCGCGACGATGCCGCAGCCGGCGAAGAGCCGGACGGTGTTGCCGGAGATCTCGGCCGACCGCAGGGCGATGCCCCACTCGCCGTCGCCGGTGGTGTCCATCCAGCCGACGGGACCGGCGTAGCGGCCGCGGCCCATGCCCTCGATCTCGGCGATCAGCGCGACCGCCTCCGGCGTCGGCGTGCCGCCGACAGCCGCCGAGGGATGCAGGGACGCCGCGAGCTGCAACGACGAGACGGTGCTCGCGTCGTGCACGACACCCGCCACGTCGGAGGCGAGGTGCATGACGTTGGGCAGGTGCAGCACGAAGGGCGTCTCGGGGACGATCATCGACGAGCAGTGCGGCTCGAGCGCGTCGGCGACCGACCGTACGGCGTACTCGTGCTCCTCGTGGTCCTTGCTCGACCGGGCGAGGGTGGCGGCGAGGGCCAGGTCGCGCTCGTCGTCACCGGTACGCCGGATGGTGCCGGCCAGCACCCGCGAGGTGACCAGGCCGCGCTCGCGGCGGACCAGCATCTCGGGCGTCGCACCGAACAGCCCGTCGACGTGGAAGGTCCAGCACATCGGGTAGCTCGCAGCCAGCCGCCCCAGCGGCCAGCGCACGTCGATCTCGCCGGCGGCCGTCGCGACCAGGTCACGGGCGAGGACGACCTTGCCGAGTGCGCCCGCGGTGATGCGTCGTACCGCCTCTGCGACCACGGCCATCCAGTGCTCGCCGTCCATCGCACCGTCGCTGAACACGACGTCCTCGGGGGCCTCGGCCTCCTGCTCCGGGCGGGTGTACGTCGCGTCGTCGACGAGGGTGAGCCAGGTACGGCCCGCCCGACGGCCGACGACGACCCGCGGCACGGTGAGCACCGAGTCACCGGGCTCGTCCGCGAACGCGAAGGAGCCGAAGCACACCAGCCCGCTGCCGGGCTCGTTGACCTCGTTGCGGATGTCGGCCCGTGCGACGGTCTCGGTCCACCACTTGTCGGCATCGGTGAACCGAGTCAGCCCGCGGGTGCGGATCTCGGCGGCGACTCCCCAGCCCACCAGGCCCTCGTCACGGCGCAGCCAGGTCACGGCACCGTCAGCCGGTACCAGGCGAAGGAGGGGGTCGGCGTCGTCGATCTCCGTTGTCAGGACCGACAGCCGGGGTGACGCGGGGGTGGCCGCGGGGCTC
Source organism: Nocardioides sp. (assembly GCA_017354415.1). Taxonomy (GTDB): domain Bacteria; phylum Actinomycetota; class Actinomycetes; order Propionibacteriales; family Nocardioidaceae; genus Nocardioides. The sequence continues at coordinate 9,907 of JAFMQY010000063.1, forward strand.
GTCACAGTCGGGAGCGTACCTGGACGGACGGTGCGCCCCTGCTTCGACCGGCGCCAACTGTCGCCGAGGTCACGGTGCGGTCCGGACCGCTCACGACCAGTACACGACCACCTTGTCGCCGACCCGCACCTGCGAGAAGAGCCACTTGACGCCGTCGTAGTCGCGGATGTTGACGCAGCCGTGGGAGGCGCCGTTGTAGCCGACGGCCTCGAAGTCCGAGGAGTAGTGCACCGCCTGGCCGCCGGAGAAGAACATCGAGAACGGCATCGCCGACCCGTACTCGGTCGAGACGTGGTCGGCGTCCTTCCAGTAGACGTGGAACAGACCGTCGCGGGTCGGGGTGTCGTTGACCGTCGAGCCGAAGCGCGCGTCCATCGTCTGCAGCACGTGGCCGTCGACGACCCAGCGGAGGGTGCGGCTCGTCTTGTCGATGCAGATCGCCCGACCGGTCAGGCAGCGCGCGTCGAGCGCGCCGGGCGAGGGCTGGATGTTGTACAGCTCTGCGTGGGTCGGCGTCGTCGTCATCGCGTCGAGGCGGTCCAGCGTCCGCTGGTCGACCTCGCCGGTCACCGGGATCACGCGCTTGGCCTGGAAGCCCTTCACGGCGGTGGCGGTCCGGCTGTCATAGCTGCCGGTGACGTCGCCGAAGTACCAGTCGATCTGCTTCAGCCGTGCCTGCAGGGCGCGTACGTCGGTGCCCTGGTCACCCGGGCCGATGAGCGTCCGGCCGGGATGGAGGACGTTGAACATCGCGTCGTGGGACGGCGTGGTCGTCATCCCCACGAGTCGGTCCCAGGTACGCCGGTCGAGCACTCCGGTCGTCGGGAGCCCGCGCTTGCCCTGGAAGCCCTTGACCGCGGCCACGGTCGCGCCGTCGTACACCCCGGTGGTGGTCTCGGGCAGCCATGCCAGCTGGAAGAGCCGCTGCTGGAGCTCGCGCACCTGGGTGCCCGTCGCGCCCGGTTCGAGCACGTCCTGCGGAGGTCGGGGCGGGTGATGCGTGACCTTCGGCGAGGGGTCGGTCGACCGGGAGGAGGCGGGCGTCGAGGGATCGGTCGTCGGGCTCGACGTCGGGTCGGCCGACGGGCTCGGGGTCGGGCTCGCGGTGGGCGCCGACGTGGGCTCGGGGGCGGCCGGCCCTCTGGGCGCCACCGTGGCCGACGCGCCCTGGTGCACGTCGTGATGACGCACCAGGTACAGGCCGCCGTACGCCGTCGCGCCCAGCACGCCGACGACCAGCAGGGTCGTCAGCAGGGTCTTGAAGACCTTCATCTCTCCTCCAGGGAAGTCCGCGTCGACGAAGCGCGGTGAGGACGCCCCAGTCTCGTTCCTGAAGACGCTGAATCCCCGGATTTGGTTGCTGAAACGCCGCGCGCACGACCCGCGCCCTACGCTCTGGGCGTGGCTCGCGCAGAACTCGACAAGCAGCCGACCGACGTACGACGGATGTTCGACGCCGTCGCGAGGCGCTACGACGTCACCAACGACGTCCTCTCGCTGGGCCAGGACCGGCGCTGGCGCAAGGAGGTCTTCGCCGCAGTCGCGCCGTCACCGGGCGAGCGGGTCCTGGATCTCGCGGCGGGCACCGGCACCTCCAGCCAGCCGCTCGCCGAGGCGGGGGCGACCGTCGTCCCCTGCGACTTCTCGCTGGGCATGCTCCAGGTCGGCAAGCGGCTCAAGCCCCACCTGCCGTTCACCGCCGGCGACGGCACCCGCCTGCCGTTCGGCGACCACGTCTTCGACGCGGTCACCATCTCGTTCGGGCTCCGCAACATCGTCGACCCCGTCGCCGGCCTGCGTGAGATGCGCCGGGTCACCCGGCCCGGGGGCCGGCTCGTCGTCTGCGAGTTCAGCCATCCCACGTGGGCGCCGTTCCGCACGGCGTACGTCGAGTACCTGATGCGGGCCCTGCCGCCGATCGCGCGGGCCGTGTCGTCCAGCCCGGACGCCTACGTCTACCTCGCCGAGTCGATCCGTGCCTGGCCCGCCCAGGAGGCGTTGGCGGACCTGATCGCCGGGGCCGGATGGCAGCGACCCGAGTGGCGCAACCTGTCCGGCGGGATCGTCGCACTGCACCGGGCGACCGCCATTTAGCGCACGTTTGCGTGAGTTAAATACGCAGGTGACAGGCCGTTCGGCGGGCGCCGGACCCGAGGATGCAGGACCCCACCCAGCGTCCTAGACTGGCGACGGCCGGTTCGTGAAGGCGTTCACAAAGACACAATCTCGTGATGCGCGTCACGGGCGGACGACATAACAGGGGAAGGAAAGGCTGGATGGAGCTCTACACGCCCGTCCTGGTGTTGGCACTCATAGCCGCGGCCTTCGCGCTTTTCTCGCTCGTGATGTCCGCGGGGGTCGGCCCCCGGCGCTACAACCGCGCGAAGCTCGACTCCTACGAGTGCGGCATCGAGCCCACGCCGCAGCCGATGGGCGGCGGTCGGTTCCCCGTGAAGTACTTCATCACCGCGATGCTCTTCATCATCTTCGACATCGAGATCGTCTTCCTGTACCCCTGGGCCGTTCACTTCGACGAGCTGAGGGTCTACGGCCTGATCGAGATGGTGCTGTTCATCGCCACCGTGTTCATCGCGTACGTCTACGTGTGGCGCCGCGGCGGACTGGACTGGGACTGAGGGAGACACGTGGGTCTCGAAGAGAAGCTGCCGAGCGGCGTCCTGCTGACCACGGTCGAGGGCGTCGCGGGATACATGCGCAAAGCCAGTTTCTGGCCGGCGACCTTCGGGCTCGCCTGCTGCGCGATCGAGATGATGACAACCGGCGGCCCCAAGTACGACCTCGCGCGTTTCGGGATGGAGGTCTTCCGCGCCAGCCCGCGACAGGCCGACCTGATGATCGTGGCCGGCCGGGTCAGCCAGAAGATGGCGCCCGTCCTCCGCCAGATCTACGACCAGATGCCCGACCCCAAGTGGGTGCTCGCCATGGGCGTCTGCGCCAGCAGCGGCGGCATGTTCAACAACTACGCCGTCGTCCAGGGCGTCGACCACGTCGTCCCCGTCGACATGTACCTTCCCGGATGCCCGCCGCGTCCGGAGATGCTGATCGACGCGATCCTCAAGCTCCACGACCGGGTCCAGCACAAGCCGCTCGGCCCCAACGCCCGCAAGGCGGTCGAGGAGCGCGAGACCGCGGCCCTGGCCGCAGCCCCCACCTCCCAGATGAAGGGGCTCATGCGATGAGCACCCCATTCGATTGCCCGGCACCCGCGGAAGCATCGAACGGGGACCACGCATGACCGAGGAGAACAGCAACGTTCCCGCCCAGCCCGGCTCTGTCGAGAGCATGGGCACCCGTCACGGCATGTTCGGCGTCTCGGGCACCGGCGACACCAGCGGGTACGGCGGGCTGGTCAAGCAGACCGTGTTCCCGAGCGCGAGCCAGCGCCCCTACGGCGGCTGGTACGACGACGTCGCCGACGCCCTCGAGGCCCGGCTGAAGTCGACCGGCCTGATGAGTGCCATCGAGAAGGTCGTGGTCGACCGTGGAGAGCTCACGTTCCACGTGCGCGCCCAGGACCTTCCGTTCGTCGCGCAGATGTTCCGCGACGACGAGGGTCTGCGCTTCGAGCACTGCTCGGGCGTCAGCGGCGTGCACTACCCCGGTGACACCGGTCGTGAGATGCACGCCGTCTACCACCTGCTGTCGATGACCTACAACCGCCGGGTACGGCTCGAGGTCAGCGTGCCTGACGCCGACCCGCACGTGCCCAGCATCATCTCGATCTATCCCACCAACGACTGGCACGAGCGCGAGACCTACGACATGTTCGGGATCGTCTTCGACGGCCACCCGTCGCTGACCCGCATCCTGATGCCGGACGACTGGCCGGGTCACCCGCAGCGCAAGGACTACCCGCTCGGTGGCATCCCGGTCGAGTACAAGGGCGCCACGATCCCGCCTCCGGACCAGCGAAGGAGCTACTCATGACGAGCGACGTCTACGCGGGTTCCGCCGACACCGCCGAGGGCAGGGTCTTCACGGTCACCGGCCAGGACTGGGACTCGATCACCCAGGGCCTCGACGAGGAGGCCGACGAGCGCATCGTCGTCAACATGGGTCCGCAGCACCCGTCGACGCACGGGGTGCTCCGGCTGATCCTCGAGCTCGACGGCGAGACGGTGACCGAGGCCCGCTGCGGCGTCGGCTACCTCCACACTGGCATCGAGAAGAACATGGAGTACCGCTCCTGGACGCAGGGCGTCACCTTCTGCACCCGGATGGACTACCTCTCCCCGTTCTTCAACGAGGCGACCTACGTGCTCGGGGTCGAGCGGCTGCTGGGCATCGAGGACGACGTGCCGGAGAAGGCACAGGTCATGCGGGTCCTGCTCATGGAGCTGAACCGGATCTCCTCCCACCTGGTCGCGATCGCGACCGGCGGCATGGAGATCGGGGCGCTGACCGTGATGACGATCGGCTTCCGCGAGCGCGAGCTGGTCCTCGACCTGTTCGAGCTGATCACCGGCCTGCGGATGAACCACGCGTTCATCCGCCCGGGAGGCGTCTCCCAGGACCTTCCGCCCGGCGCCCTGGACGAGATCCGCGGCTTCGTCTCGCTGATGAAGAGGCGGCTCCCCGAGTACGCCGACCTCTGCAACCAGAACCCGATCTTCAAGGGCCGGCTCGAGGGCGTCGGACACCTCGACCTGGCCGGCTGTCTTGCGCTGGGCCTGACCGGCCCCGTCCTGCGCTCGACCGGCTACCCGTGGGACCTCCGGAAGACCCAGCCGTACTGCGGCTACGAGACCTACGACTTCGACGTGCAGACCTGGGACACCTGCGACTCCTACGGCCGGTTCCGGGTGCGGCTGGCGGAGATGTGGGAGTCCCTGCGCATCGTCGAGCAGGCGGCCGACCGGCTGGCCAAGCTCGAGGGCGCGCCGGTGATGGTCGCCGACAAGAAGATCGCCTGGCCCAGCCAGCTCGCGATCGGCAGCGACGGGATGGGCAACAGCCTCGACCACATCCGCCACATCATGGGGGAGTCGATGGAGGCGCTGATCCACCACTTCAAGCTGGTCACCGAGGGCTTCCGGGTCCCGCCCGGTCAGGTCTACGTGCCGATCGAGTCGCCGCGCGGTGAGCTCGGCGCCCACGTCGTCTCCGACGGCGGCACCCGCCCGTTCCGGGCCCACTTCCGCGACCCGTCGTTCACCAACCTGCAGGCCACGAGCGTGATGGCCGAAGGCGGCATGGTCGCCGACGTGATCGTCGCCATCGCCAGCATCGATCCGGTGATGGGAGGAGTCGACCGATGATCTGGTCGAGGCCGTCCGTGGTCACCTCTGATGGTGACGGAAGGGCTGTGGTCTAGGTGCCTGTCGACGATAGGACGCTCGACGACGCGACACTCGAAGAGCTCCGCGAGATCGCCGCGCGCTACCCGGAGCCGCGGTCGGGTCTCCTGCCGATGCTCCACCTCGTCCAGTCGGTGCAGGGTCGGGTCACGTCCGAGGGCATCGAGGTCTGCGCAGACATCCTCGGCATCACAGCCGCCGAGGTGAGCGGCGTCGCGACGTTCTACACCATGTACAAGCGGCGGCCGGTCGGCGACTACCACGTGGGGGTCTGCACCAACACCCTGTGCGCGGTGATGGGCGGCGACGTGATCTTCGAGCGGCTCAAGGAGCACCTCGACGTCGGCAACGACGAGACCACCACGGACGGAAGGATCACCCTCGAGCATGTCGAGTGCAACGCCGCCTGCGACTACGCGCCGGTGGTGATGGTCAACTGGGAGTTCATGGACAACATGACACCCCAGTCGGCCACCGACCTGGTCGACGACCTGCGCGAGGGCAAGGAGGTCCGGTCGACCCGGGGTCCCAGGATCGCAACCTGGCGTGAGGTCGAGCGGGTCCTCGCCGGGTTCCCCGACGACCTCGCCGACGAAGGCCCTGCCGCAGGTCCCGCGTCCCTGGTCGGTCTCGGGATCGCCCGGGAGCGCGGATGGACCGCACCGGGGGGCGAGGCATCCGGGCCGACCGGCAGCCCGACCGACTCGCCGGGCGAGTCCGCTGAGCTCGCGGACACGAGCCGGGCAGAGTCGGAGACCAAGCAGGAGGAGGGCCACCAGGATGGCTGACACGCTCACCCCGGTCCTCACCGCCGACTGGGCCGACGAGCAGAGCTGGAAGCTCGCGACGTACGAGCGCAACGGCGGCTACCGGGCCGTGCGGAAGGCGCTGGCGATGGCGCCGGACGACATCATCACCGCGGTCAAGGACTCCGGCCTGCGCGGGCGCGGTGGCGCCGGCTTCCCGACCGGCATGAAGTGGGGATTCATCCCGCAGGACAACCCCAACCCGAAGTACCTCGTCGTCAACGCCGACGAGTCCGAGCCGGGCACCTGCAAGGACATCCCGCTGATGATGGCGACGCCGCACACCCTGGTGGAGGGCGTGATCATCAGCAGCTTCGCGATCCGGGCGAACAAGGCGTTCATCTACATCCGCGGCGAGGTCGTCCACGTGATCCGTCGGGTGCAGGCCGCGGTCGCCGAGGCGTACGCCGCGGGTCACCTCGGCAAGAACATCCACGGCTCGGGGTACGACCTCGACGTCGTCGTCCACGCCGGCGCCGGCGCCTACATCTGTGGCGAGGAGACCGCGCTGCTGGAGGGTCTCGAGGGCCGTCGGGGCCAGCCGCGCCTGCGTCCGCCGTTCCCCGCGGTTGCGGGCCTCTACGCCAGCCCGACGGTCATCAACAACGTCGAGTCGATCGCTTCCGTGCCGAGCATCATCGAGAACGGCGCCGACTGGTTCGCGTCGATGGGCACCGAGAAGTCCAAGGGCTTCGGGATCTTCAGCCTGTCGGGTCACATCGCGAACCCGGGTCAGTACGAAGCTCCGCTCGGGACGACCCTGCGCACGCTGATCGACCTGGCGGGCGGCATTCGGCAGGGCCACGAGCTGAAGTTCTGGACGCCCGGAGGCTCGTCGACGCCGATCCTGACCGACGAGCACCTCGACGTACCCCTCGACTTCGAGGCAGTAGGCGCCGCCGGCTCGATGCTGGGCACCCGCGCTCTCCAGATCTTCGACGACACCACCTGCGTCGTACGCGCCGTGCTGCGGTGGACCGAGTTCTACAAGCACGAGTCCTGCGGCAAGTGCACCCCGTGCCGTGAAGGCACCTGGTGGCTGGTGCAGGTCCTCACGAACCTGGAGAAGGGCGTCGGTCGCGAGAGCGACCTCGAGCTGCTGCTCGACCAGTGCGACAACATCCTGGGCCGCTCCTTCTGCGCCCTCGCTGACGGCGCGACCAGCCCGATCACGAGCTCGATCCAGTTCTTCCGCGACGAGTACCTCGAGCACCTGAGCAACCAGGGGTGCCCGTTCGACCCCGTCGCCTCCACCCTCTTCACCGCTGAGGGGGCCTTCTAAGTGAGCACCTCCGAGATCGAGAAGACCGACCTGGTCACGCTGACGATCGACGGCGTGCAGGTCAGCGTCCCGGCCGGCACCCTGATCATCCGGGCGGCCGAGCAGGTCGGGGTCCAGATCCCGCGCTTCTGCGACCACCCGCTGCTCGACCCGGTCGGCGCCTGCCGCCAGTGCCTCGTGGAGGTCCCGGACGCCGGCAACGGACGCCCGATGCCGAAGCCGCAGGCCTCGTGCACGATCCCGGTCGCCGAGGGCATGGTCGTCGACACCCAGGTGACCAGTCCGGTGGCCGACAAGGCCCAGCACGGGATCATGGAGTTCCTGCTGGTCAACCATCCGCTGGACTGTCCGGTCTGCGACAAGGGCGGCGAGTGCCCTCTGCAGAACCAGGCGATGTCGAACGGGTACGCCGAGTCCCGCTTCTCGGCGGGCGGCGGCATCAAGCGCACGTTCCCGAAGCCGATCAACATCTCCGCCCAGGTGCTGCTCGACCGCGAGCGCTGCATCCTGTGCGCCCGGTGCACCCGGTTCTCCGCGCAGATCGCGGGTGACCCGTTCATCGAGCTGATCGAGCGCGGGGCGCTGCAACAGGTCGGCATCTACGAGAAGGAGCCCTTCGAGTCCTACTTCTCGGGCAACACGATCCAGATCTGTCCCGTCGGTGCGCTCACCAGCGCCGACTACCGATTCCGCTCCCGACCGTTCGACCTGGTGTCCACGCCCTCGATCGCCGAGCACGACGCGTGCGGCTCGGCCATCCGCGTCGACCACCGGCGCGGCCAGGTGATGCGCCGGCTCGCCGGCGACGACCCCGAGGTCAACGAGGAGTGGATCACCGACAAGGACCGCTTCGCGTTCGGCTATCTGCGGACCGACGACCGGATCACCTACCCCCGCATCCGTGAGGACGGCGAGCTGCGGCCGGCCTCCTGGGTCGAGGCGTTCGCGGTCGCGGCGCGCGGTCTCGCCCAGGCCGGGGCCACGGGCGTGCTGCCCGGCGGCCGCCTGACCGCGGAAGACGCCTTCGCCTACAGCACGTTCGCCCGCGTCGCACTCGGCACCCACGACATCGACTTCCGGTCGCGGCCGCTCTCCGAGGAGGAGGCTGACTTCCTGGCCGCCGAGGTCGTGCTGCGCCAGGGCCCGACGTACGCCGACCTGGAGGCCGCCAACTCCGTGGTCCTGGTCGGGCTCGAGCCCGAGGACGAGGCGGGCACGATCTTCCTGCGCCTGCGCAAGGCGCACCGCAAGCACCGCACCCGCGTCTGGTCGGTGGCGCCGTACTCCAGCAACGGCCTGCGCAAGATGGGCGGCACGCTGATCGCCACCACGCCCGGCACCGAGGCCGAGGTCGTGGCCGGCCTGGCGCACCGCGACGACGTCGAACTCGACAGCGCGAGCGTGATCCTGGTCGGGGAGCGGATGGCCACGGTGCCCGGTGCGCTCACCGCCGTCGCCCGGCTCGCCCGCACCTCCGGAGCCA
>JAFMQY010000182.1 GCA_017354415.1 Nocardioides sp.
GCCACCGCTCGCACCACCAGCACCACGGCCGAGGCCGGCGCGGACCCCGCAGTCGGCGCGAGGACCTGCACTTCTCGCGTGACCTGCGGGCCCTGCTGCACGACGTACGCCGTTCGGTGCTGCGCGACCGCCTCGACGTCGAGGACCGGGACCAGGCACGGCGCGTGCCCGGCATGACCGGCGCCCGTCTGCTCGTCGCCCTGACCCGCTCGGAGGATCCGGCCGTGCAGGCGGTGCTGGCCACCGGTACCGGGATCGACGAGCTGCGCGCCCAGGCCGAGGCCGCCGTGTCGCAGCCGACCGCCTGAATCCACCGACAGACCGACGTCCGGAGAGTGCTGCCCGCACCCGCCGGGCTTCGCTCTGCCACATGGCCTCTACAGTGGCCGGTGGCCGTGCGGTGGCAGGCGCCACGCCCGGCCGCCAGCACGAGCAGCCAACGCTCACCCACGACGAGGAGTCACGCATGGGCCGATTCGACGGACGGATCGCGGTCGTCACCGGAGCCGCACGCGGGATCGGGCTGGGCGTCGCCACCCGTTTCGCCGAGGAGGGCGCCTCCGTGGCTGTCCTCGACCTGGACGAGGACCAGGCGGCCAAGGCGGCCGCGAGCCTCGGCAGCGACAACGGCCAGAAGCACCTCGGCATCAGCTGCGACGTCAGCGACTCCGCGTCGGTTCAGGCGGCGGTCGCCCGGGTCGTCTCCGAGGTCGGGGGTCTGCACATCCTGGTCAACAACGCCGGCATCACCCGCGACAACCTGCTGTTCAAGATGTCGGACGACGACTGGGACCAGGTGATCGCGGTCCACCTGCGCGGTGCCTTCCTGATGAGCCGAGCCGCCCAGAAGGTCTTCGTCGAGCAGAAGTTCGGCAAGGTCGTCTGCCTCTCCAGCGTCTCCGCGCTGGGCAACCGCGGCCAGGCCAACTACGCCGCCGCCAAGATGGGCATCCAGGGCTTCGTTCGCACCCTCGCCATCGAGCTCGGGCCGTACGGCGTGAACGTCAACGCGATCGCGCCGGGCTTCATCGCCAGTGACATGACCGACGCCACCGCCGCGCGCGTCGGGATGTCGGTGGAGGACTTCCGGGCCGCGGCCGCCGGACGCAACCCGGTCCGCCGGGTCGGTTTCCCGGAGGACATCGCGGCCGCGGCCGCGTTCCTGTGCAGCAACGAGGCGTCGTACATCACCGGCCAGACGCTGTACGTCGACGGAGGCGCCAAGCTTGTCTCTTGACTACGTGCACCGGTCCGGAAGGCCACCGGGTTTCAAGCCGTTCCACCTGGTCGTGGCCGGTGTGCTGATGGTCGTGTGGTTCGGCACCCTCGGGTTCGTGCTGATGCACGGCCACCACCAGCAGTCGTCGGTGGACGTCTACACAGAGCTGCCGCCCGGCTTCACCACCGCCCTCCAGCACCATGGTGTGCGGTTCGTCGGGCTGTCGCCCGTGGACGGCGCGACCGTCCAGCAGGTGCTCTCCCACGCCACGGCCGGCAGTGCCCTGTCCGGAGGCGCCGCCGGCCCGATCGTGCTCCGGACCTCGTTCTCCGACCGCACCAAGGGCGCCTCGTTCACCGACCGGCCGGCGCTGATGGTCGTCGTGCCGAGCGCCCAGCCGTCAGCGTCGGCGACGGGTTCCGGCGGCAGCTCGCCGGTCTTCGTCGCCTTCGTCGACCCCACGACGTACCGGACGCTCGCGACCGTGACCTACGATGCGTCCGGCGTGTCGGGGTGAGCCCGGTCACGTCCTCGGCGTGGCCCTCGTGGTGCGCCTGATCGATCGTTCACACTGGACCGGACCGTTCGTCCCACCTCGATGGAGAGCTACTCGTGCGACGTCTTGCCCTGACCCTGTCCGCCCTCACCGCGACCGGCCTCCTGCTGACCGCGTGCGGCGGCGGGTCCGACTCGAGCTCGGCGGCGGCGCAGAAGGTCGAGGGTGGCCAGACCGTCACCCAGTACTGGCCCCTGACCGGGCTCAAAGTCCCGTCCAACAAGACCGCTGAGCTCGACCACCCGGTCCTGGTGGCGAAGATGGACAACACCGAGTCCAGCAACCCGCAGGTGGGGCTCAGCAAGGCCGACCTGGTCGTCGAGGAGCTGGTCGAGGGCGGCCTCACCCGCCTCGCAGCCTTCTACTACTCCGACATCCCGACCAACGTCGGACCGATCCGCTCGATGCGGGCCAGCGACATCGCCGTCGTCTCGCCGGTGCACGCGTCGATGGTGACGAGCGGCGCGGCCCCCAAGACGATCGCTCGGATCAAGGGCGCGAACATCGACTTCTACGGCCAGGGCACCAAGGGGATGTACCGCTCCACGCAGCGGCCGGCGCCGTACAACCTGTTCGTGCACCTCGACCAGGTCGCCGAGGTCGCCAAGGCCAAGCCTGCGACCCCGCCGAACTACTTCGCCTGGGGCTCGGCGAAGGACCTGCCGAAAGGCGTCAAGGCGACCAAGATCAGCGCCCAGTTCTCCGGCGGCCACACCACCGAGTGGACGTTCACCAACGGCAGCTACCACAACACCAACAGCAACGCGCCCGCCGGCGACCAGTTCCCGGCGACCAACGTCCTGGTGCTGCGGGTGCGTGAGGGCAACGCCGGTTACCTCGACCCGGCCGGCAACCCCGTCCCGGAGACCTTGCTCGTCGGCTCCGGCAACGCTCTCCTCTTCCACGACGGCCGGATGGTCGCCGCGAGCTGGCACAAGGGCAAGGAGCCGACGTCGCCGATCACCCTGACCACGAAGAAGGGTCACAAGAAGCTCGAGGTCCCCGCCGGTCACACCTGGATGGAGCTGGTCCCGGTCAACGGCGGCAACGTCACGTTCTCGAAGTAGTCCCCGACACGGGCCTTGTGTCGGTGCGCTCCGGGCTCTGCTCGGACAGGGCACGGAGGCCGGACAGGATGAAGCCGATCGCGAGCTCGACCCGCTCGGCCTCGGTGTCGGCGTCGTTCGATCTCGAGACGGCGGTGCCGGCGGACGACATCGCGCCGAAGAAGATCCGGGCGACGGTGCGCTCCATGGCCTCGTCGACCCACCAGTCGCCGGCGGCGAGGACGGCCCGGACGATGTCGAGCACGTAGGCGAACGTCGATCGTTCCTCCTGCTCGCGGAACCGCTCGTAGCCCAGCACCGACGGACCGTCCTGCACCACGATCCGGCTGTACGACGGCTGCCGCACGACCGCAAGGAACGCCCGGAGTCCGGCGATCGCCTTCTCCCAGGGGTCGCGATGCCCCTCGAGGGCCGTCTGGATCTGCGCAGCCCCGGCGGCCTCGACCTGTTCGAACACCGCCTCGAACAGCGCCTGCTTGCCGGAGAAATGGTGGTACAGCGCGCCCTTGGTCACCTCGGCCCCGGCCACGATCGCGTCGAGCGAGGTGGCGGCGTACCCGTGCTCGGCGAAGAGCCCCTCGGCGACGCCGACCAGTGCGCGCCGCGTGGAGGCGGAGTACTGGGCACGTCGGGTCGTGGCGGGGACGTGCGGCGCCCTGGCCGCGAGTCGGGCCCGAGCGCTCCTGGTCACCCGGCGCAGTCTAGGGGGAGTGCGTGCCCCGGCGACCGGTGTCCCACGGCATTGCCTAGGTAATACCTAGGCGATGTGCTAGAACTTCCCCGTGCCTGGACCCCGGATCCGCCGTGCCCTGCCCGTTGCTGCGCTCACTCTGGTCGGCTCGCTGCTGACCGGTTGTGGCGGGGGCGGGAGCGGGGACACCACGATCACGGTGCTGGCGGCCTCGTCGTTGACCGGGACGTTCACCGAGCTGGGCAAGGAGTTCGAGGACCAGCACTCCGGGGTGACCGTGAAGTTCGCCTTCGACTCCTCCGCGACGCTGGCCCAGCAGGCGACGCAGGGGGCGCCGGCCGACGTACTGGCGACCGCGGACACGACCACGATGGACGGCGCGAAGTCCGCGCAGGCGACGACCCCGAAGGTGTTCGCGACGAACGTGATGGTCCTGGCGACGCCGGCCGACAACCCCGCGAACGTGCAGGCGTTCTCCGACCTGAACAAGTCGTCGGTGAAGTACGTGATGTGCGTGACCACCGCGCCGTGCGGGATGGTCGGCCAGGCGCTGCTGAAGCAGCACCACATCACCGGCAGGCCCGTGAGTCAGGAGGTGGACGTGAAGTCGGTGCTGGCCAAGCTCACCGAGGGGGAGGCGGACGCCGGGCTGGTCTACGTCACCGACGCGACGGCCGCAGGCAGCCAGGTGCATGTCGTCACGATCCCCGGCGCGGCCAAGCAGGTCACGACCTACCCGATCGTGACGCTCACCCAGTCCGACCACCCGGACCTCGCCCAGGAGTTCGTGGACCTGGTGACCGGGACGACCGGCCAGAGGGTCCTGCAGCAGGCCGGCTTCGGCAAGCCGTGAGCGCTGCTTGGCTTCCCTATGCTGAACGCGTGGTCGACTACCTGCGGATCGGCGAGGTGGCCCAGCGGGTCGGGGTCAGTGTCGACACCCTGCGTCGGTGGGAGGCCGAGGGCCGGATCGTCTTCGAGCGGCGGGGCAACCAACGCGTGCTGCCCGCCTCCCAGCTCGCGGGTCTGCTCTCATCGCTGGCGGGGTCCGAGCGGACGTCGAGTGCCCGCAACCGGCTGACCGGGGTCGTGGTGGCCGTCGAGCGGGACGGGGTGATGGCGAAGGTCGAGCTCGCCTGCGGCGACTACCGCATCGTGTCCCTGATGAGTCGCGAGGCCGCCGATGAGATGGGGCTGGCACCCGGCGTCGCGGCCACCGCGGTGGTGAAGTCGACCAGCGTGATGGTCGAGATCGAGTCCGACGCGGGTCGTCGTAGCTCCTGATGCCCGTGGGGATGTCTCGCTCGCTCGGGTCAGAGAACCAACTGGTCGTCAGACTGCAGTCCCTGGGCCCGAAGGGTGCGATCTGACGACCAGTTGGTTCCAGGCGCCACCCGCCCCGCTCTCACCGGCCGATCGGGCATCTTCTGGCCGGTGGTCCGGGCGTGCATCATGGACCCATGGTGGAGGTTCGGGCGGGAATGCTGCTGCTGGCGTCCCCGGAGCTGCTCGACCCGAACTTCACCGACACCGTCGTGCTCCTGCTCGACGCCGACGGTGACGGCGCGATGGGGGTGGTGATCAACCGCCCCTCGCCGGTACCGGTCGTCTCGGTGCTCGCCGAGTGGGGGGACGTCGTGGCGGAGCCGGAGGTGCTGTTCCGAGGGGGACCGGTGTCGCCCGAGGGTGCCCTGGCGGTCGCGTTGCTCCGAGAGGGCGGCGAGGTGCCACCGGGGTTGCGCCCGGTGACCGGCCGGCTCGCGATCGTCGACCTCGAGGGCGAGGCGCGCGACATCGACCATGCGGTGGACGGGGTCCGCATCTTCGCGGGGTACGCCGGCTGGGGTGCCGGCCAGCTCGAGGGCGAGATCGCCGGCGGCGACTGGTACGTCGTGCCGTCGCTGCCGCCGGACGCCTTCCAGGCCGATCCGAGCGACCTCTGGCGCACGGTGATGCGACGTCAGCCGGGCGAGCTCGCCTGGCACGTGAATCGGCCGGCGGACCCCGAGCTCAACTGAGTCGTCCGCTGCAGCGGCCACGAGGGATACCGCTCAGGCGGAAGAACCGGGGCCTGGATGATGCAACGAGCGGCGTGTCTGGATCCCGGCGACTGGGATCCGGACGACGGCCATGCGTCCCTCGCCGGGTCTGGGAGGACGGGCCCGCTGTCGTAGGCTTTCCCAGTGGCACCGACCGGATTCTCCCCTCAGACCGACACGGCTCTCGACGAGCGCGTCGAGGAGCGCACCGTCCCGACCGACGAGGGCGACCACGAGCGCTTCAGCCACTACGTCGACAAGCACAAGCTGACCGAGGCCATGGTGATGGGCACCCCCGTGGTGGCCCTGTGCGGGAAGGTCTGGGTGCCGAGCCGCGCGCCGGAGCGGTTCCCGGTCTGTCCGGAGTGCAAGGAGATCTGGGAGTCCTTCAAGCCCGGTGACGACGGCGACTCCGGGGGCTCCGGCGAGTGACCTGGCGGCCGTCGAGGGCCGGATCAGGCTGGCCAGGAGTCCGATCTCTGACTAGAGTCAGAGAATGGCGACAGCGGATACGGCGGTCCTGCGGCGGTTCAACCGCGCATGGAGCCAGCGGATCGGGGTGCTCGAGGAGTCGTACCTCGGGCAGGGCCGGAGCCTCGGTGCGTCACGTCTGCTGTTCGAGATCGGACCGTCCGGCGCAGGAGTTCTCGAGCTGCGTCGCCGGCTCGGGCTCGACTCCGGCTACCTGAGCCGGCTGCTGCGCACGCTCGAGAACGACGGGCTGGTGACGGTGCGCGCCGACCACGGCGACCGCCGGCGCCGGGTCGCCGTCCCGACCACCAAAGGGCGCCGGGCGATCGAGCGGCTCGAGCGCAGGTCGGAGGACCGGGCCCTCGAGCTCGTGGCGCCGCTCGGCCCCTCCCAGCGGCGGCGGCTGGACGAGGCTCTGGTCACCGCCGAGCGGCTGATCCGGGCGGCGACGAGCTCGATCGAGCCCGTGGCCGCCGACGGCCCCCAGGCGTCGTACGCCGTCGGCCGGTACTTCGCGGAGCTGCAGGAGCGCTTCCCCGACGGGTTCGACTCCGAGGGCGCGGCGACCACGGACGTGCCGGGGATGAGCCCGCCTGCGGGGTGCTTCCTGGTGGCCCGGGTCGACGAGGACGTCGTCGCGTGCGGGGGGCTCCAGCGGCACACCGCGCGCGTCGGCGAGGTCAAGCGGATGTGGGTCGACCCCGACTGGCGCGGCTGCGGGCTCGGCGTACGCATGCTCGCGGCGCTCGAGGACGAGGCGAGACGCCTGGGCTACGGCGAGGTGTATCTCGACACGAACGCGAGCCTGGTCGAGGCGATCGCGATGTACGAGCGGTCGGGCTATCACGCGATCGGGCGCTACAGCGACAACCCCTACGCGCAGGCGTGGTTCGCCAAGCGGCTGGCTAGCCTGCCGCGCTGACCTCGAACGGCTGCGCCCCAGGCCCGGGCCGGGTCACGACGTCGCGTGGTCGACCGACCCGATGTCCCGCCTCGCACTCGAGCACGGGATGGACCGGCGAGCCGCAGTCGCGGTGGGTGAACTCGACGGGCGGGCCCTCCTCATCGACGAGGTAGCGGTCACCCCAGTCGGCGACCGCGACCAGCACCGGGTAGAGGTCGAACCCCTTCTCCGTGAGCCGGTACTCGTGACGGGCCCGCTCGCCGGGGTCGCGGTACGGCTCACGACGAAGGATGTCCTGCTCGACCAGCAGCGCGAGGCGGTTGCTGAGCACCTGGCGGGGGATTCCGCTGTGCCGCCGGATGTCGTCGAAACGGCGTACGCCGTTGAAGACCTCGCGGACCACCACGAACGTCCAGCGCTCCCCGAGGATCGCCATCGTCCGGCCGACCGTGCAGTTGACGGTCGACCAGGCCAGGGCTGGCGGAGCAGTCGCGGGAGACATGTGACACAGCCTAAGTCTCGTTGACAGACTCAGCAACGTGGGCAAGGCTGGGTCCGTGAGCGAGACTCAGATGACCGACCAGCCGGACGTTTCCACTCTCGACGGCTACGAGCAGCTGCAGGCGATCTTCGACGGACGCCTGCCCGGCGCCCCGATCGCGGACACCCTCGGCCTCGACGGGTTCGGCGGCGAACGCGGCGCGATCCACGTCGAGCTGGTGCCCGAGCACCGTCACTACAACCCGATCGGCTCGGTGCACGGCGGCGTGATCTCGGCGTTGCTCGACACCGCGGCCGGATGCTCGGTGCACTCCACCCTGGCCCCCGGAGAGCTCTACACCTCGCTCGACCTCACCGTGAAGTTCCTCCGCCCGGTCACCGTCGACTCCGGTCGCCTGCGCTGCGAGGGGACGGTCGTGCAGCGTGGTCGTCGTACCGCCCTGGCCCAGGCCCAGCTGTACGACGCCTCCGGCCGCCTCGTCGCCCACGCCACCTCCACCTGCATGATCTTCAGCTGAGTGCTGT
>JAFMQY010000297.1 GCA_017354415.1 Nocardioides sp.
CGTGCCCAGATCGGTGACCCGTACGTGTGGGCCGCAGCCGGCCCGAACGCGTGGGACTGCTCCGGCCTGACGATGGGCGCGTGGCGCGCCGGCGGCATCTACCTGCCGCACTACGCGGCGGCGCAGTACGCGCAGTCGACGCCGATCCCGAGCAGCGCGTTGCGGCCCGGCGACCTGGTCTTCTGGGGGTCCTCGAGCAGCCCGTGGTCGATCTACCACGTCGCGCTGTACGTCGGGAACGGGATGATCATCCAGGCCCCGCACACGGGCGCCTCCGTCGAAGAGGTGTCGATGTTCTCCTGGATCGCCCCGAACTTCTACGCGAGACCCTGACGACGAAGCCTCCACCTCCGAGGTGGGTACGGTCGCAGCATGGCGACGACCACCCCGGGTTCGACCTCGGGTTCGCCGACCGCCCCGCCCGCGATCGACGTACCGGCCCTGGCCGGGTTCTTGGACGGCCGGTACGCCGAGGTTCGCGAGCTCGTCCGCGCCAACCTCGTGGCCCACGCCTCGGTGCTCCGCGAGGCGGAGACGATGTCGCGTCCCGAGTTCCGCGAACGAGTCCGCAGGCTGGTCGCCACCATGGCCGGCACCGGCCAGACCGGGATGGGATTTCCGAAGGAGTACGGCGGGGGTGGTGATCTCGGCGCCTCGATCGCGGCGTTCGAGACGCTCGCCTTCGGCGACCTGTCGGTTCTGGTCAAGGTGGGGGTGCAGTTCGGCCTGTTCGGTGGGGCGATTCTGATGCTGGGAACGAAGCGCCACCACGACGCCTACCTCGAGGACCTCGTCTCCGGTCGGCTGTTCGGCTGCTTCGCGATGACCGAGTCCGGTCACGGTTCCAACGTCCAGGCGCTCGGAACGACGGCGACGTACGACCCCGCGACCGACGAGCTGGTGCTCTCCACCCCCGACGACATGGCTCGCAAGGACTACATCGGCGGCGCCGCGCAGCACGCCGACGCCGCCGTGGTGTTCGCACAGCTCCACGTGGCGGGGGAGGACCACGGCGTACATGCGATCGTGGTGCCGATCCGTGAGAACGGCGCTCTGCTGAAGGGGATCCGCGCCGAGGACGACGGGCTGAAGATGGGGCTCAACGGCGTCGACAACGGCCGCCTCTGGTTCGACGGTGTCCGGGTCCCTCGGGGCAACCTGCTCAACCGGTTCGCGGACATCACCGACGACGGGCGGTACGAGTCGCCGATCGAGAGCCCGGATCGACGGTTCTTCACGATGCTCGGGACCCTGGTGCAGGGCCGCGTCTCCGTCGGTGGCGCCGCCGTCAACGCCGCCAAGGTGGCCCTCACCCTGGCCGTGCGGTACGGCGCGCGGCGACGCCAGTTCAACGCAACCTCCTCGGATGAGGAGGAGCTGCTGCTCGACTACGGCCTGCACCAGCGGCGGCTGCTCCCGCTGCTGGCGGAGAACTACGCGCTGCACTTCGCCCAGGAGGTCGTCGCGGCCCACCTCCATGAGGTGTTCACACCGAAGCCGGGCGAGGTCGAGGACGAGAAGGCGCGACGCGAGCTCGAGTCGCGCGCCGCCGGCACCAAGGCGCTCGCCACGTGGCATGCCACCCGCACGATCCAGGAGTGCCGCGAGGCCTGCGGTGGCGCCGGCTACCTGGCTGTCAACCGGTTCGCGGCGCTCAAGGCGGACACGGATGTCTTCACGACGTTCGAGGGTGACAACAACGTGCTGCTGCAACTGGTCGCCAAGGGACTTCTCACCGACTATGCGAGCGACTTCGAAGACCTGGACCAGCTGGGCATGGTCCGGTTCGTGGCCGAGCAGGCGCTGGAGACCGTCATCGAGCGAACCGCGGCACACCAGCTCCTGGAGCGGATCCAGGACGTGCTTCCGGGGGGCGACGACGAGTGGGACCAGGAGGCCGGCGTACGCGATCGCGAGTATCACCTCGCGATGTTCCGGTTCCGCGAGGAGCACCGACTCTCCGGGTTGGCCCGCCGCCTCAAGCGGGGCGTCGACGACGGGGAGAACATGGGCGAGGTGTTCTCCCGTGCCCAGGACCACGTGATCGCGGTCGCGCGGGCCCACGTCGAGCGACTGGTGCTCGAGGCCTTCGTCGGCAAGGTCCGGGCCATGCCGGAGGGCGATCACCGGGTCGCCCTGGGGCTGTTGTGCGACCTCCACGCCCTCGCCACGATCGAGTCGGACCGGGCCTGGTTCATGGAGCACGGGCGCCTGACTGCGACTCGCTCGAAGGCGATCCAACGGGAGGTCGGCGACCTCTGCCGTCACCTGCGCCCACTCGCGGTCGACCTCGTCGACGCGTACGGCGTACCTCCCGAGCTCCTCCGTTCCCCCGACCTCCTCGGTTGAGACGCGCATCCTGACTCGTTGAACCCGCGGCTGAACTGGACAGAACTCGCGGCTCCACGTGGGAGGGTGGGGCGATGAGGGTGCCGGGGGTGTTCGCCACCGACTTCGAGCCGGAGGGACAGCCGGTCGGTACGGCGGTCGTGGTCCCGGGCCGCGGCTACCCCCCGGCGGCGCCTCTCTCCTTCTTCGCGGGCTTCGTGCTGCTCCGGCACGGGTGGTCGGTGCGCCAGGTGTGGTGGGACCCGCCGGACCCCGAGTCGGACGAGGAGACGATGGAGTGGGTGCGTGGCCAGGTCGAGAACGCGCTGCCCACGGCCGGTCGGGTTCTGATTGTCGGTAAGTCGCTGGGCACCTTGTCCGCGCCGGTGGCAGCGGAGCGCGGGCACCCTGCGGTCTGGTTCACACCGATCCTGGGGCTCCCCGCCATCGCCGACGCGTTGGCGGCCAACCCGGCACCGCAGCTCCTGGTCGGCGGCACGGCCGACGCCCTGTGGGACAGCGCGGTCGCCCGCGACCTGGCCGGCCGTGGCTGCGTGGTGTTGGAGGTGCCGGACGCCGACCACGTGCTGATGGCACCGGGCGACCCGGTGCGGGGTGTGGAGATGCACGTCGAGGTGGTGCGGACCCTCGACGTCTGGCTGGCCGGGCTCGGGGCCGGCTGAGAGCTGGGCGGGCGCAGGGATCCC
>JAFMQY010000183.1 GCA_017354415.1 Nocardioides sp.
ACGTGGTCCCGACAGTGCAGTGCGCCAGATGTGTCCTCACATGTGGGGTCCTCGACTCGGCGATCAGCTCGCCAACGACCTGGCATCCGGGTGCCACCAGCTCGATCAGGGAACCCGCTCGATCGGGCTGGTGAGGTCCTCTCGTCCTGGCAGGGGGTCGTAGGGGATGACCCAGTACTCCACCTGCCGCACGATGTGCTCACCGTCGATCTCGGAGAAGGCGATCAGCCGCGCCGACTGCTCGCCGTCGGTCACCGTCACCTCGGTCACAACGGTGTCCTCGTCGGCGACCGTGCGGTGCACATCGAAGGACCAATCGCCGGTCTTCGTGGGGTAGCGAGCCTGGAGCGCCGCGAAGTCGGCCCGCCCGACGATGCGCTCGCCCGAGCACGGCCAATCGATGATGCACTCCGGCGCCAGATGGCTTGCCGCGGCTTCCCAGTCGTTGGCCTGCATGTCCGCCCAGAACGAACCGACCATCTCTCCAGCCGTCATGTCTCGCACCGTATCCCTGGGGTACGACGGTTCGCTTCTGGAACCCGGGCCCCGGATCCTGAACCTTTCCTCCGGGTGCACCGTGACAACGTGGAGGCCCTCGGGGCCCGTTCCGGCGTACAAGGAGGTTCGACGTGCCCACGTCAGCGCTCTGGTTCGACCGACGGGGCAATGGTGATCCCCTGGTCCTCCTCCATCCCGGGGGCGCAGGGGTCGACGCCCGCGCGCTGACGCCGCAGGTGGAGTACTTCGCCGACCGGTTCGAGGTGTTCACCCCTGAGCAGCGGGCGCACGGCCGGACAGCCGATCTCGAGGGGCCGCTCAGCTACAGCTTGATGGCCGACGACACCGTGGACTTCATCCAGAGCGTGGTCGGGCGTCCCGTGCGACTGCTCGGATGCAGTGACGGCGCCGTGGTCGCACTCGCCACGACGCTGCGCCGCCCTGACCTCGTCGAGAGACTCGTCCTGGTCGCCGGCGTCCACCACTGGAACGGCTGGGACGCCGGTGTCCTGGATGGCGAACCTCCTGAGTTCTTGCGGACCGCGTACGGCGACCTCAGCCCGGACGGTCCCGAGCACTACGACGTGGTGGTCGAGAAGCTGGCGGCGATGCACGCCGTGGAGCCGTCGTTCGGGCCCGAGGACCTCGCGCGGGTGCAGCCGCGGACCCTGGTCATGATCGGCGACGACGACGAGGTCCGCTTCGAGCACGCGATCGAGGCGTACACCCACATCCCCGACGCGGAGCTTGCCGTCGTGCCCGGCACGTCACATGGCCTGCTCGTCGAGAAGCCCGAGCTGTGCAACCGCATCATCGACGAGTTCCTTTCCCGCGACGCCGTCGAGACCTTCGCCCCGAGGCGTCGATCCGGCCGCTGATCCCGGTCGCGGGTCAGCGCCGTCCACCTCGCCGGCCAGGCCGGGGCGGCGGGTGCGGGTGGCGCTGGCGCATGCGCTGTCTCTCGTGCGCGTCGGGAAGGTCTCCGTAGGCAGCAAACACCGCCCGCCGGGTGGGCGGCGCAACGACGCTCTGTTCGCTGTGTGTGGGCAAACGGTGCGTCCTCCTGGTGTTCAGCGACGCCCATTACAAGCGCTGGGCTCTGAGCAGGCTGTACCTCCAACGGCACGGGAGGTCCCGCCCCGGAGCACGTGAGTTGGACGCAAGAAGCCGCTGACCGTGCCCGCCCGTGGTGGATGAGAGCGTCGGCCCGATCGGGCAGAGTTGATGCCCGGTGAGTGTGGACGGCAGCGAGAGCTTCTTGGCGCCACCTCCAGCAAGGCACCGACCATGCCATTTGGTCGTCCCGAGACGGCCGTCCTAAGACTTGGGGTTCACCATGTGTCGCACCAGTGGTACCACCCAGACCCAGATCAGACCGACGACCCAGATAAGCATCAGACCAGCGAGCTCCGGGGTGCCCAGATCTCCGCTACCGGTGATGAACGCGAGAATCACCAGCAACAAGATCGGCACCGTGATGACCAGCACGCTCGATGCAAACTGGCCCTTTGGCGGCTCGTACGCCAACCATCTGCGAAACATGTTGCCCTCCCTCGGTTACCGCAGCATGCGATGTCGTGATACCAGTCCCGTCGTCGTGCCGTTCGACCGCGTGGGCCGCCACTGTGGCGGCCAACTGCGTCGTCTCCTGTACGTCGGGTCTCGGCGAGAGGCGCGCCTTCCACCAGAGCCGTCCTCGAAGAATCGGGCACCACCGCTCATGTCGTCGTAGAGATGGTCGAGGCGGTCCCCCCATCGGGCCGGGTCAGAACCGTGCCTGCGACGGTGCTGTCTGAACTGAGGGGAGCGCACCAGGCAGGTAACGATCGCGAGAACGCCCATGCCGACGAATGTGTAAAAGACCATGACGGCCACCCCCCGGTGCGCGAATCGCACTCGTCACATGAGCCAATGATCACGCCCCGGGGGATCCGCGGCAATGCTGAATCCGCGAATCCGCACGCCAGGAACCTACGCAAGCGTGTGCGCTCTCGGTCGGGGCAGCACACGCTGGGTCGGAGGCGAGCTGTGCCGCTGATCGTACGCGGTTCTGCCGTGCTGTCGATCCGCAACCCATTCGCGGGCACCGTCACCTCCATCGCCCAGGGCGAGGCCATGGCGGTGGTCAGATACGGCTCGTCAGTGGCGAGACGATCACCTCCTCGATCACCCGCGAGGCTGAGGTCATCGCGGTCACGGCCCTCGTGAAGTCCCTGAGGTCGCACTCGCCGTCGAGTAGCGCCGAGCGAGTCCGGATCGCCTTGGAGGGAGGGTTGGATACACGTTCGTCCCATGGACGCGATCCGCATCCATCCAGAGCACGCGATGCGGCAATCCGTTCCCCGCCATCGCTGCGCGGCAGCGGTCAGTCCACAAGCGTTGGTTTCAGGGCCAGGCACCCGACGAACTGGTCTCTTCCGTCGGTCCGCAGCGGAGGACTCATCCGGGCAACCCAACATCCGCCGCGGTCGCTTCGACGCGGCCGTCAAGGCGATCGGCCTTCCCGGGCTGCATCCGCACGAGCCGCGTCACACCGCGGCGAGCCCGGCGATCGCGAGCGCCGCCGATGTCGAGGTCGTCCAACAGATGTTCGGTCACTCCTCCGCAACGATGACCCCTCGACACCTACGGGCACCTTTCGACGACCGTCTCGACGAGGTGTCCAGCGCCCTCGACCGAGCCAGGAGATCGGTCGAACTCCCGGTGCGGCGGCGGACAGAGCGTGGTTTCGAGACGGTCGCTCCGCGACCTCCTCAACCACCGAGCCGCAGACGGCTGTTGGCCACGCGCTGCGCAGTCGGGGTTCAGGTAAATTGTCGGCGCGACCGCCCACACGTGAACACGCAGGTCAGGCTGACTTCTCGGTTGGGTTGGTTGGCGTTGGCGCCCCCGGCAGGATTCGAACCTGCGCTCCCGCCTCCGGAGGGCGGTGCTCTATCCCCTGAGCTACGGGGGCCCGGGTGGGACGACCTTACAGGCGGACCCGGGAGCGGGAGAAACCGACGAGGGTCGGTTGTCGGGGTCAGTCGGGGGAGCCGATGCCCGCGTCTCGCGCCATGGCGGCGGCCTCGGCTCGGGTGCGGACGTCGAGCTCGGCCAGGATCGAGCTGACCCGGTTGCGGACGGTCTTCTCGGCGGTCCTGGCCGTGCTGGCGGCAGGTCCCGGTGCCGGTGTGGCCGGCTTCCCGGGCATGGTCGGGAAGCTGTGGATGATCCTCACGTTCGGCGCGCTCGGGGTGCGGGGTACGACGGCCAACCGGTAGGCGGAAGCGATTCGGGTAGGGCGTGAGGACGCCGATACCCTTAGCCGGTGACACCCGAGCAGCTCTCCGACCTGATTGTCGCGTCGCTGGCGGACCTGTCCGCCAGCGGCGCGATCACGCTGCCCGCCGGCGTGCCCGAGACGGTCACCGTGGAGCGACCCCGGGTGAAGGAGCACGGCGACTACGCCACCAACGTCGCCCTCAAGATGGCCAAGCAGGCCGGGATGCCCCCGCGCGACTTCGCGGGCCTGGTCGCGGATCGACTGGGCGCCCAGGAGGGGATCGCCGGGGTCGACGTGGCCGGCCCGGGGTTCCTCAACATCACCGTCGCCGCCGGGGCGCAGGGGCAGGTTGCCGACGACATCGTCGCGGCCGGCTCGGCGTACGGCGGGTCCGAGGTGGGTGGCAAGCAGAAGGTCAACGTCGAGTTCGTCTCGGCCAACCCGACCGGCCCGGTCACGCTGGCCAGCGCCCGGTGGGCGGCGGTCGGCGACACGCTGTCGCGGCTGTTCGAGGCGAGCGGCTACCAGGTGACGCGGGAGTACTACTTCAACGACCACGGCGCCCAGATCGACCGGTTCACCCGCTCTCTGCTGGCGTCCGCGCGAGACCTGCCGACCCCCGCTGACGGCTACCCGGGGCAGTACATCGCCGACGTGGCCGCGGCCGTGGTCGCCGACCACCCTGACGCGCCGGATCTGCCGGATGACGAAGCGCTCGAGGCCTTCCGGACCCACGGCGTCGGCATCATGTTCGACGAGATCAAGCAGACGCTGCGCGACTTCCGGGTGCCGTTCGACGTGTACTACCACGAGAACGACCTCCACGAGTCCGGCGCCGTCGACCGTGCCATCGCCCGGCTCCGCGAGCTCGGCAACATCTACGAGAAGGACGGCGCCACCTGGCTCCGCACCGAGAAGTACGGCGACGACAAGGACCGCGTCATCGTCCGGTCCGACGGCCAGGGCGCCTACATCTCGGGCGACGCGGCGTACTACCTCGACAAGCGCGAGCGCGGCTTCGAGCGCTGCATCATCCTGCTCGGCGCCGACCACCACGGTTACGTCGGCCGGATGATGGCGCTGTGCGCGGCGTTCGGTGACGAGCCCGGCGTCAACCTCGAGATCATCATCGGCCAGATGGTCAACCTGCTCAGCCACGGCTCGGTCGTGCGGATGGGCAAGCGGAGCGGCAACATCGTCACGCTGCTCGACCTCGTCGACGAGATCGGGGTGGACGCGGCGCGGTATGCCCTGGTGCGCAACCACATCGAGACCAACCTCGACATCGACGTCGACCTCTGGGCCAAGGCCACGAGCGACAACCCGGTGTTCTACGTCCAGTACGCACACGCCCGCGTCGCCTCGATCCTCCGCAACGCCGGGGAGCTGGGGCTCGAGCCGGAGTCCCACCCCGGGCTCCTCGCTCACGAGAAGGAAGGCGAGCTGCTCCGGGCGCTGGCGGAGTTCCCGCGTGTGGTGGCGGCCGCGACCACCCTCCGTGAGCCGCACCGGGTCGCCCGCTACCTGGAGGACACGGCCGCGTCGTACCACCGCTTCTACGACAACTGCCGTGTGCTGCCGATGGGCGACGACGACCCCACCGACCTGCACCGTGCCCGCCTCCGGCTCGTGGACGCGACCCGGATCGTGCTGGCCAACGGCCTCGGCCTGCTCGGAGTCTCCGCGCCCGAGCGGATGTAGCCCCGAACGGAAGTAGCAAGGAGCTCAAGAGGTGCCCACCCATGAGGCCGGCTGGGCGCACGCAGAAGGTGCGCTGCGCGGGCCGAGCTGGCTACGCGAGCCGGCGGATCCCAACGCTCTGGTCCCGCAGCTGTGGTCGTCGACCGCGGTCAAGACCGACGGAGCACTGGTCATCGGCGGCGTGTCGATCCCCGACCTGGTCGCGAACGTCAACACCCCGGCGTACGTCCTCGACGAGGCGGACTTCCGGGCGCGTGCCCGGGCCTTCCGCGACGCTTTCGCCGGGTACGACGTGTACTACGCCGGCAAGGCGTTCCTCTGCACGACCGTCGCCCGGTGGATCGCCGAGGAGGGCCTCTGCCTCGACGTGTGCTCCGACGGCGAGCTGACCGTCGCCCTCCGCGCGGGCGTCGACCCGGCGCGGATCGGCTACCACGGCAACACCAAGACCGAGCCCGAGCTCCGCCGCGCGGTGGCCGAGGGTGTCGGCCGGATCATCGTCGACTCGTTCGACGAGCTCGACCGGCTGGAGCGGGTGACGGCGAGCTTGAGCTCGACCGGCTCGATCGACGGACGACAGCCGGTGATGGTGCGGGTCACTGCCGGCGTCGAGGCCCACACGCACGAGTACATCGCCACCGCCCACGAGGACCAGAAGTTCGGCTTCTCGATCACCTCCGGCGACGCTCTCGAGGCGGTACGACGGGTGGTCGCCGCCCCGGGCCTCGAACTGCTCGGGCTGCACTCCCACATCGGCAGCCAGATCTTCGACACCTCGGGCTTCGAGGTGGCGACCCGACGGGTGCTGGCCCTCCACGCCCAGATCGGCTCCGAGCTCGGGGTCACCCTGCCCGAGCTCGACCTCGGCGGCGGCTTCGGCATCGCCTACACCACCCAGGACGACCCGTCCGACCCGGCGCAGCTCGCGATCGAGATGCGCAAGATCGTCGAGCACGAGTGCCGGGACCTCGGCATCGACGAGCCGCGCCTCTCGGTCGAGCCGGGCCGCGCCATCGTCGGACCGGCGATGTGCACGGTCTACACGGTCGGCACCGTCAAGCGGGTCGAGCTCGACCGGGGAGCCGTGCGTACCTACGTCAGCGTCGACGGCGGCATGAGCGACAACATCCGGACCGCGCTCTACGACGCCGACTACTCCTGCACCCTCGCCTCCCGCGGGTCCGACGCGCCGCCCGTGCTGTGCCGCGTGGTCGGCAAGCACTGCGAGGCCGGCGACGTCCTGGTCAAGGACGAGTTCCTGCCCGGCGACGTACGTCCGGGCGACCTGCTCGCCGTACCCGCGACCGGCGCCTACTGTCGATCGATGGCGTCGAACTACAACCACGCCCTGCGTCCGCCCGTGGTCGCGGTGCGGGACGGCGTGGCAACGACGATCGTGCGACGCGAGACTGTGGACGACCTGCTGGCCACCGATCTGGGGGTAGCACCATGAAAGCCCTCAACGTCGCCGTGCTGGGCTGCGGCGTGGTCGGCTCGCAGGTGGTGCGCCTGCTGACCGAGCAGGCCGGCGACCTCGCCGCCCGGGTGGGCGCACCCGTGCAGCTCGTGGGCGTCGCCGTACGCCGGATCGACGCTCCGCGCGATGTCGACGTGCCGGATGGTCTGCTCACGAGCGACGCGGCCGCGCTCGTCGCCCGCGACGACGTCGACGTCGTGATCGAGGTGATCGGCGGGATCGAGCCCGCACGGTCGCTGATCCTCTCCGCGCTGGAGAACGGCGCCAGTGTCGTCACCGCCAACAAGGCGCTGCTCGCCGAGGACGGGCCGACCCTCTACGAAGCGGCCGAGAAGGCCGGGCGCGACCTCTACTACGAGGCCGCCGTGGCCGGCGCGATCCCGATCCTGCGGCCGCTGCGCGAGTCGCTGGCCGGCGACCGGGTGACCCGGGTGCTCGGCATCGTCAACGGCACCACCAACTACATCCTCGACAAGATGGACACCACCGGGGCCGGCTTCGAGGAGGCGCTCGAGGAGGCGCAGCAGCTCGGGTACGCCGAGGCCGACCCGACCGCCGACGTCGAGGGCTTCGACGCCGCCGCCAAGGCGGCGATCCTGGCCAGCCTCGCCTTCCACTCCCGGGTGACCGCGGCCGACGTACACCGGGAGGGGATCACCGACGTCACCGCCGCGGACATCGCCTCGGCGGCGGAGATGGGCAGCGTGGTGA
The DNA here is from genome assembly GCA_017354415.1 of Nocardioides sp. Classification (GTDB taxonomy): domain Bacteria; phylum Actinomycetota; class Actinomycetes; order Propionibacteriales; family Nocardioidaceae; genus Nocardioides. Next base: position 7,653 of record JAFMQY010000183.1, read on the forward strand.
AGCTGCTCGCGATCGCCGAGCTGGGCTCGACCGGCTCTGCCGAGGGCACGGAAGGCGGCGTCTCGGTGCGGGTCCACCCGGCGATGATCCCGAGGTCGCACCCCCTCGCCAGCGTGCGCGAGGCTTTCAACGCGGTCTTCGTGGAGTCCGACGCCGCGGGCGAGCTGATGTTCTACGGGCCGGGCGCCGGCGGCGCGCCGACCGCGAGCGCGGTGCTCGGCGACCTGGTCGCGGTCGCCCGCAACCGGCTGGCCGGGACCCGCGGCCCGG
>JAFMQY010000064.1 GCA_017354415.1 Nocardioides sp.
CTGGGCCCACGAGCAGGGCTGACCTGCGTGGGTCTCCTCGTCGTCTTCGGTGCCGTGGCGACTTCGGCCGCAGTGCGGTTCGAGCGGGTCACGCACAATCCGGTTGCCCGGTTGGCCGACGCGCATGCCGAGGCGACCCTGACCGGCACGGTCGTGGACGACCCTCGCCCGATCAGGGGGCGTTTCGGCCCGGAGGTGCTAGTACGGATCGAGGTCACCCGGGCGACGGCGTCCGCGACGACGTACCAGCTCCGCGAGCCGGTCCTGGTCTTCGGGCAGCCCTCGTGGCTCTCGGTACCCCTCGGCGCGACGGTTCAGGTGACCGGACACCTGAGCCCGAGCACGCAGGGTGACGCGGCCGGTGTGGTGTCGACCACCACCCGGCCGGACGTCCGAGCCGGACCCGACCCCTGGTGGCGTGCGTCCGATCGGCTGCGGAGCGCGCTACGCGACTCGGTGTCGGGTCTCCCGCCCGACCGGCGGGCTCTGGTCCCGGCCCTGGTCGACGGGGACGACACCGGACTCGACCCGGTGCTCTCCGACGACTTCCGGACCACGGGGCTCACGCACCTGTTGGCCGTCTCCGGCACCAACCTCACGCTGGTCGTCGGGTTCGCCCTGATCGTGGCGCGATGGCTTCGGGTGCGCGGCCGGTGGCTGTACCTCGTGGGCGCGGCCGGGATCGCCGGGTCGTGCTGCTCGCCCGGGCGGAGCCGAGCGTGCTGCGGGCGGCCGCCATGGGCACAGGGGCGTTGCTCGGACTGGGCGTGAACGGCGCCGACCGCGGGGTGCGGGCGTTGGGAGTGGCGACAGTCGTGCTGCTCCTGGTCGACCCCGGGCTGGCCTCGGCGTTCGGGTTCGCGCTGTCGGTGCTGGCGACGGCGGGGATCCTCTTGCTCGCTCCGACCTGGCGTGACGCGCTCGCGCAATGGCTCCCGCGCCCGCTCGCGGAGGCGGTGGCCGTGCCCGCCGCGGCCCAACTGGCGTGCACTCCCGTGGTGGCCGCCATCTCGGGCCAGGTGAGCCTGGTGGCGGTCGTCGCCAACCTCCTCGCCGCTCCTGCGGTGGGACCGGCGACGGTGCTCGGCCTGCTGGGAGGTGTGGTGACGCTGGTCATCCCGCCGGTCGGGCGAGTGCTCGGCTGGGGCGCGGGCTGGTGCGTGGCCTGGATCGTCGAGGTGGCCACGCGTGGGGCGGCTCTGCCCACCACGGCCGTCTCCTGGGGAAGCGGACCGCTGGCGCTGGCAGCGCTCACGGTGATGTGCCTGGTCGCCGCCGCGGTCGCTCCGCATCTGCTGGGGCGACGGTCCACCGGGCTCGGCTGCTGCGTGCTGATGGTCACCGCGGTGCTGGTCCGAGTGCCCACCCCCGGCTGGCCACCCTCCGGCTGGCTGATGGTGGCCTGCGACGTCGGCCAGGGTGACGGGCTGGCCCTGGCGACCGGTCGGCCGCACACGGCGGTCGTCATCGACGCCGGTCCAGACCCGCGGTTGATGAAGCGCTGTCTGGACGGGCTCGGGGTGACCCGGGTGCCGTTGGCCGTGCTGACTCACTTCCACGCCGATCACGTCGACGGTCTCCCGGGGGTTCTCGCGGGGCGTCGGGTCGGCACGATCTGGGTCTCCCGGTTGCGTGACCCACCCGACGGCGTGGCTCTGGTGCGGGGCGTCGCCGACGGTGCCGGAGTGCCGGTCGTGGAGGCGCCGTACGCCGAGACCCTCCGGGTCGGTGACCTGACGCTCGAGCCCGTGTGGCCGCTTCCGGACTCGCCCACCGTCGGACCCGGCGACGGGAGTACGGCGAACAACGCCAGCGTGGTGCTGCTCGCCCGCCTCGACGGCGTCACGTTCTTCCTCGGCGGCGACATCGAGCCCGAGGGCCAGGCGACGTTGGCGGCGGACCTTCCGAGCCTCCACGTCGATGTGCTCAAGGTGCCTCACCACGGAAGCCGCTACCAGGACCTGCCGTTCCTCGAGTCCCTCCGGTCACGCCTGGCGGTGATCTCGGTGGGAGCAGACAACGACTACGGGCATCCGGCGCCGGAGACCGTCAGCGGCCTGGCCGCGACCGGTGAGCACGTGCTGCGCACGGACCATGACGGGAGCATCGCCGTGGTCATGCGAGGCGACGGCCGACTCGCTGCGGTCACGTCCCGATGACCCGCGTCGCCTGACCCTCGCGCTCCCGAGCGTCGGCGCGGTGTGACAGGCTGCGGCCATGCCTGGGACACGCCACCGCGGACCGTCGCCAGCCGACGTGCTGGGCAAGGTGACGCTCGTGACGGGCAAGGAGGAGTTCCTCTCCGAGCGGACCGTGGCCGGCGTCCGTGACGCCGTGCGCCGCCACGACGGAGAGGCGGAGGTCTCGGAGACCCAGGCATCCGGCCTGACCCTCGCCCGGCTCGGCGAGCTGTCGGCGCCCTCGTTGTTCTCCTCGACCCGCTGCGTGGTCGTCCGCGCCCTGGAGAACCTCCCGGAGGAGTCCGCCGAGGGGCTCCTGGGCTACGCCGCGGCGCCGGCCGACGACGTCGCCCTGGTGCTCGTCCACAGTGGCGGGCAGAAGGGGTCGGGGGTGCTCACCAAGCTCCGCAAGGCTGCGGCGGTGACCGAGGTGAAGTCCGAGGAGCTGCGTCCCTCGGAGTACCCCGGGTTTGTCACGGCCGAGGTCCGCGCGCACGGCGGCGCCATCGAGCCCGAAGCCGCTGCCTCCCTGGTGCAGGCGGTCGGTCAGGATCTCAGGTCCCTGGCCGCGGCCGCGGACCAGTTGGTCAACGACTTCCCTGGAGCGACGCTGACCGAGGAGAAGGTGAAGCGCTACTTCGGGGGCAGGGCGGAGGCGAAGTCGTTCGCGGTGGCCGACGCCGCCTTCTGGGGACGGCGCCGGCCCGCCTTGGAAGAGCTGCGATGGGCGATCGACGGTGGCACCGCCCCGGTGCTGGTCACGTCGGCGTTCGCCGGGTCAGCCAGGGGCATCGCCCGCTACCTCTCCGCTCCCCGCGGGATGAAGGATGTCGACCTGGCGCGCGAGATCGGGGTTCCGCCCTGGAAGCTCCGCACCATCCGTGACCAGTCCCGTGGCTGGTCGGACGCCGCCATCGCCCGGGCGATCCGGACGATCGCCCAGGCGGACGCCGACATCAAGGGCGCAGCGGGCGACGCGTCGTACACGCTCGAGCGGCTGGTGCTGACCGTGACCGGTCTCCGCGACCGCTCCTGACCACTCGATGTCGCGGAAATGCAGAAGGCGCCGATCCCAGCGGGATCGACGCCTCGTGGCGAAGCGGCGGGTCAGAGCGACGCGGCGCGCTTCATGATGGCCGACTTGCGATTGGCGGCCTGGTTCTTGTGGATGACGCCCTTGGAGACGGCCTTGTCCAGCTTGCGCGAGGCGACCCGGCTGGCCTCGACGGCGGCGTCCTTGTCACCGGCGTCGGCGGCCTCGCGGAACCTGCGCACGAGGGTCTTCAGCTCGGACTTGACAGCCTTGTTGCGCTGATGACGCTTCTCGTTCTGCTTGTTCCGCTTGATCTGGGACTTGATGTTCGCCACTGATGAAGCCTTCGGTCGGAGTATTTCAGGATCAGATGAATGGGGGCATGCGAGCCCGGACGGGCGCGCACGCGAGGCACAAAGTTACCAGCGGCCTGCTGACGTCCCCAAATTCTCACGCCCGCGGACCGAGCCTGCGAGGTCCACGATCAGAGGGCGGGAGGTCGAGGAGCGCTCGGCTCAGACCCGAGCGTCCGAGGGGCTGGGCGACGCGTCATGAAACCGGGGTGACAGGACTCATGGCGCGCCCGACTCGTGCCGGGTGTCGTCATCCGAGGGGCGTCGTCCTGTCGGGTCAGCCGCCGGAGACCGTGACGTCCGTGGCGGGCACCCATGCCTGACGGTGGTTGAAGTCGATCTCGTAGAAGAGCTTCTTCGGGTGGGTGGGATCGCCGACGCTCGTCATGGAGGCGAAGGTCGCCCCGGCCGGAGCAGACCCGAGGATGTGGCTCGTGCTGGTGTCCGGGTCGCCGTAGACGAACATCGATGACGCACCGTCGGTCGGGGTGATCGTCACCGCCGTCCCGACTCCCGGAACCACATGAGACGTCGGAGGAACAGCGACCCAGGCAAGCTGCGCGTCCTGGAACCGGCTAGGGGTGGATGCGTGGAGCTGGTCGTACTCTCCGTACCAGATCTGGTACATCATGTCTCCGGTGCCCGCCGGGTCAGGGACCGGGTCGCCGACGGAGTAGTAGCTCACACCCGCCTCGACGTTGTCGCTCTCGTCGGTGATGTCGGCGCCGCCACTGTCCAGTGCGGGGATGGGTGCGGACGCCGTGCTCGGCCCGCTGTAGAGGTAGTAGAAGCCGAAGTCGTCGGGCGTCTCGGTGCCGTCCGCCTGCGGGCGCTGGTCGTTGCTGATCGTGATCAGGTGCGGGTCAGTGCTCGTCGGGGAGTAGGGAACGCCCTGGTTGTGGATCAGCGAGAAGTAGTAGTCCCACATCCAGTAGGGACCGGGGTCGACGTGGTTCTCCGACAGGTAGTTCGGCGACGGCACCGTCCCGTGCGCGACGATGGCGCCGCGGTCCAGCGGGAGGTGGTACTTGGTGAGCAGGTAGGCCACCAGCTGCGCGGATGCGAGGTACTCGGTGGCGTTGTACCACTGGTACCCGTTCGCGTCGAAGCCGGCGTGCTCGATACCGATCGTGTGCACGTTGGAGTTGAAGTTCCCGTCCTGGTAGGCGATGTCGCGTTCGCGCAGGAGCTGGTAGACCGTGCCGTCGGTGTCCACGACGTAGTGGATGCTGACGCCGCTGTTGTGGTCCTGGAACACGTTCAGGCCGTCCTGGGCGGTGCCCTCGATGTCGTGGATGACCACGCCCCGGATCGGGCTGCTGCTCGGGCGGTTGGCGTCCTGGTAGGTGCACCCGGGATAGGCGAACTTGCTGACCTTGCAGTCGAAGATCTTCGCGGGAACGATGCAGTCGATCGCCGGGGAGTAGTCGACTGCGGTGTCGCGTTGGCATCCTGCCGGCAGCGCGCTCGCCTGGGTCTGGACGGCGCGAGCCGACGTCCTGACGGGATGGACCGCGCGCGGGGCGAGGGTGAGCTGCTGGCCGTTGTCGGTGCGACCGGTGAACCCGTGCCGGAGCGCCGAGAAGACCGCGTCGGCGTACATGAGCGCGGTCTGCTTCACGACTGCTCCTGAGTACGCCGCGACCGCGCCGTACCAGCCGCCGAGGCTGGTCGGCAGGTGGCCGTCGCGGGACAGCCGCCGTGCATCGTCGCGCAACACGGCCGCGCCGCCGAGGACGTTGGTGGCGAGGTCGGTCTTGAGGTTGTGGGTGCTCACGCCGAGGTCGCGAGCCGCCTCGCGAAGGGTGTGAGCGTGATCGTTGGCCGTCAGGTGCATGCAGCCGAAGCCGTGGTCGAGGCTGGGGTGCCCGGAGTGCATGGACAGGCGGCCTTCGGTGTAGCAGATCGCCTCGAGCAGCGACGCGGGCACACCGGTGCGCTGGGCGGCTGTCGCGAAAGCTGTGCGCACGGAGCTCGTTCGCGGGGCGGCTTCGGCGCTGGTGGCCATCGAGAGCACCAGGGCGCCGATGGCAACCAGGGCGGTGGCTGCGAGGCGGTGACGGGAAAACGGTCGCACGACGCGCTCCTCTCCGAGACGGTGCCCCCAGACGTGCACCGGATGCGAGCAACGTAGTGACGCGGCCACCGCCTGGCAAGAGAGCCACGACCGACGGCGGGTACGACGTCCGCCGGCGGCGTACCGTGCTCGGATGACCACCCGCGACGACGACCTGGCCGTGCTCTCGCGCGGCCTCGACCAGGCGACACAACTGCTGGACGGCGTGCCGACCGACCGGCTCGGCGACCCGACCCCCTGCGAGGCATGGACGGTTGCCGACCTCCTGGACCACCTGGTCCAGGCCCCGCGGCAGTTCGCGGTCATGGTGCGCGGGGAGAGCGTGGACTGGTCGGCGCCGACCCCCCATGTGGAGAGCGGCTGGGCCGAGGAGTTCCGTGCCGGCGCCGACGAGCTGCTCCAGGCGCTTGACGCCGGAGGCGAGGCTGGGCCCGGCCTCGACTGGCAGTGCGCCGAGATCGCCGTCCACACCTGGGACGTCTCCACTGCGCTCGGTCGCCCTACCACCGACCTCGAGCCACAGGTGGCGGAGCGGGGTCTGGCCTTCATGCGGGCCAACCTCAAGCCCGAGATGCGCAGCACCGCGTTCAAGGAGGAGCAGCCCGCGCCCGAGGGAGCCGACGCCTACGGACGCATCGCCGCCTTCGCCGGCCGGGTGGTCACACCGAGTCGATGATCGCCGTCCGGCGCTCGTCGTACTCCGCCTGAGTGACCAGCCCCTGGTCGAGCAGTCGCTTCAGCTCCTCGAGACGGTCAACGGTGCTCCGCGTGTCGTTCGACGTCGGCTCGGGCGCGTGCGGGTTCTGATTCCTCAGGGCGCTGGCCAGGAAGGTCGCGTCGAGTCCGTCGTCGCTGAGCAACGTCATCTGAGTTGCCAGGCCCGGGTCCATGCCCGACTCCTTGGCCAGCCTCTGGGCGGTGGTGACGCGCCACACCAGAAGTCCGATCCCGACGAGCGTGCCGATCAGGAAAAGGAACACGACGAATCCTCCGAAGCCGGCCCCCGCCGCGGAGTCGTCGGGCCATGACGCGACCCAGGCCCCGTCGACCTTGGTACAGGTCGGCGGCTCGCCATTGTGGTTGACGGCCTGGTTGACGCAGTCCTGGAAGCTCCCGTTGCCGGCGTACGCCGGAGCGACCAGGCCGAGCAGGAAGAGGGCGAAGGAGCCGCCCACAGCGGTCAGCCCGCCACCGAGTCGAGACATGGGCGGATCGTAGGGGCAGCCGGTCCCGCCGTCACCTGTTTCCTGTTTCTGGTTTCGTGTCGGTGTGGCCTCTCTGGGAGAATGAAGAGGTTCCCCGACGACGTCTGAGAGTCACTCGTGCCAGCCACCCCGACCGCCCCGACACCCGGCCGGACCGACCCCGCGGTGATCAGGAACTTCTGCATCATCGCGCACATCGACCACGGCAAGTCGACGCTGGCCGACCGGATGCTCCAGCTGACCGGTGTCGTCGACGAGCGCAGCGCGCGGGCGCAGTACCTCGACCGGATGGACATCGAGCGCGAGCGCGGGATCACCATCAAGAGCCAGGCCGTCCGGATGCCGTGGACCGTTCGTGAGGGCAACGACGAGGGCGCCGCGCCCGGCACCTACGTGCTGAACATGATCGACACCCCGGGCCACGTCGACTTCACCTACGAGGTGTCACGATCACTTGCTGCGTGCGAGTCAGCCGTGCTCGTCGTCGACGCCGCGCAGGGCATCGAGGCGCAGACGCTGGCCAACCTCTATCTCGCACTCGGAGCCGACCTCCACGTCATCCCGGTGCTCAACAAGATCGACCTGCCCAGCGCGAACCCCGACAAGTACGCCGACGAGATCGCCCACATCATCGGCTGCGACCCGTCGGAGGTGCTGCGGGTCAGTGCCAAGACCGGCGAGGGCGTGCCCGCCGTACTCAACGAGATCGTCAAGCAGACGCCGCCACCCGTGGGTGATGCGGACGCCCCGCCGCGTGCCCTGATCTTCGACTCCGTCTACGACACCTACCGCGGCGTGGTCACCTACGTCCGGGTCGTCGACGGCAAGCTCAGTCATCGCGACCGGATCAAGATGATGTCGACCGGCGCCGTCCACGAGATGCTCGAGGTCGGCGTCATCAGCCCCGAGCCGGTCAGGGCCGGCGACCTCGGGGTCGGCGAGGTGGGCTACCTGATCACCGGCGTGAAGGACGTCCGCCAGTCCCGGGTCGGCGACACGGTGACCAGCCAGCACCACGGCGCCTCGACCCCGCTCGGCGGTTACCAGCACCCCAACCCGATGGTCTTCGCCGGGCTCTACCCGATCGACGGTGACGACTACCCGGACCTCCGCGAGGCGCTCGACAAGCTCCAGCTGAACGACGCCGCGCTCACCTACGAGCCGGAGACCTCGGGTGCCCTCGGATTCGGCTTCCGCTGCGGCTTCCTCGGCCTGCTGCACATGGAGATCGTGCGGGAGCGGCTCGAGCGGGAGTTCGACCTCGACCTGATCTCGACCGCACCGAACGTCGTCTACCACGTGACCATGGAGGACGGCACCGAGCACGAGGTGACCAACCCCAGCGAGTACCCCGCCGGGAAGGTCGCGGAGGTGCGCGAGCCGGTCGTCCGGGCCACGATCCTCACCCCGAGCGACTACATCGGCACGATCATGGAGCTCTGCCAGGACAAGCGTGGGTCCATGGAGGGCATGGACTACCTCTCCGCCGACCGGGTCGAGCTTCGCTACACGCTGCCGCTGGCGGAGATCGTGTTCGACTTCTTCGACCAGCTGAAGTCGCGCACCAAGGGCTACGCGTCGCTCGACTACGAGCCCACCGGCGAGCAGACCGCCGACCTCGTCAAGGTCGACATCCTCCTGCACGGCGACACGGTCGACGCGTTCAGCGCGATCGTGCACAGGGCCCAGGCGTACTCCTACGGCGTGATGCTGGCGAGCAAGCTCAAGGAGCTCATCCCGCGGCAACAGTTCGAGGTGCCGATCCAGGCCGCCGTCGGGACTCGGGTGATCGCCCGGGAGACGGTGCGGGCGCTGCGCAAGGACGTGCTCGCCAAGTGCTACGGCGGCGACATCACCCGCAAGCGCAAGCTCCTGGAGAAGCAGAAGGAGGGCAAGAAGCGGATGAAGATGGTCGGCCGCGTCGAGGTGCCGCAGGAGGCCTTCATCGCCGCTCTGTCCACCGGGCCGACCACCGAGAAGGCCGGCCGGAAGTGACCCGGCGGGTCCCGCTCGGGGGACCACAGGCGGGTCCGCGTGCCGTTGCCGTCGTGGTTCGCGACAACAAGCTGCTGGTGATCGCTCGCCGCCTCGACGGCCGGGAGTACGCCGTGCTGCCGGGCGGGCGAGTCGAACCGGGCGAGTCCGCGGCCGCGACTGCGGTTCGCGAGCTGGCCGAGGAGTGCTCGATGACCGGCACCGTCGTCCGGCACCTGTTCGACGGCGACCACGGCGGCAGACCTGCGTCGTACTACCTGGTTGATGCGCCGGACGGTGAGCCGGCTCTGGGCGACTCCGAGGCAGAGGCCCAGTCGGAGGACAACCATTTCCAGCCGCTGTGGGCGACCGCCGGCGAGCTGCCCCTGCTCGGCCTCCTGCCCGAGGGCATCTGCGACCTCGTCACCCAGGCGGCGTGGCCGCTGCGGGTCGAGGAGATCCAGGACGACGACTGGTCGCTGGTGGAGCGACTGTGGCAGCTGTACCAGCACGACCTGTCGGAGTTCCGCCACAGCGCGCCCGACTCCCATGGGCTGTTCGTCGCCGGCCGGTTGGCGACGTACCGCGGGCGCGACGACCGGGTCGGGTACGTCGCCCGGCTCGGCAGTGTCCCGTGCGGCTTCGCCCTGGTCCGCCTCGGGCGCGACCAGCGGCTGATGGGGGAGTTCTTCGTGACCCGATCCGCGCGCGGCCACGGAACGGCCGCGGGATTCGCCCGCGAGGTGCTGGCACGGCACCCGGGAACCTGGGTCATCCCGTTCCAGAACGAGAACCCTCGCGCCGCGGCGTTCTGGCGCCGGCTCGCGGCCGAGGTGCTGGAAGGCGTCGCCGAACGGACCTTCGCCGTACCGGGCAAACCACACCTGCCGCACGACGTCTGGCTCACCGGCAGCCTGGCCGGCGGGTGAGCCCGCGGGCTCGGTCATCTGAGTAGCAGCACCCATGCGCCCACCCGGTGCTATCAGGCTGACTGGGGCGGGTGACGACTCCTCCACGGCAACGACCGAGCGAAACTCACCGATCGGCCCGCCGCACCTCGAACCTCTTCTGGGTCCTGTTCATCGCCGGGACCGTGGTTCTCGCGCTCCTGGCCCTCCTGCCCGTCATCGCCACCGGGATCGCGATCGCGCTCTGGGGCCTCGGCGGCTCCGGGAGCAACAAGTGACCGCCCGGCTGCGGCTCGCGCTGGTGGTGGCGCGTCCGGCAGTGGTCTTCCTGCTGGCACTGTCCGGCCTGGTCGGGCTGGCTCTGGGTGGCGTTGCCGACGATCCAGTCGCCATCGGTCGGCTCTTGATCCTCGTGATGTCCTTCGTGGTCTTCGCGGTCTCCTGCAACGACCTCTCAGACCTGGAGATCGACCGGGTGAATCTCTCCGGCGACGCCCGGCGCCCCCTCGTGACCGGATCGGCCGCTGCTCGGGACGTCCGGCGCCTCGCCTTCGGCTCCGCGGTGGCCGCTGCGACCGCGGCCGTGACTCAGGGTCGGCTGGCGCTGATGCTCATCGTGATCGGCATGTGCGTCGCCGCGGCGTACTCGCTGCCGCCGTTCCGGCTCTCCCGACGCGGGCTCGTCGCCCCGTTGGTGCTGCCTGCCCTGTTCGTGGGACTGCCGTTCGTGCTCGGGGTACTCGCCGGTCGTGACCTGCGGGCACGCGACCTGGCCGTGCTGGCGGCGTTGTACGTCGGGTTCATCGGGCGGATCGTGCTCAAGGACTTCCGCGACGTGGTCGGCGACCGACTGTTCGGCAAGCGCACGTTCCTGGTGCGGCACGGTCGGGTCGCTACCTGTGTCCTGAGTGCCGGGTGCTGGGTCGCCGGCACTGCGCTGCTGGTGGTCGCCACTCCGGGGAGCGGTCGGGTGTTCGCCACCTCGGAGGCGGTCCTGGCCGGAGCCGCCCTGAGCCTGGTCGGACGTCTCGCGGCGACCACGTCGCACCGTCGTGAGGAGCGCCTGGTCTCGTCACTCGCGATCGTAGGGCGAGCGGGGGTCTCCGCCGTCTTCCTGCAGGTCACGGCCACCGAGTCGTGGGTCGCCGGCCTCTGCGTCCCGGCGGTGACGGCCCTGAGCCTGCTGCTCGCCGTCGAGATGCTGCGGCACGGACCGCGTCAGCGGCATGCACCCGCCATCTCCGTCTCGAGGATGATCTTCACCGATGGTCGCAACCACGGGTAGCAGGACCGCGTCAGACTGGCGATCATCACCATCGGCCGCACCTCGTCGGCCTGGACACAGGGGGAGTCCACCATGCGAGTCAGCCTTGCCATCACCTTGGTCTCCGCGCTCGCCGCGGGAGTGCTCGCAGCCACGGTCGCACCGTCGGCCACGGCGTCGGCCGGGCATCCACACACCCACCGCGTCGTCGTACGACCGGTCGACCGCTCGGGCCACCCGGTGGCGGGCTGGACAGTCACGCGCGAGCGTGGCACATCGGTCTCGTGCGGAGGCGCTTCCGCTTCCGCGGTGAACCGCAACATCGTCGCGTGCTTCCCGAGCGCGGACTACCTGCCGTCGTGCTGGAAGTCGCGCCACCACACGGTGCTGTGCGTGCGGGACGCCACCCGTCACAAGCTCGTCCGGATCCGGTACACCGGCTCGATCGGGTCGGTCTCCGCGCCCAGGCACCCGAGCCCGCAGGACCTGCGGCTGACCAGGGGGCAGAAGTGCGAGATCCGGGTCGGTGGAGCGTGGTCCCAACTGCCTTCGCACCCGCACTGGGTCGGGTTCTACTCCTGCCGCAGCGGCAACGTGTACGGGCCCGCGAAGGGCGACGGCATCAACCGCAGCAACCCGGTCTGGACCGTCCACATGTGGCTGAACGGCACCAAGCGGCACGTGGTGACGCGTGGGGTCGGGACGGCGTACTTCGTGGGCACCCATCGCTGACGGCCATCCACGTCCTTTGCACTGTCGGGACCAGCTGGTCCCGACAGTGCTGTGCTCACTGACGGCCCCAGAGCGCCCGGGCTGGTCGGTCGAGTCCGCCGTCGGTCGAGCCTGCCCGTCGGTCGAGCCTGTCGAGACCACGGCGACGGGATCGGCCACGGAGCCTCGGCCCTCGATCAGAGCCGGGAGACGTCGATCCTCGACAGCGGTACGCCGAGCGCTGTCGACAGCGCCGCTGCCGGCTCCTCGAGCTCGGACTTCCGCGGTCGGCGCGAGCCGGCGAAGGAGGAGATCGCCAGCTCCTTCGCGCGCTCCCGGCCCTCGAGCCGCCAGTAGCCGCCGATCCGTCCGTCGACCAGCAGGGGCGCCAGCATGTAGCCGTTGTTGCGGTGCCAGAGCAGCTCGTTGTCGGTCGGCGAGACGAAACGGTCGCGCGCTCTGGAGTCGTAGCCACAGAGCACCGCGTCGAACTCGGGCAGCAGTCGTACGCCGGGGAGCTCACGGGCGGGCGCGGCGTCGGGGAGGTCGGCGTACCTCCGCCCGTCCGGCCCGTCGCGCCAGGTCAGGTCGAGCCGCTCGAGCAGCTCGTCGACCTGGCGCAGCCCGAGCCCCGACCACCAGGCCACGTCGTGGCGGCTGGAAGGCCCGTACGACGCCACGTGGAGCCGGACCGTCTCGAGCAGGGGGTCGCCCGGGACCGCGCGGTCGGGCAGGACAGCGGACGCCGTGCGGTAGACGGGTGCGCTCTGGCCGGACCAGCTGCCCTTGAGCGGCCGGCGGATCAGGCCGCCGTGGCCGAAGCCGAGGTAGCGACCCAGGCCACGGTCGATCAACTCGTCCGGAGAGCTCCCCTCGTGCTCGTGGAGCCAGGTCTGCAGGTGCTCCTGGAGGTCGGCGGGGGTCCGCCAGGTGTCGGCCGCGAAATTCTCCGTCGCACGCCAGACGTCCTCCACCTCGGTGTGCTCGAGCTTGAGGTAGCGCACCCAGATGGGCCGCTGGGTGGCGCGGGTCGTCGCGTCGAGGAGCGAGTGCTGGTCGGCCGTCACGGTGTGCACGGTGCCGCGGATCGTGCTGCCGCGGACGATCGCCCAGGACTCGTAGGCCTCGGTGACCACGTCGTGGCTGACCCCGGGCAGGCGCGCACCCAGGCCGGCGTACGGCGAGCGCGCGGTCTGGGACTGGATCGGCCCGATTCGGCGTACGGTGTCAGCCACGGCGACGGCATCTCGGCCCGTGAGCTCGGGGAACTGTCGGGCGAGGCTGAGGCCGCGCAGCTCGTCCCAGTCGTACGCCGTCACGGCACCACCGTAGGGGCGACCGGGGACAGCAGGCGCCGTGCCACGATGGCCGGCGTGACGATCACGCTGCCCCCGGGCCTCGAGGAGCAGCGGGGGCTCGGTCCCGACTGGGGGCGCTGGCTCGACGGGCTGCCCCGCAGCTTCGCCGACGTCCTCGCCGACTGGGAGCTGCGCCGGGACAGCGACGAGCTGTGGCACGGGTTCTGCTCCCTGGTCGCACCGGTCCGGACCGCCGAGGGGGAGCCCGCCGTGCTGAAGATCAGCTTCGACGGGGACGACGAGTCGCTGCACGAGGCACTCGCCTTGCAGCACTGGCACGGCGACGGTGTCGTGCGCCTGCTCCGCGCGGACCCGAGGCGGCGGGCGATGCTGCTCGAGCGGTTGCACCGACGCGACCTGACGGAGGTGTGGGACATCGAGGCGTGCGAGATAGTGGCCGGCTTCTACCCCCGCATCCACCGTCCCGCGCTCCCGCAGCTGGCGACGGTCACGTCGTACGTCGAGGGCTGGCTGGACAACCTCGCGCGGATGCCGGTCGACGCCCCCGTCCCGCGCCGTCTGGTCGGGCAGGCGTTGTCGTTGGGGCGCGACCTCGTGGCTGACCCGGCCAGCGTGGGCCGGATCGTGCACGGCGACCTGCACTACGAGAACGTGCTGGCCGGCGACCGCGAGCCCTGGCTGGTGATCGACCCCAAGCCGATGTCGGGAGACCCGCACTACGAGCCCGCACCGATGCTGTGGAACCGGTTCGAGGAGCTCGCGGGCGACGTCCGGGCGGGTCTTCGGCGCCGTTTCCACGCTCTCGTCGACGCGGCCGGTCTCGACGAGGACCGCGCGCGCGACTGGGTCGTCGTACGGATGATCCTCAACGCGCACTGGGCCGTGGAGGACGCCCAGCGCGCGGGGCGCGCCCTGAACGCCGAGGAGCAGACGTGGATCACCCAGTGCATCGCCATCACCAAGGCCGTCCAGGACTGACCCATCCTCGCTCACTAGAGTGACCGGCACCGGCGAGCGAGGGAGCGTGCAGTGGCCATCGACCCCGTGATCGACAAGCGCCCGCGGTCACTCGTGCACATGTTCCTCGACCGCGTCGACGAGTCGCCCGACGCGGATGCCTACTACTACCCGGTGGAGGCGGGCTGGCAGGAGTCCTCCTGGAGGCAGACGCGTGTCCTCGTGGAAGGACTCGCGGCCGGCCTGCTCGCGCTCGGGATCGAGACCGAGGACCGGGTGGCGATCATCGCCTCGACCCGCTACGAGTGGGTGATCGCGAAGATCGCCGGCCTGTGGTCCGGGGCCGCGGTCACCGCCGTCGACCCGAGCGCGGACGACGACACCGTCGCCGCCGTTCTGCGCGACTCCGGGGCCCGCGTGGTGATCGCGGAGGACTACCAGACCGTCCGCACCCTGTGGCGTGTCCGCAATCGGATCCGTGACGTCGTCAAGGTCGTGCAGATCGACGGCGACTACCCCGACCAGAGGGTGCTGACGCTGGAGGGGCTGCTCGCGCTCGGCCACGAGCACCTCGAGGCCCACCCTCGGGTCCTCTCCCAGCGGATGTACGCCCTCCGCCGGGAGGGGCTGGCCACGATCCACTACGTCCCCGACCCGGTCCCCGGCCGGGGGCTGCGCGGCGTACGGCTCACGCACCAGGCGATCACCTACCAGGCAGCGGCGATCGCCTCCCTCGGTCTGCTCACGGACGGCGACCTCCTCCACCTGGCCCTGCCGCTGACCGGGGTCTTCGGGCAGGCGCTGCTGGGAGTCCAGCTGGCGTGCGGGTTCCCGGTCGGGCTGGAGGGCCGCCCCGACCATGCGATCCCGAGCCTGGAGCTGGTTCGGCCGACGATCGCTGCGGTCACGGCTCGGATGCTGGACGACGTGCGCGACCGGACCGAGCACGGCGCGCGGTCCGGTGTCCTGCGGCGCCATACCACTGACCGGGCGTTCGAGGTGGCCCGGCAGGTGCGGGAGTACCGCCACCAGGGGCGTGTCCCCGGACGGCTCGCGCGCCGTCATCGGTCGCTGGACCGGCGTGTGATGTCCCCGGTCCGCGAGGTCTTCGGCGATCGGCTGCGCTTCCTGGTGGCTCCCGGCATCGACCTCGACCCGGGGCTCGTCGAGTTCTTCGATCTCGCGGGTGTGACGCTGCTCGAGGCCTACGGCCGGGCCGAAACCGGCGGCGCGGTGTGCGTGGCCCGACCCGAGGACGCGGGGAGTGGTACGGCGGGCCGGCCGCTCCCGGGCAGCGACGTGCGGATCTCCGACGTCGGAGAGATCCTGGTCCGTGGCCCTGGTGTCATGGAGGGCTACCACCACAGGTCTGTCGCGACCAGGTCCGCGTTCGACCAGGGCTGGTTGCGCACCGGCGATGCGGGCGTCCTCGACGACGCCGGCCGGCTCCGGGTGCTGGGCGGACACGTCACGCACGACGTCGAGTGACCCCAGAACCTCCCACTCGTTCCTACCCGTGCGTAACCAACTGAACTAGATTGGATCGTTCGGAAACCCCCCATTGACCCGCCCCAGGAGAGACCACCGTGCCCACCAACCCCTACACCACCTTCGTCGACCGGATGGTCGCCAACGTCGCGTTGCAGTTTCTCGACCGGGTCGACAGGAGCCCCGACACCGAGGCGTTCCGATACCCCGAGGGCGAGAGCTGGACCTCCGTGACCTGGGCCGAGTCGGGCGAGGAGGTCTCGCGGCTGGCTGGCGGACTCCTGTCGCTCGGACTCCAGCCGGAGCAGCGGGTCGGGATCGTGTCCAACACCCGCTACGAGTGGATCCTGGCGGACCTCGCCGTGATGTGCGCCGCGGGGGCGACCACCACTGTCTACCCGTCCACCAACAGCGAGGACACGGCGTACATCCTGAGCGACTCGGAGTGCCGGGTGGTCTTCGCCGAGGACGACGAGCAGATCGCCAAGGTCAAGGACCACAAGTCCGAGCTGCCACACGTCGGCAAGGTCGTCACTTTCGACGGAACCCCCGACGGCGACTGGGTGATCGGGCTGGACGACCTGAGCACTCTCGGTGACAAGTACCTCGCCGAGCACCCGAACGTGATGCGTGAGACCGCCGAGAAGATCAGGCCCGAGCAGCTCGCCACATTGATCTACACCTCCGGGACGACCGGCCGACCGAAGGGCGTGCGGCTGCGCCACTCGTCGTGGGTCTACGAGGGATCGGCGATCGAGGCACAGGAGATCCTGAGCGAGGACGACCTGGAGTTCCGGTGGCTGCCGATGGCGCACTCCTTCGGCAAGGTGCTGATGTCCACCCAGCTCGCGTGCGGGTACGCCGCCGCGATCGACGGCCGGGTGGACAAGATCGTCGAGAACCTGGGCGTCGTACGACCGACGTTCATGGGAGCCGCTCCCCGGATCTTCGAGAAGGCGCACGCACGGATCGTCACCATGCAGGCGGCGGAAGGCGGTGCCAAGGAGAAGATCTTCCAGCGCGCGTTCGCCGTAGGTCTCAAACACCAGAGAGCCACGCGCGAGGGCCGCAACCCGGGTCCCCTGCTCAACGCGCAGCGGGCGCTGTTCGACCGGCTGGTGTTCTCCAAGATCCGCGAGCGCTTCGGCGGGCGGGTCCGCTTCTTCATCTCCGGGGCGGCGGCCCTCAACCAGGACATCGCGGAGTGGTTCAACGCCGCCGGCATTCTGATCCTGGAGGGCTACGGGCTGACGGAAACGTCGGCCGGGACCTTCGTGAACCGCCCCGACGACTACCGGCTGGGCAGCGTCGGCCAGGTGTTCCCTGGCAGCGAGGTGAAGCTCGGCGAGGGCGACGAGATCCTGATCAAGGGCCCGGGCGTGATGGACGGGTACCACAACCTCCGCCGGGAGACCGAGGAGACGCTGACGGAGGACGGCTGGCTGCGCACCGGCGACAAGGGCGACATCGACGCTGACGGGTTCCTGCGGATCACCGGGCGGATCAAGGAGCTCTTCAAGACGTCGGGCGGCAAGTACATCGCGCCGCCGGCGATCGAGTCGAAGTTCAAGGCGATCTGCCCCTACGCCAGCCAGTTCGTCGTGTTCGGGGAGGAGCGGAACTTCTGCGTCGCGCTGATCACCCTCGACCCCGACACCCTCGCCGAGTGGGCGAAGGAGAACTCCGTCAGTGGCGACTACGCCGAGATCGTCGAGTCCGACGCCTGCCAGAAGATGGTGCAGGGGTACGTCGAGGAGCTCAACCGGCACCTGAACCGGTGGGAGACGATCAAGAAGTGGAAGCTCCTCGACCACGACCTGTCCGTCGAGTCCGGTGAGCTCACCCCCTCGATGAAGGTGAAGCGGAACGTCGTCGAGGACAACTACGCCGACCTGATCGCCGGCTTCTACACCTGACCCGGACATCGGGTCGTCCGCCTGTGGCCGTGCTCTTGCCCGACCTCATGCGGACGACCGAAACCGATCAATGAGTCGTCCGCCTGTGGCCGTGCTCTAGCCCGACCTCAGGCGGACGACCGGCCAACGCCCACGGCGCGAAGAGACGAAGCGACCCGATCCGGTTGATCACGGATCTCGCGATCTGTGCATCGGAGTACGACGGCGCCGGTGCTGACCAGGTCTCGTTCGCGGGCGATGTCATCCTCCCAGTGCTCGACCTCCATGTGGAAGCCCCCGTCGATCTCCAGGATCACGACGGTGCCGTCTGGAAGTCGCCACTCGCAGTCGAGGTAGCGGAGCCGGCCTGAGGCGTCCCGCCGGCGCACTTGGCGATCCGGCTGCGGAAGTCCGTGCTGGCGGCACATGCGGGACACCCCCAGCTCCGCGAGAGAGTGCGAGCCGTCTTCCACCTCGGCCAACGTCGCCTTGAACAGCTTGGCCCGCCGGAGGGGCCGCATGCGGTCGATCTCCGCCAAGAGACGATCCGGGGAGGTCAGGCGCTGCTGCACGACTGCTGCCAGCAGGCCCATCGCCGTACGAGGGCTCGGTGTGTAGCCGGCGAAGAGGAGAGCCGCAGGCTCCGTCCGCCAGGTCGGGAGAGCGCCGGTCGCGTTGAGCAACACCGGGCGGCGCGTCTCCACGAAGCGCACGCCCTCGAGGGGCTGGAGGTTGTGCGACTTCGCCAGCAGCACCGTGATCTCGTCGCGGTACCAGTTCTTCAACCCGCGCCTCTCGAGCGCGGTCAGGCCCCCGATCGCGCTCCCAGGCCCAGCGTGGAGCACCCCTGTCCACATCTGCTGCTCACGAGTCAGCGTGCCCGTCGTCGTACACACGACCACGTCGCTGACCAGCTGCCACCGTTCGGCAGCGAGCTGGTCGTCGACATAGTCGCTGTCGTAGCCCAACCCGACAAGCTGTCGGCGCGCCAACAGGCCGCACTGCACCCTTGCCATTTCCCGCCAGAGCGTCGGTCGTTTCGTGGGCATGGGTTCGAGCCTGCTCGATCTCCGTCCGCTCCGTTGTTGCCCATCCACAGGCGGTCGTCCGCTCCACGCCGGGTTCT
>JAFMQY010000298.1 GCA_017354415.1 Nocardioides sp.
TCTCCCAGCAGGGCACGGCTCGGTCAGATCACCCATGTCGCGATGAACCAATTGCGACATTCCGCCGCCATCCGGCGCGGGGGTGTGGTCTTGGCTAAGGAGTGAACCAGTTGAGGGGCACTGTGTCGGCCATGACCTCATCTCCTAGGTCGTTGGGATGCAAGCTGTCTGCGGTTTGGCACTGCGGGGCTCCGGTGCTGTTGTAGGCAGCGTTGAAGTACCCGGGGTCGTACGGGCTTGCCGTGGCGTGGTCGAAGTCCACGACCCCGTCGAAGGCGTGGCTGGTCCGTATCCAGTGGTTGACCTGCTGCCGCACGGCTTCGCCTTGGGTGGTGCCGTAGTTGCCGTGGTAGCGGCAGTTCGAGCCGAGGAAAGGCGTCAGGGTTCCGCCGTAGATCTTGACGCCGCGGGCGTGTGCCATCTGGATCAGTTGTCGGTAGCCGGCCTCCAGGTCGGCAGCAGTGATCGGTGCGGTGTCGGTGCTTTGTCCGATGTCGTTGATGCCCTCGAGAAGGATCACTGCTCTGACTCCAGGCTGCGACAAGGCATCGCGCTGGAAGCGCTGCAAGGCACTCTGCCCGCTACCACCGGAGTCGTTGAGCACCCGATTGCCGCTGATGCCGGCATCCACGACAGCCGGTGCCTGGTTCCCGCTTTCCGCATCGAGGCTTCGGGACAGGTAATTCGGCCAGCGGGCCTCGGAATCGACCTCGGAGTGGCCGACGTCGGTGATGGAGTCTCCGAACGCAACAACGGTGCCGCGCGCCGCCGGGTTATGCACCGTGACACCGTCGACGAAGTACCACGACGACGTCTGGGCCGTATAGGCGGTGCTGTCCGCATCGCCCGTGTGGTCCCCGGCGGCGACGTAGTTTGTCTCCCAGGCGAGCGGATGACGGGTGGCAGGGCCGGTCGGAGCAGGCAGGTACAGGTCAACGGCCAGCTTCGTCAGGCGCGGGAGCTGCATGTTGATCGGGTCGCTCAGGACCGTCTCGCCAACGGGAATTGTCACCGACGCCTGACCGCCGAAGGTGACGGGGTGGCTCGTCCCGGGCGCCAGCTGTGCTCCATCGAGCACCACACCCACGCTGGTGGCGCCGATCTCAACCGGCTGGCTGCCGAACTCGTTACTCAGGCGTAGGCGGACTTTGTCGCCACCGACGCTGGTGTAGATGATGTTGCGGACCGTCTGGTCGTTGAACGCGGTTGAGCCGACGACCGGGCTTGCCGTCCAGGTCGCCACCCAGCCACGATCCTCCTGGGCCGAGGGTCCAGCAGTACCAGGGTCCGCCGAAGCGCCCTTTGCGATCGATACCGTGAGGAGAGCCGCCACCAGCACAGCCACACCTCCCAAGCTCGCCGCTATCGTGTTCCTGCGTTTAATCGTTCGGTAGGTCAAAGGCACGTCTCGTCCTCCTCAGTCGCCTCAGTGATGCGCGTGACCGTGATGGTGCGCGTAATACGTCGCAGCGCGTGCTGGTGCCGATGCGGCGAGAGTCCGCCAAATCGAGCCACGTCACTCCGAAGGTCGGCGGAGCCGCCCGCGGTGCGACGAATCCCGGAGAGGGGGAGCTCTCGGGGCAACTCCTGCGGGTCATGGCTGCCTGTCGAGTGTTCGACGATGCCTCTCCTTGAGCCTGCGGAATATCACCAGTCCGTCACGCTAGAGAGCGCCCAACCCGACGATCAACACTCTCCCAAACACATGCGACGAAAGGCAGCGAACATGCGGCCAGCGGCCGCCACGAAGGGGACACAGACCATCGGCTCCCCCCACGGGTCCGAGCAGGGTCCGCTCTGGGAACCGGTCACCGTCAGCCGCGGCCGTCTGACCCCTTGACGGTCCGCGAACCCCACCCGTTCGTCAACCACGTCGGGCATCGGACTCCAACCGCCTGCTTCGCAACGCCGGCCGACCCGTTCCGCTCGATTCACCGGCACCACTCATGCCACGTTGAACGCGCGGACCAGGCGCGTCTTAACACCGCGTGCCGGCGTCAACCCCATCGCAGTTGTCGATGAGCGTGCGGGGCTGACCAGTCGGCGCTGCTCACGGCAGGAGGGCGTGCGTGATCGTGTCCCGTACGTATCTGGAGTACCGCTGGATCGACCAGCCGCGACGTGTCACGAGGAGCTCGTACATCTCCGGTGACGACACGGTGAACAGCACGTCGCCGGCTTCCTCAACGGTGATGCCATCGCGGAGGCCACCGATCGCCGCCAGAGCTCGGGCGTTGTCCTGCATCCGGCGCAGGCGCCTGGCGTCCATCTCGTGGTAGAGCTCGCCCATCGCTGGGTCCGAGGACGCCGCGGCACGGACCAGCACCATGACGGCGGCGCCCCGCGGCGCGACCTCGGTGGCGAGCCGGGCCCACCCCGACACCAGGGTCGCCGGATCGGTGTCCCGCAGGGTGTCGGATCGGGTCTCGGCGGGAATCGGTCCGGCGCCTTCCAGGGCCCTCTCGAACAGGCCACGGACCAGCCCCGGCTTGCCGCCGAAGGCCTTGTAGATCGTCTCGGCGGAGACTCCCGACTCCTCCGCGATCGCAGACACCGTGGTCGCGTCGTACCCGTCCCGCTCCATCAGTCTGCCCGCGACGTCGAGGATGCGCTGCCGTCGTGCTCGGGCCGCGGCGCGGCGCCGGGAGCTGTCGTAGCGGCGAGTCTTGACGTGGGAGGGCACGAGGATCACACTCCTATTCGTTACAGATTACTGTAACGAATCATGCGAGTGGGTGAGCGGCATGACATTCCCGGAGTTCCTGACCCGCCTCCTGGAGGCGACCAACGACCATGACGTCGACGGCATCGTCGCCTGCTTCTCCGACGACTACGTCAATGTCACGCCCTGCCATCCCGCACGGGGCTTCACCGGGCGGGAGCAGGTCCGACGGAACTGGACCGCGATCCTCGGTGCCGTACCGGACCTGGTGGCCGAGGTCGGCGACTACGTGAAGGACGGCGACAGGATCTGGTCGGAGTGGGAGATGCGGGGCACGCGACGCGACGGCATGCCCCACCTG
>JAFMQY010000065.1 GCA_017354415.1 Nocardioides sp.
TGGTCGCGTCCCGTCGGCTGGTGCGACGCGTGCATACGCTCGATGTGCCCGTGCACGTCTGGACCGTCGACGATCCGGGCGAGATGGGGCTGCTCCTCGACCGTGGTGTCGACGGCCTGATGACCGACCGCACCGACATACTCCGAGAGGTGCTGCGCCGGCGCGGGCTGTGGCGCGGATCCGACGAGGAACGGAGCGACGGGTGAGCGAGCAGCCGGACTTCGTCGACCTCGAGTCGCTCAACCGGGCCCGCGAGCAGAGGGCCTGGAACTGGTACGACTGGGCGAACTCCGCCTACTACACGACCGTCCTGTCGGTGCTGTTCGCGCCGTACATGATCACCGTGGCCGGGCGCGCGGCCGGATGCGGCAACTCCGCCGACGAGACCTGCAGCAAGCCCGTCAACCTGCTCGGCCTGCACCTCGCAGCCGGATCGCTTCCCTTCTACCTGACCAGCTTCGCCACCATCGCCAGTGCGTTCCTGCTGCCGCCGGTCGGCGCCATGGTCGACCGGTCCGGGCACAAGAAGAGCCACATGGCGGCCTTCGCCTGGACCGGGTCGTTCTTCGCGGGGCTGCTGTTCTTCATGCAGGGCGAACAGTGGCAGCTCGCTGCGGTCGCGATCGTGCTCAGCAGCATCCTCGGCGGCTGCTCGCTGGTGAGCTACTACGCGATCCTGGTCGACATCTCGACCGAGGACGAGCGCGACTGGGTCTCGTCGCGCGGGTGGGCCTGGGGCTACCTCGGCGGCGGGCTCCTCCTGGCGGTCAACCTGGTCATGGTCCTCGTCCACAACGCCTTCGGGCTGGACAAGGAGCTCGCGGTACGGCTCTCCCTGCTCTCGGCGGCGCTGTGGTGGGCGGGGTTCACCTTCATCCCGTTCCTGAGGCTGCGGGACCACCCGCCCCGAGACGTCGTGCCGGAGTCGGGCGGCCTGATCCGGCGCTCGTTCGGCCAACTGTTCACCACGCTCCGCGAGATGCGCGGGTTCCCGATGACGCTGACCTTCCTGGTCGCGTTCCTGTTCTACAACGACGGCATCCAGACCGTGATCAACGTCGCCTCGACGTACGGCTCGAAACAGCTCGGTTTCAGCGACAGCGTCCTGATCGCGACGATCCTGATGATCCAGTTCGTGGCCTACGGCGGCGCCCTGCTGTTCGGGCGTCTCGCCGCGTCGTACGGCTCCTACCGCTGCATCCTGTGGGGAACCTACGCGTGGATGGTGATCGTGGTCGTGGCGATGTTCCTGCCCCGCGGGAACGTCGCGACGTTCCTGCTCATCGGGGTGGCGATCGCCATCGTCCTGGGAGGCACGCAGGCGCTGTCGCGGTCGTTCTTCAGCCTGCTCATCCCGCGTGGGCGCGAGGGCGAGTACTTCGCGCTCTACAACGCATGTGAGCGCGGCACCTCGTGGTTCGGCACGTTCCTGTTCGGGGTCGTCTTCCAGATCACCGGTTCCTACCGGCCCGCGATCGTGGCGCTGATCGTGTTCTTTCTCTTGGGGGCCTTCTTCCTGCTGCGGCTCGACGCCCGGCGGGGCATCGAGGAGGCCGGCAACGCGGTGCCCGCGGTCGTGTGACCTGGACGGGCGTGGCCTCTCCGCCCTCGGCCGAACCGATGTGACCCGGCTCGCCTTCACCTGGAGGAACACGGTGCGACCGGCGTACGTTGAAAAGACAAAGAGATCCGTGACGTGTCGCCATCACGAAAAGCGGGTACCAACGTCTTGTAGATGTACGCCTGGGCGTACCCGGGGGCTACACAAAGCTGGAGGTGAACCTCATGGCAGAGCGCACACTGCGTGGCGCACGGCTGGGAGGGCAGAGTTTCGAGGACGAGCGCGGGATCGAGTTCGCCGCCCGTCAGCAGGTCGGCTACCGCTGCGTCAATGGTCACGAGTTCGAGGTGACCATGTCGGTGGAGGCCGAGGTGCCGGCGGTGTGGGAGTGCCCGCGGTGCGGCGCCGAGGCGCTCAGCACGTCGGGCATCCGCCCGGTGGAGAAGGCCGAGAAGCCGGCCCGCACCCACTGGGACATGCTGCTGGAACGGCGTTCTGAGAAGGAGCTCGAGGACATCCTCAAGGAGCGGCTGCAGCTGCTCCGTGAGGGTGAGATCGGGCCGGCCCACCTGCATCGCGCGAACGCCAAGCGACGGGTGAAGACGAAGGCCTAGCGCGCTGAGCGGGCTCTCCGGACCAGACGCGTCGCCGCGACGGCCAAGTCAACGAGCCCGGAGGGCCAACTCAACGATCAACGGTCGTCGTCGATGACCTCGCCCCGGATGACGGGCCCCTGTGGCCCGGGTCCGGGGCGTTGTCGGTTCAGCAGCCGTCGGCTCACCACGCGCGTGAGCAGCCGCCGGGCCAGAGGCCGGGTGAACGGCAGGATCATCACGATGCCGAACGCGTCGGTGACGAACCCGGGGCTCAGCATCAGCGTGCCGCCCATCAGGATCAGCGCACCGTCGGCGAGCTCGGTGGCCGGCATCCGGCCCGAGTCCAGGGCCGTGGTCAGCGCCCGCCAGGCACGCCCACCCTCGCGTCGGATCAGCCAGCTGCCGAAGACGCTGTCGGCGATCAGCAGCACGATCGTCCACCACGCTCCGATCACCTGCCCGACCTGGATGATCACGTAGATCTCCAGGATCGGGACGCCGATGAACGCCGCCACCACGACCCACCACGGGAAGCGGCGCCGACGCTGGGTCGTCCGGCCGTAGCTGCCGGCGCTCACCGTCGACGCACCCCCTGCAGCGCCTGCTGTGCGCGCTCCCGCCGCTCTCGCAGGCCCCAGCCGGTGATCCGGCGCAGCGACTCGGTGGCGACCTGTCCGCTCATCTTGGAGTCACCGCGGACCCGCTCGACGAACTCGATCGGCACCTCGCGCACCGTGAGGCCGGCGCGTAGGCAGCGCACCACCATGTCGGTCTGGAAGACGTATCCGGTGCTCTCGACGGCCTCGAGGTCGATGGCCTCCAGGGCGCTGCGGCGGAACAGCCGGAAACCCGCCGTGGCGTCCCTCACCCTGATGCCCAGCAGGACCCGGACGTAGAGGTTGCCGCCGCGCGAGAGCAGCTCGCGGCGGAACGGCCAGTTCACGACACTCCCGCCGGGCACCCAGCGGGAACCGATCACCAGGTCCGCCTCACGCAGGGCGTCGAGAAGGAGATGAAGCTGCTCGGGCTGGTGGGAGCCGTCGGCGTCCATCTCGCCGATCACGTCGTACCCCTGGTCGAGGGCGACCTGGAAGCCGTGCTTGTACGCCGCCCCGAGACCTGCCTTCTCGGTGCGGTGGAGAACACTGACGTGGTCATCAGCGGCAGCCAGCTCCTCGGCGATCTTGCCGGTGCCGTCCGGCGAGTTGTCGTCGACCACGAGCACATCCAGGTCGGGCTGCGCCGTCCTAAGCCGCCCCACGATCCAGGCGAGGTTGTCCGCCTCGTCGTACGTCGGGACCACCATCACCGCACGCCCCAACGGAGCGCGGTCGGAGGTGCTCATCGGCGCGGTCCCTGCGGCGTTGTGCCTCGGGGGAGCCAAGCGGGCGAGACGCGGAACGTCGTGCGGTGCGTCATACGGGGGTCCTGTCGCTGGGGCCCTGGACCGGGACTTCGGCGGGCTCGTCGGGGGCCGAGACCGCGAAGGCCCGGCGGGTACGACGATACTGGGCGAGCCCCAACAGCCAGGCGACGACGACGAGCCCGAGGCACGCGCGGCCCGACCACGCTCCGATCCGCACCGCCGGTGTGACAGCGGCGTACAGGCTGACCCGGGACTCGGCAAACGACTCCGTCCGGACGGGCGTGGACGTCACCACCGTGCCGTCGGGGGCGATGATCCCGGTGATCCCGTTGATGGCGGCCACGACGACGTAGCGGTGGGTCTCGAGCGCCCGGAGCCGACTGATCGCGAACTGCTGGTCGATCTGGTCGGTGTGGATGAACATGGCGTTGCTGGTCTGGACCACCATCAGCCGCCCGCCGTGGGCCACCTGGGTGTAGATGCCGTCGTCGTAGGCCACGTCGAAACAGATCGCGTCCGCGACGGGCACGCCCGCGACGTTGATCGGAGTGACCCGGGTGCCGCGCACCATGTCTCGTGGGATCTGGTTGAGCTGGGCCAGCCGGTCGCCGAACAGCCAGCGCCACGGGATGTACTCGCCGAACGGGACGGGGTGCCACTTCGTGTAGCGGTCGCCGGCACCGGTGACCGGGTTGAAGACCACGCCCTGGTTGAGCACGTGCTTGGGTCCGTCGTCGACGATGACCCCGGCCAGCAGCGGGACGCCGATCGCCGAGACCGCGGTGTTGATGTCAGAGGTCATCTGCGGGTCGCTGAACGGGTCGATCGCTGTGGAGTTCTCCGGCCAGACCACGAAGTCGGGTCGCGGTGTGCGACCCGCACGGACGTCGGCGCCGAGCCGCACCGTCTCGGCCGAGTGCTGCTGGGTGATCTCCCGGTAGTGGGCGAGAACGTCGGTCCCGCTGCCGGGCACGTTCCCCTGAACGGCAGCCACGGTGACGTGGCCGGTCGGGTTCGCGGTGTACGGCGCGAAGGTCGGCAGCGAGGCGACGCAGAGCACCGCGACCAGGACCCCCGCCGGCAGCAGCCGTGCCCGCCCGCGACGGGTATACGCCGAGGCCAGCAACGTCCCGGAGAGGGCCAGCACCAGGCTCACGCCGGTGGAGCCGATATAGGGCAGCGAGCCCGCCACCGGAGTGCCCACCACGGCGTAGGCGAGCCTGCCCCACGGCATCCCGCCTGCGGGCCACGTGCAGCGCAGGCTCTCCATCGCCACCCAGGCGACCGCGAGCCACAGCGGTGACCAGCGCAGCCTCCGCAGCGGCACCACGGCCGCGCCCAGCAGCCCATACCAGACGGTCTGGGTGGCCGAGAGCGCGAGCCACGGCACGTCGCCCACGACGTGCAGCCACCACAGCAGGGTGAACTGGAACGCCGCGCCGAACACCAGCCCGGGGACCCACGCCGAGCGAACGGGAAGCCCGTCGGTGACCACGAAGAACGCCGCCACGGCGAACGGCAGCAGCCAGAACGCGTGGGTCGGCGGGAAGGTCAGGGCAAGCACCAGCCCGGCCACGAGGGCGACCAGGCAGCGTGCGCGCATGAGCAGAAAATACCCGCCATGGAGGCCAAGGGGCCGATCGCCTGCGTGTGGACCGGGGCTGGATGTCAGCGGCTGCATGCCAGACCGCTTGCTGCGCCGGCCCCGCCCCGGCTCCGCCGGGGCGGGCAGTGCTCGCTCAGGCCTTGACCGGAGGGGATGGCGGCCCTTCGGGCCGACCGGTCCGAGCCTGGCTGGCACGATCCCGGAAGTTGTCTAGGGGAACCGCGTTCCCCTCCGGTCTCGCTCTCGCCGGGCTAGGCACCCCTCCGCGGGCCGGCACCCCCGGTCGGCGGTTTCCCGCCGGGCGACCCGGCCACTCGGACGGCGGTCTTTCCCCGCGACTGCCTGAGCGAATCAACGCACCTTGTGTCTTCGGCGAGCGGATTGTCAACCGGCCGCTGACCTGCGAGGACGTGCGAAGTCGCAGGTCAGCAACGGGCCCACGGTGCGAAGTTCACGAAGAATTCGCCTGCACGGGCGGCGTGTTAGGGGCCGACACGCCGACCTGGTGAATGACCGTTAACTCACACAGGACAAGAAGTTGCGCCCGCACCGCCGCTCCTACGTCGCGTCGGCGGGAAGTTGGCTGGCGAGCAAGCTCGCTGCGCCTCTCGCTGCGCCCGCACCGCCGCTCCTACGTCGCGTCGGTGCGTGCTCGCTCGGGTACCACGACGGTTCCGGTCGCAGTCGTGGCGACCAGTGGCGGGTCGAGCATCTCGGCGGCGCCGGGACGTTCGGGCGTTGCCGCCCCACGGGCGACGACGGTCACGGCCAGCTCCAGCACCCGGCTCCGGTTGCCGACCTTGACCAGGTCGCAGGTCACCTCGAGCACATCCCCCGCCCGCACCGGCTCGCGGAACTGGACATCGGAGTACGACGCGAACAGTCCCTCGTCGCCGTCGGTGAGGATGCACATCTCCGTGGCGACGTCACCGAACAGCCCGAGGCTGTAGGCGCCGTCGACCAGGTTGCCCGCGTAGTGGGCGTGCGAGTACGCAACGTAGCGACGGTGGACGACGCGGGTGCCGACGTCCTTCCCGTTCTGCGTGGGCATCTCAGGACGCCTTCCGGGCGGATTGGTCTGCGGGCGGCGGGGCCAGACGGTGGACGAGGTACGACGCGACCTCGCCCGGCGTCGTACCCCGGGTGAAGACGCGGTCCACGCCGAGGTCGCGCGCCATCGTCTCGTCGAACCGCGGACCGCCGACGATCAGGAGCGGACGACGGTCCGGCGGGTAAGACTCGCGGAAGGCGGCCGACATCTCGCGGGTGTTGAGCAGATGCGCATCACGCTGGGTGACGACCTGGGAGACCAGGACCGCGTCCGCCTTCTCCTCGCGGGCGCGCTCGACCAGATGGGGAACGCTCACCTGGGCGCCGAGGTTCACCACCTTGAGCTCCCGGTAGTACTCGAGACCCTTCTCCCCCGCGAAGCCCTTGATGTTGAGGATCGCGTCGATCCCCACGGTGTGTGCGTCGGTGCCGATGCAGCCGCCGACCACGACCAGCCTCCGCCGCAGGCGGCGCTTGATCGCGGCGTTCGCCTCCTGGGGGGTGAGCAGCGGGAAGTCGCGCTCGACGACCTCGACCTTGCTCGGGTCGACCAGATGGTGCACACGGCCGTAGACCACGAAGAAGGTGTAGCCCTCCCCCATCTGCTTGGCGTGCACGACCAGGGCGGGGTCCATCCCCATCTTGTTGGCCAGCTGCACCGCCGCCCCCTCGGCGATCTTGGAGTGCGGCATCGGCAGCGTGAAACTGAGCTGCACCATCCCGTCGCCGGTGGTGTCGCCGTACGGCCGGATCGGCCCCTTCACCGGTGGTCGAGGACGTCGCTCTGCGCCGCTGTCCGGTGGTTGAGGAGGTCGCTCTGCGACCGTCTCGAAACCACCGTTCCCCTTCTCACTCACCGTGCCTCCAACATCTCGTTCGCGGGGTTCCAGTAGTCGCGGGCCTTCTTCGCGACGCCCTCGAGCCCCTTGCCGCCGTCGGCGGGACGCTTCATCAGGCCGAACGTTCCGTCGGCGATCGCCTCCAGGAGGGGTGCGCGGCCGGGCTCGGCCGCGATCTGCTCCAGCAGGTCGATGGTCTCGGCGAGCACCTGCCGCGCCCGCTCGGCGATGAACCCCTCGGGCTCTGGCCGGAAGTCCTCGCGCAGGTTGCCGGCGGCGTTCATCACGTAGCGGACGTTCTGCAGGGCCAGGTCGCGATCGGACAGCCACGGCGTCACGACGGCCTCGGTCATCATCCCGACCAGGAGGATCCCCTGCCCGGTCAGCGCCCCCACCAGGTTGAAGAACCCGTCGAGCAGGTAGCCGCGGAACACGTCGCCGGTCATGTGCCGCGTGGGCGGCATCCACTTCAGGGGCGCGTCCGGGAACAGGTCCCGTGCCAGCATCGCGTGGGCCAGCTCGAGCCGGAACGAGTCGGGGATGTCCGGGTCGATCTCGAAGGCGTGGCCGAGGCCGAGCTGCCAGTCCTCGAGGCCGGCCTCCTTGGCGAAGTACTCGTTGAGCAGCTGGCTCGTGGTCACCGTGTGGGCGGCCTCGACCGCGTCTGCGGTGGTGAGATAGTTGTCCTCGCCGGTGTTGATGATGATCCCGGCGCGGGCGTGGACCTGGCGACTGAAGCGCTGGTCGACGAAGGTCCGGGTCGGGTTGATGTCGCGGAACAGGATCCCGTACATCGAGTCGTTCAGCATCATGTCGAGGCGCTCGAGACCGGCGAGCGTCGCGATCTCGGGCATGCACAGCCCGCTCGCGTAGTTGGTGAGCCGGACGTAGCGGCCGAGCTCCCGCGACGTGTCGTCGAGGGCGGCCCGCATCAGCCGGAAGTTCTCCTGCGTCGCGTACGTCCCGGCGAACCCCTCGCGGGTCGCTCCCTCCGGCACAAAGTCGAGCAGGCTCTGGCCGGTCGAGCGGATCACCGCGATGATGTCCGCGCCCTCGCGGGCCGCCGCCTGGGCCTGCGGGATGTCCTCGTAGATGTCACCGGTTGCGACGATCAGGTAGACCCACGGCGTGGCCGGGGCGTCGCCGATCCTCCTGATCAGGCGCTCGCGTTCGCGGCGGCGGCCGTCGATCCGCCTGATGCCGGCGCCGACGGCCCGGGTCGCGGCGGTACGGGCCCGTTTGGCGTCCGGGCCCTCCGGGATCCGGAAGCGGACCGACCCCGCGGACGCCTTCTCGGCGAGCTCCCGGAGGTCGGCGCCCTCGCCACGGCGTACGGCATCCCAGACCGGCAGCGCGACGCCGTGCTCGAGACCGACGTCGGCCCGCACCACGTCCACGAGCCGGTTGACCCACGGCGTTCCCTCGGCGTCCGCGCCCGCGAGCCCGGCGAGGCGCAGCGTGGCCCGCTCCACGGAGACGGTGGTGTGCTGCCGGGCGATCCTGACGATCGGCCGCCCGACGGTACGGGCCAGGGAGCGAGCCTTGCGAACCGTCGCCGGGTCGAGGTCGAGCTTCCCGGTCCGGCGTCGAGTCGTTGCAGCCATCTACAGCCTCCGGTCGAAGAGTCGTCGTACGCCGTCGTGTGCCCGGAGCAGGTGCATCGCGTACGCCGCATGCCCGGGCGCGTAGCCGTTGCCCACCAGCATGGTCACGTCCGCGGCCAGCCCCTCTGCCCCCAGGGCCGCGGCTGAGAACGACGTCGCCATCGAGAAGAACACGACCGTGCCGCGGTCGGCGGTGGCGAGGATCGCCCCGCCCTCGCAGCCGGGGACGTCGACGCAGACCACGGTGACGTCAGCCAGGCTGCCGGTGGACGCCACCGCGTCGCGCAGCGCGATCGGGTCACGCGCGTCGGCGACGACCACGTCGTCGGCGAGCCCGCTCCCGCGCAGCAACGCCGCCTCCTCGTCGTTCGGCACGACGCCGACGGTGCGCCCGCAGCCCGCGTCCCGCGCGGCCGCCAGGCTCAGCGAACCGGACTTGCCGGCACCGCCGATGACCGCGACGACGGGGCCGTGGGGCGCTCTGGCGTGCGGGTTGTCGCCAAACGACGCGTCCGGGGGCACTTCTGTGCGCGGTTTGTCGCCAAACCGCAACGACTCCTCGACGACCCGCCGCGTCAGGGCCGGGGCTCCGCACACATCCATCACCGCCAGGCTCAGGGTCGTGGGCAGGTCGTCGGGGATCTTCGCCGCGATCGAGCGGCCGAACAGGATGGCGTAGCCGTCGGCGGGGACCTGCTCGCCGTGGCCGTCCCACCGCGCCAGATCGTCCTCGATGACCAGCGGAGTGAGGGTCAGGGAGACGAGCGTCGCGACCCGGTCTCCCACCGCCAGACCGAGGGCCGACTCGGGGCCGACCTCCTCCACCGTGCCGACCAGCATCCCCCCGGAGCCGGTCACGGGGTTCTGCATCTTGCCGCGCTGGGCGATGATCTGCAGCACCTCGCGGCGTACGGCGTCACCGTCGCCCCCGTGCTTGCCCTCGAGCTGGCGGAAGGACGCCGCGTCGAGGTTCAGGGTCTCGACCCGCACCCGGACCTCGTCGGGCCAGATCTCGCGGCGCGTGTCGAGCCGCTGTGCCGCCTGCGGCAGGACCACAGCGTCATCGAGCACCCGATGCAACCCCGTCGGGTCGCTCGCGAGCCTGGTCTCAGAATCGGTGCCGGGCGCCGACATGTGTCGAGGTTCCTCCGCTGGATTCGGGGACTTGCAGAAGATTCTTCGGCGGATCATTGGACTCGCCGCACGTTCTTTGCCTACTCTGGCATGAGCGCGGCATGCGACACAACCGACGCCCTGTTCGCGCGCCCACGCCCACGACGTACGCCTCTCACAGGAGACGACATGAGCATCGAGACCTCGTTCGGTCTTGAGACCGGACAGCCCTACCCCTACCGCCGGGTCGAGCTGGTCGAGCCGGACTGGACGCGCTTCCCGGGATGGAAGGACGTCACCGCCGAGGACTGGGCGTCGGCGCAGTGGCAGCGCGCGCACTGCGTGAAGAACCTCAAGCAGCTCCGCGAGCTCATGGGCGACCTGCTGGACGAGCGCTTCTACGCCGACCTCGAGCGCGACCAGGCCCAGCGGGCGACGATGTCGATGCTCGTGCCGCCGCAGATGATGAACACGATGGCGCCGCGGCAGGAGCCGGCGGGCCCGGGCTCGCTGACCGAGGCGTTCTACGCCGACCCGGTGCGCCGGTACATGCTCCCGGTGCTCAGCGACCGGCGTACCGACTGGCCCTCGCACCCGCACGCCACCCGCGACTCGCTCCACGAGCACGACATGTGGGTCGCCGAGGGGCTGACCCACCGCTACCCGACCAAGGTGCTGGCCGAGCTGCTCCCCACGTGCCCGCAGTACTGCGGTCACTGCACGCGCATGGACCTGGTCGGCAACTCCACCCCGCAGATCGAGAAGCTGAAGCTGGTCGGCAAGCCCAACGACCGCCTCGGCGCGATGCTCGACTACCTGCGGCGAACGCCGGAGGTGCGCGACGTCGTGGTCTCCGGCGGCGACGTCGCCAACATGCCCTGGCCCCGGCTGGAGGCCTTCCTGACCGAGCTGCTCGAGATCGAGAACATCCGCGACATCCGGCTGGCCACCAAGGCGCTGATGGGCATGCCGCAGCACTGGCTGCAGCCCGACGTCGTGAACGGCATGGGACGGATCGGGGCACTCTCGCGCTCCCGTGGCGTCTCGGTCGCGATCCACACCCACGTCAACCACGCCAACTCGGTGACGCCGCTGGTCGCCGAGGCGACCCGGGCGATGCTCGACTCCGGGATCCGCGACGTGCGCAACCAGGGCGTGATCCTCAATGGCGTCAATGCCGACCCCCACGCGCTGCTCGACCTGTGCTTCGCGCTGCTCGATGGCGCGCAGGTCATGCCGTACTACTTCTACATGTGCGACATGATCCCGTTCTCCGAGCACTGGCGGGTCTCGGTCGCCGACGCCCAGCGGCTCCAGCACGCGATCATGGGCTACCTGCCCGGCTTCGCCACACCGCGCATCGTGTGCGACGTCCCCTTCGTCGGCAAGCGCTGGGTCCACCAGCTGTCCGACTACGACACCGTCCGCGGCATCTCGTACTGGACCAAGAACTACCGCACCTCGATCGAGGCCGAGGACCCCGAGGCGCTCACCCGACAGTACGAGTACTACGACCCGATCCACACCCTGCCGGCCGACGGTCAGGCGTGGTGGGCCGAGCACGGCCGGCTCGACGAGTCGGCGCTGAAGGCCGCCGAGGTGGCCGAGGCTTCCCGGCGTACGGCGGCCCTCCAGGCTCACTGAGGTTCGCGCACGCCGTTGGGATGCGGTTTGGTGCCAATCCGCACGATCCCGGACCGAATTGTTGCGGTTTGGCGCCAATCCGCAACGCCGGGAACCCCACCCAGCCGCCGGGCACACTGGAGGCGTGGTCAGTCGTCCCACTCGGCGATCGGTGTGGCTAGGTGGTACGGCGATCGTCCTGGCAGCGTGCGGGGGCGGGTCGCACAGCCCGTCGTCCGCCACCGTGCCTCTGCCGACCCACTCCCCGCCGCCGCCCCCCAGCCCGTCGAGATCGCCTCGCCCCGGGCCCGAGCTGCCCGTCGTCCATGAGTGGAGGCCGGACCCGAACGACCTCGCACCCGACTGCAAGCTGACCGCGGTCCGTCGCATCGAGGCCATGGGCAAGGGGTCGGACACCGCCCTCCAGGTGATCTTCGCCCAGTACGGCGGCCTGCTCAGCGACTCGGCCAGCGTTCTCGTCGTCACCCGCTCGTGGCGCCGGCACGGCCACCGTGTCGTCCCGGGCGGCCACACCTTCGACGTCCGCCTCAGCCGCGTGCCGAACGGCTGGCGCATCACGGCGATCCATCCGTCGGTCCCGGGGCCACCCGCCCGTGTGTTGACTCCAGCCGCCCGACGCGTGCTGGCCTCCAACCGGGTGGTACTGCCACCGGCGGGTGAGGCCGACATCGCGTCCGGCCAGGTCCACGACTCCGTCCTGGGCGCGATGCTGACGCTCGGCGCGTCGTACCGCGTGGGGGTGAGCGTCGTCCGCTCCGGCCATCCGCTCTACGTGTTCGGTACCGACCGGCTGAGCGACCACCCTCAGGGCCGGGCGTTCGACACCTGGCAGATCGACGGGCACCCGGTCGTGAGCGCCCGCACCTCCCGCTCTCTCGTCGAGGAGTACATGCACGCCGCCGCGGCGGCCGGCTCCTACAACGTCGGAGGTCCGTACCTCCTCGGCGCGGCCCCGCAGTTCTTCAGCGACGACACCCATCACGACCACGTGCACGCCGGGTTCACGACCTAGCGCTCAGTCGCCTCAGGAGGGAACCCTCCGCTCGCTCACTCCGTGACGGGGCGGTTCTCGTACGGCGTGCTGAGCACGATCGTGGTGCGGGTCGAGACGTTGGCCTCCGAACGGATCCGGGCCAGCAGATCCTCCAGGGCTGCCGGTGTCTCGACCCGGACCTTGAGGATGTACGACTCCTCCCCGGCCACCGACCAGCAGGACTCGATGGCCCGGATGTCTTCGATGCGTTCCGGGTAGTCGTCCGGCTGACTGGGGTCGATCGGGGTGATCGACACGAACGCCGTCAGGGCCAGCCCGAGCTCGGCGTGGTTGACCGAGGCGCCGTACCCCGTGATCAGCCCCCGCCGCTCCAGGCGCTTCACCCGCTGGTGCACCGCCGAGGTCGACAGCCCGGTCGCCTTCCCGAGGTCCGTGAAGGACATCCGGCCGTCGGCGGCGAGCAGCTGGACGATCGTGCGGTCCGTAGCCTCCACGGCGCCGACCCTAGCCTCTCGGCGTCCGGGGATGCGTAGGCTCACGCCCGTGGCGAGCGAGAAACGACTGATGGTGCTGGATTCCGCGTCGATGTACTTCCGGGCGTTCTTCGGGGTGCCCGAGGTGCTGGCCCCGGACGGGACGCCGGTGAACGCGGTCCGCGGGTTCCTCGACTTCATCAGCCGCCTGGTCGGCGACTACCGACCGACACACCTGGTCTGCGCGTGGGACAACGACTGGCGGCCGAAGTGGCGGGTCGACCTCATCCCGTCGTACAAGGCACATCGCGTCCAGGCGACCGTTCCCGGCCCGCATCCCGACATCGAGGTGGTGCCCGACCCCCTCGAGGTCCAGGTGCCGGTGATCCTCGAGGTGCTCGACGCGGTCGGCCTGTGTGTCGTCGGTGCCGACGGATACGAGGCAGACGACGTGATCGGCACCCTGTCCACCGGCGCGCTGATGCCGGTCGACGTGGTCACGGGCGACCGCGACCTGTTCCAGCTGGTCGACGACGCGGCCGGGGTGCGCGTGCTCTACATCGCCCGCGGAGTGGGAAACCACGAGCGTGTCACCGACGAGGTCGTGGTCGGCAAGTACCGCGTGCTGCCCAGCCAGTACGCCGACTTCGCCACCATGCGGGGCGACACGTCCGACGGGCTCCCCGGGGTCGCGGGCGTCGGGGAGAAGACCGCGGCCTCCCTCCTGCTGAAGTACGGCGACCTCCGCGGCATCGTCGACGCCGCCGCCGACCCGGCCTCGGACATGTCGCCCGGCCCACGCCGCAGGATCCTCGATGCTGCCGACTACCTGGCGGTGGCGCCCGCGGTGGTGGCCGTCGCGCGCGACATCGCTCTCCCTCCGTACGACGCCACGCTGCCGACCGCCCCCCGCGACCCGGCGCGGGTCGAGGAGCTCGCAGAGCGGTACGGCCTGGGCTCGCCGCTGAAGCGCCTCTCCGCGGTGCTCGCGGGAGCGTGAGGCCCTGCTGACCGCCGGACTGCGGTTTGGCGCCAAACCGCAGCTGGACCGACCCGCCCAGAGCGCGGATTGGCGCCAAACCGCAAGCTTTCGGCCCCGGATGTTGCGGTTTGTGACCATTCCGCAGGGTGAGGATCAGTCCTCCATCGGCGCCGCGGCGACGACACCTCGGCGAGTCCGGCGTACGACGTCCCGGGCGGTCTCGCGCAGCCGCCCGGGCCCGGCGGCGTCCGAGACCTGACCACACAGGTCGATCAGCTGCTTGATCCACCGGACGAAGTCGCCCGCGGTCAGGTCGCTCTCGTCGAGCACGTCGCCGAGGTCGTCTCCTTCGGTCCACCGGTACGCCGCCCAGGCCAGCCCTGCGTCGGCACGGCGGAGGAAGTCGAGCCGGTGCTCTCGTTCGATCTCCGACAGGTCCCTCCACAGCCGTTCGAGGTCCACGATCGCGCGCTGGGCGTGGCCTCCGGGCACCCGGGGCGCCACCACGTCCTCGGGGCGCCGGGCCTCGTACACCAGCGTCGACAGGGCAGCGGCCAGCCCGGCCGTGCTCAGCCCGTCGAGCACGCCCAGGCGGACGGCCTCGGCGACGACCAGGTCCAGCTCGCTGTAGATGCGTCGCAGTGGCCGGCCCAGGTCCGTGACGTCGTCATCCGCCAGGTAGCCGAGCGTCACCAGCACCTCGCAGACCCGGTCGAACTGTCGGGCCACGGTGTTCGTCCGTTGCTCGACGCGACGTTGGAGGGTGCGTGCGTCCCGGTCCAGCTTGAACCACCGCTCCGCCCACCGGGCGTGGTCCTCCCGGTCGGGGCAGGCGTGGCAGGGATGCTCCCGCAGGCGGCGGCGGAGATCCTCGATCTCCTGCTCGTGGTGGGTGGGGCGTCGTTCCGACCGCTCACGGCCGGGTGGGGGCGGGGCGAGGTTGTGGGTCGCGGCGCGCAGCGTCGACGCCAGGTCACGCCGCATCTGCGGGTTGCGGGGGTTGAACTGCCGTGGGAGCCGCACCCGGGTCACCGCGGTCACCGGCGTGGGGAAGTCGACGATGCTGAGCCGCCGTGCCTGGCGTTCGGCTGTGAGCACCTGCGGCCGCGGCCCGTCCTCGGATGTCCCGCGGTCCAGCACTACCGCGTACCCGGCGAACTTCCCGCCCGGCACCTGGATCACGTCGCCGCGGTGCAGCCGCCCGAGCGACTCGAGCACCTCCTCGCGGCGGTCGGCTCGGCGCTCGCGGGCAGCGCTCTTCTCGCGCTCGTTCACGTGGTGCCGCAGCTCGGCGTACTCCATGAAGTCGCCACGGTCGCAGGTCGCCGCCTCGGCGTACCCCTGCAGCGCGTCCTGGCTCTTGGCCAGCTGCCGGGCGAGTCCGACCACCGCCTTGTCCGCCTGGAACTGGGCGAACGACATCTCGAGCAGCTCCCGTGCCCGCTCACGACCCACCTGGTGCACGAGGTTGACCGCCATGTTGTACGACGGCCGGAAGCTCGAGCGAAGCGGGTAGGTACGCGTGGAGGCCAGACCGGCGACCTCCGTCGGTTTGATCCCCGGCTGCCAGAGCACGACGGCGTGTCCCTCGACGTCGAGTCCTCGGCGGCCGGCCCGGCCGGTCAACTGGGTGTACTCCCCCGGCGTGATGTCGGCGTGGACCTCGCCGTTCCACTTCGAGAGCTTCTCCAGGACCACCGTGCGCGCCGGCATGTTGATGCCGAGCGCGAGGGTCTCGGTGGCGAAGACGGCCTTGCACAGCCCGCGCCGGAACAGCTGCTCGACGCACTGCTTGAAGGCGGGCAGCATCCCCGCGTGGTGGGCCGCGACGCCGCGGGTGAGCCCGTCGAGGAAGTCGTGGTAGCCGAGGACAGCACGGTCCTCGCGGGGCAGGTCGGCGCACGACTCCTCGACGAACGCGAAGATCTCGTCGCGCTCCTCCGGGGTGGTCAGCTTGACCCCCGAGCGCAGGCACTGCTCCACGGCGG
Source organism: Nocardioides sp. (assembly GCA_017354415.1). Lineage (GTDB taxonomy): Bacteria > Actinomycetota > Actinomycetes > Propionibacteriales > Nocardioidaceae > Nocardioides. The sequence goes on from JAFMQY010000065.1 coordinate 15,817, forward strand.
CGTCGCAGCCGGCCCGGGAGAAGATGAACACGATCGCCGGCAGCAGGCCGACGGCGTCGAGCCGGTCGAGCACGTCGACGCGGCTCGGGATCCAGACCCTGCGACCGTTCCCGACCGGGCGGCGGCCGCCACGCTGCGGCCGGCCCTTCGGCGTACGACGGTCGCGCATCAGGGTGCTCGCCCAGTCGTCGCGGGCGATCCGCAGGAGCTCGGAGTTGACCGGTGCTCCCTCCTTGACGAACCCGGCGGCCGCGTCCACGTCAGACGTCGCGAAGAGGTCGAGCATCCGGCGGCCCACCAGCACGTGCTGGTACAACGGCACCGGGCGGCGCTCCTCGACGATCGTGATCGTGTCTCCACGGACGGTCTCCAGCCACTCGCCGAACTCCTCGGCGTTGGACACCGTCGCTGACAGGGAGACCAGCGCGACCGACTCCGGGAGGTGGATGATGACCTCCTCCCAGACGGCCCCTCGCGAGCGGTCCGCGAGGTAGTGGACCTCGTCCATGACGACGTATCCCAGGCCGGAGAGCGTGCCGGAGCCGGCGTACAGCATGTTCCGCAGGACCTCGGTCGTCATCACGACGACCGGGGCCCGACCGTTGACCGAGGTGTCGCCCGTGAGCAGCCCGACGCGGTCGGCGCCGTAGCGGGCGACGAGGTCGTGGTACTTCTGGTTCGACAGCGCCTTGATCGGTGTCGTGTAGAACGCCTTGCGGCCCCCCTGGAGGGCCAGGTGTACGGCGAACTCCCCGACGACCGTCTTCCCGGACCCGGTGGGCGCTGCGACCAGGACCCCCTTGCCCTCCTCGACCACGCGGCAGGCGCGCACCTGGAAGTCGTCGAGGGTGAACTCGTAGAGGCCGGTGAACGCATCCAGGACCGGGTACGCCGCGGACTCCGGACGGCTCGGGTGACCAGGGGTCATGCCAACACCGTAAGCGCGCGGGGTGCGCACTCGACGGTGAGGGGCAGCGGGCCGAAACGCTCACCGTCGGCGTACGACACGATCCCGGGCGCGGCGACGGTGACCGAGCTTGCGAGGTGGTGCTCGTACTGCGGGTGATGGATGTGGGTGCCCTTGAACAGCTTGGGGTAGGTGCGGATCAGGTCGGGCTTCGAGATCGGCTTGATGATCACCACGTCGAGGAGGCCGTCGTCGAGCTCGGCCCCCTCGGTGATCCGCAGCCCTCCTCCGAACGACGGTCCGTTGCCGACCGAGACGAGCATCGCCTCCAGGGAGAGCTGCCGGTCGTCGATCTGCAAGGTGTAGGGCAGCGGCTCGAACACCCGGAGCTCGGCGAGGGTGGCGATGTTGTAGCGCATCTGGCCCTTCGGCCAGGTCATCCGGTTGGCCCGCTCGTTGACGACCGCGTCGAACCCGGCTGCCAGCACCGTCGCGAAGTACCGCGAGCCGCTGCGCGCCAGGTCGATCGTGCGGGTCCGCCCGGCGACGACGCGGTCGGCGGCCGCCACGGGGTCCGTGCGTGGGATGTCGAAGTAGCGGGCGACGTCGTTGCCGCTACCGGCCGGGATGACTCCGAGCGCCGTCTCTGTGGTCGCCACGGCTTGGACGGCGAGATGCACCATCCCGTCGCCCCCGCACACGACCAGCGCGTCCACACCGTCGGCCACGCACTGGTGGGCCAGGTCGAGAGTTTCATCCGAGTCGCGGCCCTGGAGGTTGCGTACGACGAGGCCGGCCTCGCGCATCCTGGCCAGCGCCCGGTCGCGCACCCGCCCGCCCTTGCCCTTGCCCGCCGTCGGGTTGGTCAGGAGGGCGATCTCCCTGCTCGGCACGCGCGCAGACTACCGGTCCGGTCCCTCGCGGAATGGGCACAACCCGCAATCTGTCGCTCGCACCACCACCGATGGGCGACAGGGCCTGGCTGCTCGTGCGTCGACCACCGTTTGGGCACAAACCGCAGGAAGGACAGCGCTGCCTCCTGCGGTTTGGCGCCAAACCGCAGGAGCCGACCCCGACCTCAACCGCCCTTGCCGACCCGCAGCCGCACGGCGTACGACTCCGGCGAGGCCCCGACGGCCCGCGCGAGCCGTCGGACGGCCTCCAGCAACGTCTCGGTGTCGACGCGGGACCCGGGGACGGCGAGGATCACGCGACCGTCGTCGGTGGTCACCAGCACCTCACCGTGCCGCCACACCTGGTGGGCACGGACGCGCAGCCGGTTCGCCGCGACCGGGACCGGGTAGGCGTCGTCCACGGCGAGCACGTCGCACGCCACTGGGTCGGAGCCCGAGGCGGTCAAGAGGCCGGCGACGCGGTGCCCGCTCGCCAACCCACTCTCGGCCTCCCAGGTGACCTCGGACTCCCCCAGCCATTCTGGCAGGTCGAACGGGTCGATCTCGTCGTACGACGGCGGATCGTCGGCAGCACTCACAGCGGCGAGATCTCGTCGTCGGCCCACTGGTTGGTCGAGGTGCTCCCACGACCGCGGACCCGGTCGACGGTGCGCGCGATCACCTCGGAGATCATGAACAGGACCAACATCGGGATCGCGAGCATCAGCATCGAGAACGGGTCGGTCGACGGTGTCGCCACGGCCGCGAACACCATGGTCCCGATCACGATCCACGGCCTGGCCTTCGCCAACTGCTTCCCACTCACCACACCGGCGAGGTTGAGCAGCACGACGAACAGCGGTAT
>JAFMQY010000066.1:0-2337 GCA_017354415.1 Nocardioides sp.
GCGCAACGGCGCGCGAGGTCGCGCGCCCGGAAGCAGGCGCTGACCGGATGGATCCCGCGGCCACATCTCACCCCGGGCGTGCGGGCCGCACGCCGGCGTAGCGAGCTGATGGCGGCCTTCGGCCTGCTGTTCCTGGTCAACCTCGTGGTCTGGCTGGTCCGGCCTGACTGGGCGGCTCGGCTCGGTGCTCTGGTCGTGAGTGCGGTGGTCTTCCCGGTCGTGCTGCTCGCGGTGTCGCGTCGATGATCGGCGATGATCGGGCGATGATCCCCCTGGTCGTGGTGACCGGCGTACCGGCGTCCGGCAAGTCCAGCCTCGCGTGGGCGCTGGCCGATCGCCTGCACTGCCCCCTGGTGTCTCTCGACGAGATCAAGGAGGAGCTCGCAGAGGACGCAGAGCACACGCCTCGCGACTGGCTCCGGCACGACGCCGAGGCCGAGCTGGTACGCCGGGTGAAGGCGGCCGCGGGAGAGGCGGTCGTCGACATCTGGATCGCCCCCAGGCGCGACACCGAACGGGTGACCGATCTCCTGGAGCCGTGGTGGGACCGGATGGTCGAGGTCCGTTGCCAGGTTCCCGCCGAGGTGGCCGTCGCCCGTTACACCGCCCGCCCACGGTCCTGGCCGCATCTGCCGCCCGACGACGAGACCCTCGAGCGGATCCGTGACGCCGTGGCCAGGCCGGAGCCGCTGGGGGCTCCGCGGACCGTCCTCGTCGACACCACTCGTCCGGTCGTGATCGGTGAGGTCGCGAGCGCGATCCGGCGCGAGACGGGCGTCCGGCACGTGGCACGTCGCCGTTAGGGTTTCGGCGTGTCCGACCGACTCGAGCTGTTGCCCGCCGTCGACGTCGCCGGCGGCCAGGCCGTCCAGCTCGTCCAGGGCGTGGCGGGCTCGGAGAAACGGTTCGGCGACCCCGTCGACGCCGCCTTGCGCTGGCAGGACGCCGGCGCGCGGTGGATCCACCTCGTCGACCTGGACGCGGCGTTCGGGCGCGGCCACAACCGCGAGCTGCTCGGCACGATCGTCGACCGCGTCGACGTGCAGGTCGAGCTGAGCGGGGGCATCCGCGACGACGAGTCGCTGGCCGCGGCCATGGCGACCGGGTGCCGGCGGGTCAACATCGGCACGGCCGCCCTGGAGAGCCCGGAGTGGTGTGCCGCCGCGATCGCTGAGTGGGGCGACCGGGTCGCGGTCGGGCTCGACGTACGCGGGCGGACCCTTGCCGCGCGCGGGTGGACCCGCGAGGGCGGCGACCTGTACGACGTACTGGCGCGTCTCGACTCGGAGGGGTGCGCGCGCTACGTCGTGACGGACGTGAACAAGGACGGCATGCTCCAGGGCCCCAACCTCCAGCTGCTGCGTGACGTGTGTGCGGCCACGGACCGTCCGGTGGTCGCCAGCGGCGGGATCACCGAGCTCGCCGACCTCGAGGCCCTGACCCAGCTCGTGCCCCTCGGCGTGGAGGGCGCAATCATCGGGACCGCGCTGTACGAGGGGCGGTTCTCGCTCGAGAAGGCGCTTGCCGTGGTCTCCCTTCGAGACGGTCGCAGGGCGACCTCCTCAGGACAAGCGACAGGCTCGACCGACGGCAGCAGCGCCTCGACCGACGGCGGGGGCGGGTCGTGAGCCTGGCGGTGCGAGTGATCCCGTGCCTCGACGTGGACGCCGGGCGCGTGGTCAAGGGCGTGAACTTCGAGAACCTCCGCGACGCCGGCGACCCCGTCGAGCTCGCGCGGCGGTACGACGCCGAGGGCGCCGACGAGCTCACGTTCCTCGACATCTCGGCCTCCCACGAGGGTCGGGCCACGACGATGGAGATCGTGTCCCGGACCGCCGAGGAGGTCTTCATCCCCCTCACCGTCGGGGGAGGCATCTCCACGGTGGACGACGTCGACCGGCTGCTGCGTGCCGGCGCCGACAAGGTGGCGGTGAACACCGGCGCCATCCAGCGCCCCGAGCTGCTGGCCGAGATCGCGGACCGCTTCGGGTCCCAGGTGCTGGTGCTGTCGGTCGATGCCCGGCGGGTCCCCCTTCGAGACGACCAGTCCCTCGCCTCCTCAGGACAAGCGACAGGCTCGGCCACCGAGTGGGCGCGTGAGTCGGGGTTCGAGGTCACGACCCACGGCGGTCGGAAGTCCGCCGGTCTCGACGCGATCGCCTGGGCCGCCCGAGGGACGGAGCTCGGCGCCGGCGAGATCCTGCTCAACGCCATGGACGCCGACGGCACCCGGTCCGGGTTCGACCTCGACCTGGTCCGGCTGGTGCGCGCCGCCGTGTCGGTGCCGGTCATAGCATCGGGAGGTGCCGGCGCGGCCGCCGACTTCCCGCCGGCCGT
>JAFMQY010000066.1:2347-18419 GCA_017354415.1 Nocardioides sp.
GCCGCGGACGCCGTCCTCGCGGCGACGATCTTCCACTTCGGGACCGTCACCATCGGTGAGGTGAAGTCGGCCCTGGCCGACGCCGGTCACGCCGTGCGATGACGTGTTGCCCGGACGTCCGAGCAGTACGTGTGGCCGCCTCCCGAGCGACTCGGGGCAGGATCGCTCCATGAGAGCTCCCGCCGTCGATGCCGCCCGAGCGCTGGTCGCCGAGCTGTTCCCGGACGCCGTCCAGGCCTGGCTGGCCGGATCGACGACCACCGGCCGTGCCACGAAGACCTCCGACCTCGACATCACGGTGCTCCTGGAACACGGTGAGGTCCGCCGCGAGTCCCTGGAGTACGACGGGTGGCCGGTCGAGCTGTTCGTGCACACGGAGGCGTCGGTCGCGCACTTCGTGGCCCAGGACCTCGCGCGCCGCCGGCCGACCATGGCCCGGCTCGTCGCCGAAGGGGTCCCACTCCTCGACCCGACAGCAGGAGAAGCACTGCGGTCGCAGTGCCAGGAGGTGCTGGACCGCGGACCCGGTCCCGTGCCGGACGCCGAGTTGGAACTGCTGCGCTACCTGCTCACCGACCTGCTCGACGACCTCGCCGGAGCCGGGCACGACGAGGAGGCGACGGCCGTCGCGGTGGCGGTGTGGCAGCAGACGGCCGAGCTCGCCCTGGCCGCGGCCGAGACCTGGAGCGGCACCGGCAAGTGGCTGGTACGCGAGCTGGCCGCCCTGGATGCGGCGCGCCGTACGCACCTCACGGCGGCGCTCGACCTGGCACTGCACCGCGCACTGGCCGGCGAGCGGGCCTCGCTCACCGCCGTGGCCGACGACGTACTCGCCGATGTGGGAGGTCGCCGATGGGTGGGCTTCCGCAGCCTTGCGGACCTCCCGGCCACGCCATGAGGGCGCTCACCTCGCTGGACAGATCCGTGGTCACGGGCGTGAGGAGAAATGCTCCTATCACACGCTGAAGTCGGCCTTGTGGAACGTCGCGACCAGATCAGCCGGACCGTCGCATTCCACGTCGGCGACGCGGCCGCGCCCGTTGAGCAGCAGGGCTAGCTCCGACGGACGCCCGCGGACGACGACCGCGGGCTTGCCGCCCCGCAGGGCGGCCGATCGCGAGCCCGACTCGATCCGCACCGGCACATGGGCTCGCCGGGCCATGACCCGTCCCAGGAGCATGACGAACGACCAGATCGTGTTCTCGTCGGCCTCGGGCAGCTCGCGCGGCGACCACTCCGCCTGCGCCCGGCGCATGTCCTCGTGGTGCACGAAGTGCTCGAGCGTGTTGAACGCCGGCTCCACCCCGCGCAGCCCGAACGGCACCAGCCCAGGAGAGCGGAACCGCTCCACGAGCTCGACGAAGTCCTTGTCCTCGAGCTTCGCCATCCCCCCTTCGGCGAGACGCGCGAACGGCGGCACGGTGAAGCCGATCGCCCGCGGACTGCGCTCGCGCAGGACGAGGTGGGAGATCAGCTGCTTGACGTGCCACGGGTCGCACAGCGTGGCGGCGTCGGGGCCCAGCTCGAGGGCGGTGTCACACAACGCTTGACGCTCTCGCCGAGCCAAGGAGGTCACGCGTCCGAGCATAGGTCGTTCCCACGGACGGGCCGTGTGACACTCGGTCACCGCGCCGATGGGAGAATCCAGGCATGGTTCTCGACCCCGCCGTCGCCGGGCTGCTCAAGCGCAACGACGCCGGACTCGTCGCTGCCGTGGCCCAGCAGCACGATACGGGCGAGGTGCTGATGCTGGGCTGGATGGACGACGAGGCCCTGGCGCGCACCATGGCGACCGGGCGCGCGACGTACTGGAGCCGCAGCCGGCAGGAGTACTGGACGAAGGGCGACACCTCCGGCCATCGGCAGTGGGTACGCCGGATCAGCGTCGACTGTGACGGTGACACGATCCTGCTCCAGGTCGACCAGGAGGGTCCGGCCTGCCACACCGGATCGCGGACCTGCTTCGACGACGGTCTGGTCTGGCGGGACGAAGCCCGGGACGCCGATGACTGAGCGTCCGATGACCGAGCGGCGGATGACCGAGCGGCCGATGACTGGGCGGCGCTGGTTCGGGCCGGCCGTCGTGGCCGGGGTGGTCGGCTCGGGGCTCTGCGCCCTGTCCGGCGCCAGGGCGTGGGCGGCCCCAGACGGACGCCCCGGCTCTGCCCTCGTGAACGACACCGGCGGACACGTCCCGCTCGCGGGAGCGCTCGGCCTGGTCGCCCTGGCTGCCTGGGGCGTCCTCCTGGTGACGCGCGGCCGGGTCCGCCGGGGCGTCGCGGTTCTCGGAGTCGTGGTCGGTGCCGGCCTCGTCGCGACCGCCGTCGTCGGCCGTTCGCAGGCTCTCGACTCGGCTCGCCACGCCACGGTCGACGTCGGCAAGTCCCCGGCGGGAGCCCACATCACCGGGTGGTGGTGGGTGGCACTCGTGGCGTCGGTGGTGACGCTCGCGGCGTTCGCGATCGCCGTACGCACCTGTGGGTCGTGGCCGGAGATGGGCAGCCGGTACGACGCTCCTACGACGCCGGAGCAGGATCCCGAGCCGGAGGACATGGAGGACGTCGACCTGTGGCGCGCCATCGACCAGGGGCGCGACCCGACGGACCCGGGCGCACATTAGGATGCGGTGACCCATCTGTGAGGAGTGCTGAGGACCCCGATGTCTGACAACCACGGCAATACCCCGGCCGCGTGGGCAGCGGTGGCGATCGCGATGCTCGGGTTCGTGGTCAGTGGCATCGGCCTGATGTTCAACCCCGTGGACATGACGATCTTCTGGATCGGCGTCGCCCTCGGCGTGGTCTCGCTGGTGGTGTTCGTGGTGATGGCGCGGATGGGGCTCAACCGCTCGGGGCACTGATGACCCTCGCGGCCCGGTCCATCGCCCTCCGGCCCCGGTCGGAGCGGCTCAAGGCGCCGATCTGGAGCGCCGCGGGAGTGGCCGCGGCCACCGTCGCGCTCCACATCCGCGACCCGCACACGAGCGGTTCGTGGGGGATCTGCCCCCTCTACGCGACGACCGGCATCTACTGCCCCGGCTGCGGCGGCCTGCGCGCCGTCAACGACCTCACCTACGGCCATGTCTGGCAGGCCGCTTCGAGCAACCTCGTGCTGGTCCTGGCGATCCCGTTCGCCGTGTTCTTCTTCGCCCGCTGGAGCTACGGCGCGTGGACCGGTCGCGAGATCGCCGTGGTGCCGGCGGTCCCACGTCCGCTCAAGATCGCGCTGCTCGTGGTGGTGGCGGTGTTCTGGATCGCCCGCAACCTCCCCGGCAGCTGGCTGGCGCCCTGATCGTCAACGGTTGGTGGCGTACAGGATGATCTCGACCACCATCAGCCCGACGGCGATGTAGCCGAGGATCTCCGCGGCCTTCGCCATACCCCCGGGCTGGCCTTCCTTCTGCGCCTGCCGCCCGAGGACGATCGCCACGATGCCGAGTGGTCCGCAGCAGAGGATCCCGAGGATTCCGCTGACCAGCGCCCACGTGCTCTTGGAGCTGCTCTTCGGGGCCGGCTGCGGTGAGCCGTAGGGGGAGCCGCCGTACTGCGGAGGCGGCGGAGGTGGTGTGTCGTAGCTCATCGTTGTCCCCTGCTCACGGGGCCGTCCGTCCGCGGCCGTGGCTCGCGACCCTATCGACACACGCCAGGCGAGAGTCAACGGGTGCGGCCGTGGGCAGGTGACGGGGTGGTTGGCCGCTCGTGAGAGGCTTGGCGGCGAATCCCACGCAGTCCATGGAGGCTCTGGAGGCCCTGTCATGTCCGTGCTCGACGACATCGTCGCGGGCGTGCGCGAAGACCTTCGCAGGCGACAGGCCGAGACCTCCGAGGCCGATCTGCGCGCGCGGTTGCTCGACGTGGCCCCTCCCCGCGACCCGTTGCCGGCCTTCCGCACGGTCGGCTCCTCGGTGATCGCCGAGGTGAAGCGTCGGAGCCCCAGCAAGGGCGATCTGGCGCAGATCCCCGACCCGGCGGCGCTGGCGGCGACGTACGCGCGCGGGGGCGCGGCCGCGATCAGCGTGCTCACCGAGGAGCGACGCTTCGGGGGCAGTCTCGACGACCTGCGCGTGGTGCGCGCCGCCGTCGACGTGCCCGTGCTGCGCAAGGACTTCGTGGTCGAGCCCTACCAGCTGCTCGAGACCCGAGCGGCGGGTGCCGACCTCGTGTTGTTGATCGTCGCCGCGCTGTCCGACGACGCACTCCGGGACCTGCACGATCGCGCCCGCGAGCTCGGGCTGACCCCGTTGGTCGAGGTGCACGACGAGCCCGAGGTCGAGCGCGCCCTCGCCGTCGATCCCGCCGTGGTCGGCGTCAACGCCCGCAACCTGAAGACCCTGGAGGTCGACGCGGCGACGTTCGGCAAGGTCGCGCCCCTGCTGCCGACCGGCGTGGTGAGGGTCGCAGAGAGCGGCATCGCCGGGCCCAACGACGTACGCCGGGTCGTCGCCGAGGGCGCCGACGCGGTGCTGGTCGGTGAGGCGCTGGTGAAGGACGGCGACCCGGAGGCGGCGGTCCGGGCGATGACGGGAGTGACGGCGTGACTGCTCAGGAACCTGGTCTCGACAGGCCCGACCGACGAGACGAGCGCCGCCGGTGGGACGCCGACGAGCACGGGTGGTTCGGCGGCGCGAACGTCGGGTGGGGCGGGCGGTACATGCCCGAAGCCCTCGTCGCGGCGCTCGACGAGCTGACGGTGGCCTGGCAGGAGGCGATGTCCGACCCGGCCTTCACCGACGAGTTCGCCAGGATCTGCCGCGAGTACGCCGGCCTGCCGAGCCCGCTCTACGAGGCCACGCGTCTGTCCGAGAAGGTCGGCTGCCGGGTCCTGCTCAAGCGCGAGGACCTCAACCACACCGGCGCCCACAAGATCCGCAACGTGCTCGGCCAGGCGCTGCTCACCAGGCGGATGGGGAAGGCCCGCGTGATCGCCGAGACGGGCGCGGGACAGCACGGCGTGGCCAGCGCGACCGCCGCGGCGTACTTCGGCCTCGACTGCACCGTTTACATGGGGTCCGTCGACATGAAGCGCCAGGCGCTCAACGTCGCCCGGATGCAGCTGCTGGGGACCAAGGTCGTCCCGGTGGACTCCGGAAGCGCCACGCTCAAGGACGCGATCAACGAGGCACTCCGCGACTGGGTCACCACGGTCGACCACACGGCGTACCTCTTCGGGACGGCCGCCGGGCCCCACCCCTTCCCGAGCATGGTCCGCGACTTCACCCGCGGCATCGGCGACGAGGCGCGGGCCCAGTGCCTCGAGCGGTACGGGGTGCTGCCGCGCGGTATCGCGGCGTGCGTCGGGGGTGGGTCGAACGCGATCGGGCTGTTCACCGCGTTCCTGGACGACGACGTGGAGATCTACGGCTTCGAGGCCGGAGGTGACGGCTTCGAGACGGGGCGGCACGCCGCGACGATCATGGCCGGCGACCGGGGCGTGCTCCACGGCGCCAGGACCTACGTGCTCCAGGACGAGGACGGTCAGACGATCGAGTCGCACTCGATCTCGGCCGGGCTCGACTACCCGGGCGTCGGGCCCCAGCACGCCTGGCTCGCGGCGTCGGGACGCGCGTCGTACACGGCGGTGACCGACGCCGAGGCCATGGAGGCGCTGGCCCTGCTCAGCCGGACCGAGGGGATCATCCCGGCCGTCGAGTCCGCGCACGCGGTCGCAGGCGCCCTGCGGGTGGCGAAGGACTACGGACCCGACGACATCATGCTGATCAACTTGTCGGGGCGCGGGGACAAGGACATGGACACCGCGATCGGGTGGTTCCATCTCGGCGCGGCGGACGACGGCGCGGCGGAGCCGCTGTCGTGACCGTCGGGACCGCCTTCGAGAAGGCGCGCGCCGACGAGCGCGCCGCCCTGGTCGGCTATCTCCCGGCCGGGTTCCCGTCCGTCGACGGGGCGATCGAGGGCCTCCGGGCGATGGTCGACGCCGGCTGTGACGTGATCGAGATCGGGCTGCCCTACAGCGACCCGGTGATGGACGGACCGACGGTCCAGACCGCTGCCCAGCGCGCCCTCGACGGCGGCGTACGAACCCGCGACGTCCTCCGCACCGTCGAGGCGGTCGCGGCGACCGGGACGCCCACGGTCGTGATGACCTACTGGAACCCGATCGACCACTACGGCGTCGAGAGGTTCGCCGCCGACCTCGCCTCCGCCGGCGGCGCCGGCCTGATCACGCCGGACCTGACCCCCGACAGCGGCGGCGAATGGATCGCGGCCGCCGACGCGCAGGGCCTCGACAAGATCTTCCTGGTCTCTCCCTCGTCGACCGACGAGCGGATCGCGATGACGACGGCCGCCTGCCGGGGCTTCGTGTACGCCACCGCGGTGATGGGAGTGACCGGGGCACGGGCCACCACGAGCGCTCTGGCTCCTCCCCTGGTCGCTCGGACCAGGACCACCATCCAGCACCAGAACCGCGACCTGCCCGTCGCCGTGGGCCTCGGCGTCAGCAACGGTTCCCAGGCCGCGGAGATCGCGTCGTACGCCGACGGGGTGATCGTCGGCTCGGCGTTCGTCCGCTGCGTGCTCGACCACGACGACCGCCGCGAGGCGCTGACCGCGCTGACCACCCTGACCCACGACCTTGCGGAGGGCGTGCGCCGTGCGTAAGGCACTCGGCGTCCTGCTCGCCTCCGCGCTCTCGGTGTGGGCGCTGGCGGGCTGCTCGAAGAGCTCTGCCGACACGTTCTCGGGCGACGTCCTGCCCCAGCCCTACCATGCGCCGGCCACGAGGCTGACCGACACGAACGGGCAGCCGTTCTCTCTCACGGCCAGCACCCACAAGCGGCTCACGCTGATCTTCTTCGGCTACACCCACTGCCCCGACGAGTGCCCGACCACGATGGCGACCCTGGCGTCGGCGATGCTCCAGCTCGACGAGTCCGACCGGTCCAACGTGCAGGTCGTCTTCGTCACCACCGACCCCGCCCGCGACACCGGGCCGGTGATCCGGCACTGGCTCGACCGGTTCTCGAAGGACTTCGTCGGGGTCAGAGGCTCGCTGCCGACGATCAAGAAGGTCGCCCAGGAGGTCGGCGTACCGATCATGAAGGGTCGGCGGCTGCCGAGCGGCGGGTACGACGTGACCCACGGCGTCCAGGTGCTCGGCATGGACGGCAACAACAAGATCCCCGTTCTGTGGACGCTCGGCACGACCGCGCCCGAGTTCGCCCACGACATCCACCAGCTGCTCTCCTGAGGACCACCGTGACCGCCTTCTTCATCCCGTCTCCCTCCCAGGGCGTGTGGTACCTGGGCCCGATCCCGGTCCGCGGCTACGCGCTGTGCATCATCGCCGGGATCATCGCCGCGATCTGGATCGGTGAGCGGCGCTGGGTCGCCCGTGGCGGCACCCGAGGCGAGGTCACCGACCTGGCGCTGTGGGCCGTCCCCTTCGGCGTCATCGGGGGTCGGCTCTACCACGTGATCACCGACCACGACCTGTACTTCGGGGCCGGCAGGAGCCCGATCGAGGCGCTCTACGTGTGGCGTGGCGGCCTCGGCATCTGGGGTGCGATCGCCCTCGGGGGGGTCGGCGTCTGGATCGGGGCACGGATCAAGGGGATCCGGGTGCCCGCGGTGCTCGACGCGCTGGCGCCCGGTGTCCTGGTCGCCCAGGCGATGGGGCGGTGGGGCAACTGGTTCAACCAGGAGCTGTTCGGCAAGCCCTCGACCTTGCCGTGGGCGCTGAAGATCGACCCTGCGAACCGGCCGCCCGGCTACGAGCAGTACGCGACGTTCCAGCCGACCTTCCTCTATGAGTGCATCTGGAACCTCGGCGCCTTCGCGTTCGTGCTCTGGGCCGACCGGCGCTACAAGCTCGGTCACGGGCGCGTCATGGCCCTGTACGTGATGGCCTACACCGCCGGTCGTGTCTGGATCGAGATGCTCCGGATCGACTCCGTCGAGTACCAGCACGTGTTCGGCATGAGGCTCAACGTCTGGACGTCGATCGTGCTGTTCTGCTTGGCCACGGCGTACTTCCTCATCGTCGGCAAGACGCATCCCGGCCGCGAGAGCGAGGTCTACACCGAGAAGAGGCTGGCCCGTGACCGGGCAGCTGCGGCGACGGACGCCGGCGAGGTGGAGGCCGCCGACGCCTCTGCCTCGACACAGGTCCTCGACGAGGGACCCGACTCCGACCACGTCGTGGAGCGCGGCCGCGATCCCGGCGCTTGATCCCGATCGGCGTCACCTGGAAGCAAGTCCCACCTGTCACATCGGTAACGCCGGTCGGCCGTTCCCGGCGCTTGTCGGCCGTTGCAGCCCCAGAGAAGCGACGGGATCCCCGGTGAGCCGGGGATCCCAACACGCGCCCACCCCCTGTCCGCCACGCAAAACACTCCTCGGCGGACGGGGCAACGGTTGCTACCCTGAGCCCGCTTGGGCCAATGCCGTCCCCTGCACGCCTCGCCCGATCACCCGGCCCGCACCGGCCGGGCGCCGACGACGGGAGCACAGATGCGGACGCTTCACACCGGACCGCCCGCGCAAGGGCTGTACGACCCTCGCTTCGAGCACGACGCCTGTGGGGTGGCCTTCGTGGCCACGCTCACCGGTGAGCCCACCCACGAGATCGTGGTCCAGGCGCTCACCGCGCTGCGCAACCTCGACCACCGCGGCGCGGCCGGAGCCGAGGCCAACTCCGGCGACGGCGCCGGGATCCTGCTGCAGGTGCCTGACGCGTTCCTGCGGGACGTCGTCGACTTCGAGCTGCCACCACTCGGGTCGTACGCCGTCGGCACGGCGTTCCTGGAGGGCGACGACGACGAGGTCGCCAAGACCCGGCAGCAGATCGAGGACCTGGCGGACGAGGAGGGTCTGCGGATCCTCGGCTGGCGTGACGTCCCGGTCGACCCGAGCCGCCTCGGTGCGACCGCGCGAGGCGTGATGCCGCTGTTCAGCCAGCTGTTCGTCGAGGCCGCCGGCGCGCGGCTGAGCGGGATGGGTCTGGAGCGGAGGGCGTTCTGCCTGCGCAAGCGGGCCGAGCGCGAGACGGACGTCTACTTCGGGTCGCTGAGCGGACGCACCCTGCTCTACAAGGGAATGCTCACCACCGAGCAGCTCGAGGTGTTCTTCCCCGACCTCACCGACGAGCGGGTGGCCTCGGCACTGGCGGTCGTCCACTCCCGCTTCTCCACCAACACGTTCCCGAGCTGGCCGCTGGCCCACCCGTTCCGCTTCATCGCCCACAACGGCGAGATCAACACCGTGATGGGCAACCGCAACTGGATGCGAGCCCGGGAGGCGCTGCTCGCCTCCGACCTGATCCCGGGCGACCTCGAGCGGCTCTTCCCGATCTGCACCCCGGGAGCGTCGGACTCCGCCAGCTTCGACGAGGTCCTCGAGCTGCTGTACATGGCCGGCCGCAGCCTGCCCCACGCCGTCCTGATGATGATCCCGGAGGCGTGGGAGAACCACCAGGAGATGGACGCGAAGCGCCGGGCGTTCTACGAGTTCCATGCGTCGCTGATGGAGCCCTGGGACGGGCCGGCGTGCGTGGTGTTCACCGACGGCTCCCACATCGGCGCCGTGCTCGACCGCAACGGCTTGCGTCCGAGCCGCTACTGGGTCACCGACGACGGCCTGGTCGTGCTCGCCTCGGAGGTCGGCGTGCTGGACCTCGACCCGGCCACCATCGTCCGGAAGGGCCGGCTCCAGCCGGGCCGGATGTTCCTGGTGGACGTCGACGAGCACCGGATCATCGAGGACGACGAGATCAAGGGCGAGCTCGCCGCCGAGCACCCCTACGACGAGTGGCTGCACGCGGGCCAGATCCACCTCGACGACATCCCCGAGCGCGAGCACGTGATCCACACCCATGCGTCGGTCACCCGTCGGCAGCAGGTGTTCGGTTACACGCAGGAGGAGCTCCGGGTCCTGCTCACCCCGATGGCCAACACCGGCGCGGAGCCGATCGGCTCGATGGGCACCGACACCCCGATCGCGGCCCTCAGCGACAAGCCGCGGATGCTGTTCGACTACTTCACACAGATGTTCGCGCAGGTCACCAACCCGCCGCTGGACGCGATCCGCGAGGAGCTGGTCACGTCGCTGTCGGGCACGATCGGCCCCGAGGCCAACCTGCTCGACCCGACGCCGGCGTCCTGCCGCCAGATCGTGCTGCCGTTCCCCGTGTTCGACAACGACGACCTGGCCAAGATCCGGCACATCAACCGCGACGGGGACATGCGCGGGTTCATCACCCACGTCAGCCGCGGGCTCTACCCGGTCGAGGGTGGCGGCGAAGCGATGGCCCGGCGGATCGACGAGATCTGCGCGGAGGTGTCGGCCGCGATCGCCGAAGGCGCGAGGGTGATCGTGCTGTCCGACCGGCACTGCACCGCCGAGCTGGCGCCGATCCCGTCGCTGCTCCTCACCGGGGCGGTCCACCACCACCTCGTCCGCGAGAAGACCCGCACCCAGGTAGGCCTCCTGGTCGAGGCCGGCGACGTCCGCGAGGTCCACCACGTTGCGCTCCTGATCGGGTACGGCGCCGCAGCGGTCAACCCCTACCTCGCCATGGAGTCGGTCGAGGACCTCGCCCGCGACGGGTTCTACGTCACGGTCGAGCCTGGGCTCGCGGTCAGGAACCTGATCAAGGGCCTCGGCAAGGGCGTGCTCAAGGTGATGTCCAAGATGGGCGTCTCCACCGTCGCCTCCTACACCGGCGCCCAGATCTTCGAGGCGGTCGGGCTGTCGCAGGCCCTCGTCGACCGCTACTTCACCGGTACGACGTCCAAGCTGGGCGGCGTCGGGCTCGACGTCATCGCCGAGGAGGTCGCCCGCCGCCACGCCACGGCATACCCCCGCGGCGGCATCAGCCCCGCTCACCGCGAGATCGCGGTCGGCGGCGAGTACCAATGGCGCCGCGACGGCGAGCCGCATCTGTTCGACCCCGAGACGGTGTTCCGGCTGCAGCACTCCACCCGCGAACAGCGTTACGACGTCTTCAAGCAGTACACCGCCCGGGTCGACGAGCAGTCCGAGCGACTGATGACCCTACGCGGGCTGTTCCGCTTCCGCGACGCCGACCACGGCGGCCGGCCCCCGGTCCCGATCGACGAGGTCGAGCCGGTCAGCGAGATCGTCAAGCGGTTCTCCACCGGCGCCATGTCGTACGGGTCGATCAGCCGCGAGGCGCACGAGACGCTGGCGATCGCGATGAACCGGATCGGGGGCAAGTCCAACACCGGCGAGGGTGGCGAGGACACCGACCGGCTTCACGACCCCGAACGCCGCAGCGCGGTCAAGCAGATCGCCTCCGGGCGGTTCGGCGTCACCAGCGACTACCTCACCAACGCCGACGACCTCCAGATCAAGATGGCCCAGGGAGCGAAGCCCGGCGAGGGCGGGCAGCTGCCCGGCCACAAGGTGTACCCGTGGGTGGCCAAGACGCGGTACTCCACGCCCGGGGTCGGCCTGATCAGCCCACCGCCGCACCACGACATCTACTCGATCGAGGACCTCGCGCAGCTCATCCACGACCTCAAGAACTCCAACCCGAGCGCGCGTGTCCACGTGAAGCTGGTGGCCGAGGTCGGCGTCGGCACCGTCGCTGCCGGCGTCTCCAAGGCGCACGCCGACGTCGTCCTGATCTCCGGGCACGACGGCGGCACCGGCGCCTCGCCGCTGACCTCGCTCAAGCACGCCGGCGGTCCCTGGGAGCTCGGCCTCGCCGAGACCCAACAGACGCTGCTGGTCAACGGTCTGCGTGACCGGATCGTCGTCCAGACCGACGGCCAGCTCAAGACCGGCCGCGACGTCGTGATCGCGGCGCTCCTCGGTGCGGAGGAGTTCGGCTTCGCCACGGCGCCCCTCGTCGTCAGCGGCTGCATCATGATGCGGGTCTGCCACCTCGACACCTGCCCGGTCGGAGTCGCCACGCAGAACCCGGTGCTCCGCAAGCGCTTCACCGGCAGGCCGGAGTTCGTGGTCACCTTCTTCGAGTACATCGCCGAGGAGGTCCGGGAGATCCTGGCCGAGCTCGGATTCCGCAGCCTGGACGAGGCGATCGGACAGGTGACCGCCCTCGACGTCACCCGCGCGGTCGACCACTGGAAGGCCGCCGGGCTCGACCTCTCGCCGATCCTGCACGTGGCGGAGGTGGGGGAGCAGTTCGACGGTCAGGACCTGCACTGCACCAAGCAGCAGGACCACGGCCTCACGAAGGCACTCGACCACGAGCTGATCCAGATCGCCCGCCCGGCGCTGGAGAACGCCGAGCCCGTGCGCGCACAGCTGGCGGTGCGCAACGTCAACCGCACGGTCGGGACGATGCTCGGGCACGAGGTGACCACGAGGTACGGCGGCGAGGGACTCCCCGAGGACACCATCGACCTGACCCTGGTCGGGTCTGCGGGCCAGTCCTTCGGCGCGTTCCTGCCGCGCGGCATCACCCTACGGCTCGAGGGCGACGCCAACGACTACGTCGCCAAGGGGCTCTCGGGCGGGCGGATCGTGATCCGCCCCGACCGGTCGGCGACCTTCGCCGCCCACGAGCAGATCATCGCCGGCAATGTGATCGGGTACGGCGCGACCTCGGGCGAGGTGTTCATCCGAGGTGGCGTCGGCGAGCGCTTCTGCGTCCGGAACTCCGGTGTCACCGCGGTGGTGGAAGGTGTGGGCGACCACGCCTGCGAGTACATGACCGGCGGTCGCGTGGTCGTGCTCGGCAAGACCGGTCGCAACTTCGCGGCGGGCATGAGCGGCGGTACGGCGTACGTCCTCGACCTGAAGCACCACCGGGTCAACCCCGAGCTGGTCGACCTCGGGCCCGTCCCCGACGACGAAGCCGAAGCGCTGCGCGCCCTGGTGACCCGGCATCACGAGGAGACCGGCTCACTCGTCGCCGAGGAGCTGTTGGCCGACTGGGATGCCGCGCTCGCCCGGTTCACCGAGGTGATGCCGAGCGACTACAAGCGCGTCCTGGAGGCACGGGCCGAGGCGATCGAAGAGGGCCTCACCGACGACGAGGTGGCCGAGCGGATCATGGAGGTGCTGCATGGCTGAGCTCAGCCGTCGTGCGGGCGCGCGTCTGACAGCGGCCGCCAAGCGGATCACGGAGGAGGCTCTGCTCACCCATGGCTGACCCCCGAGGGTTCCTGAAGCACGGCCGGGAGGTCGCCGTACGACGCCCGGTCGCCGAGCGGGTGCAGGACTGGCAGGAGGTCTACCCCGGTGGCCCGGGGAGGGCGCTGCTGCCGATCATCTCGACGCAGGCGTCGCGGTGCATGGACTGCGGCATCCCGTTCTGCCATCAGGGCTGCCCGCTCGGCAACCTGATCCCCGAGTGGAACGACCTGGTCTACCGCGACGACTGGGACGGCGCGATGGACCGTCTGCACGCGACCAACAACTTCCCGGAGTTCACCGGGCGGCTGTGCCCGGCGCCCTGCGAGACCGCATGCGTGCTGGGGATCAACCAGGATCCGGTGACGATCAAGAACGTCGAGGTCGCGATCGTCGACCGCGCCTGGGACTCCGGCTACGTCCGCCCGAGCCCGCCCGAGTGGCTGTCCGGCCGGACCGTCGCCGTGGTGGGCTCGGGACCCGCGGGACTCGCAGCGGCCCAGCAGCTGACCCGCGCCGGGCACACGGTCGCGGTGTACGAGAGAGCCGACCGGATCGGCGGGCTGCTGCGCTACGGCATCCCCGAGTTCAAGATGGAGAAGGCGGTGCTCGACCGCCGGCTCGACCAGATGCGCCGGGAAGGGACGGTGTTCCGGGCCGGCGTGGACGTCGGCGCCGAGCTGACCGGCGATCGACTCCGCGACCGGTACGACGCGGTGGTGCTCGCCATCGGCTCGACGGTCGGTCGCGACCTGCCCGTGCCGGGACGTGAGCTCGACGGCATCCACCAGGCGATGGAGTTCCTCCCGCAGTCCAACCGCGCGTCGCTCGGTCAGGAGGTGCCGGACCAGATCACGGCTCACGGCCGGGACGTGGTCATCATCGGCGGTGGCGACACGGGCGCCGACTGCCTGGGGACCGCGATCCGTCAGGGTGCCGCGTCCATCACCCAGCTCGAGATCCTGGCCCGGCCACCGGACGAGCGTCCGGCCCACCAGCCGTGGCCGACGTACCCGATGGTGTTCCGGGTCTCCTCGGCACACGAAGAGGCGGGGGATCGCGTGTACGCCGTGTCCACCCAGGAGTTCCTGGGTGACGAGCACGGCCGGGTCCGCGCGCTGCGGCTGGTCGAGGTCGACGCGTCGTTCCAGCCGCTGCCGGGGACCGAGCGTGAGATCCCGGCCGGACTCGTGCTCCTGGCGATGGGCTTCACCGGACCCGAGCGGACCGGGCTGGTCGACCAGCTCGGGCTCGACCTGGACGAGCGGGGGAACATCGCCCGCGACGCGTCGTACACCACTAACGTGGAGGGAGTGTTCGTCGCCGGTGACGCCGGGCGCGGGCAGTCGCTGATCGTCTGGGCGATCGCCGAGGGCCGGGCAGCTGCCGCCGCCGTCGACCGCTACCTGACGGGCCACACCAGTCTGCCGAGTCCGATCCCTCCGACCGAGCGGCCGCTGGTGGTCTGAGCATTCAGGAGACGGTCAGGAACGGTGCGTAGCCTCCCAGGTGGCCTGTGACGGCGACCGGGAAAGGAGCACGCGCGTGTCCCGCAGACGCGGTGCCCTGACCGGCCTCCTCGCTGCCGCCGCGCTCCTCCTCGGCGCGTGCGGCGGCGGGGACTCCTCTCCGGCCGCTGCCCCGACGACCGAGTCGTCGGCCCCGCAGGACGCCGCCCAACCGGCCGGGAAGCCGGCGGGGAAGCCGCACGTTGCCGCGCCGTTCCGCCACCCGATCCAGGGCATGCCGCCGGTCATCGGCAACGACGTGTACTCGCAGACACGCGCGGGGATGCTGGCCCCGCAGGTCCGTCACGACCCGTCGCTGCTCTATGTTCCCGACTCGAACGGCTCGCGCGTCACGGTCATCAGCCAGCGGACGCACCGGATCCTGCGGGTCATCCCGGCCGGGTTCCTCAGCCAGCACGTCGTCCCGTCCTACGACCTGAAGACGCTGTACACCAACTCGAGCGCGGCGAACGAGCTGGTGAAGATCAACCCCCACACGGGACGGCGCACGGGCACGATCCCGATGCCACGGCCGTACAACCTCTACTTCACGCCGGACGGCAAGGCCGCGGTGGTGATGATCGAGGAGTACAACACGATCCGCTTCGCCAACCCGCACACGTGGAAGACGATCAAGGACCTCCAGGACCCGAGCTGCCAGGGACCCAACCACGCGGACTTCTCGGGGAACGGCCGCTTCTTCGTGGTGACCTGCGAGTTCTCGGGAACGCTGCTGAAGGTGTCGACGCTCACCCACCGCGTGCTCGGGGTGCTGCACCTCGACCCGCACCCGACCGCACCGCATGCGTCCCCGATGACCATGGGCCGCAGCGTTCCCCAGGACGTCCGCATCTCCCCGAACGGCCGGATCTTCTACGTGGCCGACATGGGCACCAACGAGCTGCGCGAGATCAGTGCCAGGACCTTCAAGCAGGTCCACGTGATCGGCACGCCGGAGATGCCGCACGGCCTCTACCCGAGCCGCGACGGGAAGGAGCTGTACATCTCCGACCGCGGGGCCGGCGAGGTGAGCGTGCTCGACATCGCGACGAACAAGATCGTCGACACCTGGACGATCCCCGGTGGCGGGTCGCCCGACATGGGCGGGGTCTCAGCGGACGGGAGGACGCTGTGGCTGTCCGGTCGCACCGACGGGGTGGTGTACGGCTTCAACACCAGGAGCGGTCGGCTGATCGCGAAGATCCCCGTCGGCGGCAGCCCCCACGGGGTCTGCGTCTGGCCACAACCGGGTCGCTACTCCCTCGGGCACACGGGGAACATGCGGTGACACGACTCCCGCGGCTGCTCGTCGTCCCGCTGGTCGCGGCGTCGATGGCGGCCTGCGGGGGAGGGCCGCCGGACGCCGCGCCGACGCCGTCATCGACCCCGACCGCGGCGATGTCGGGCTCGAACACCACGTCGACATCGCATACGAAGAGCGCCGCGCCCGCTCGGTTCACGCCGCACACGGCAGTGGCCGGC
>JAFMQY010000067.1 GCA_017354415.1 Nocardioides sp.
GCAGCCCGGTCGCGGGACAGCCCGCGAGCCAGCCCGGCCACGAGGGCGTCGCCGGCGCCCGTCGGGTTGCCGGTCACCGTGGTGGCCGGGCGGGCCTGCCAGGTGCCGGATCTGGTGGCGGCGACGACCCCGGCACTGCCGAGGGAAGCGACCACGGTCGTCCTGTGGTGGTCGGCCAGCACCCGAGCCGCTCGGACCGGCTCCTCGCCATCGGTCGCCTGGGCGAGCTCCTCGGCGTTCGGCTTGACGACGTCCGCGCCGGCGGCGAGCGCCTCGAGCAGCGCCGGACCGTGGGTGTCGGCCACCACCGGAAGGCCGTGCTCGCGCACGGTGCGGACCAGGTCGGCGACGCCGCCGGCGGGCACACCGCCGGGGATGCTGCCGCTGACGACCACGACCCGGGCACCGGACAGTGCCCGGCGAACCGCGCCGAGGAGCTCCGGCCAACAGTCGATCGCGGCCGGCTCCACGAGGCAGGTCGCCTGCCCGTGAGCCTCGACCACCGTGACGGTACGGCGTGTGGGGACGTTGCTCGGCACCAGCCGAGACGGAAGATCCGCATCGTCCAGCCTTGCCCGGAGGTCCTCACCCGTAGCCCCGCCCGCAGGGGCGACCAGGAGCACCTGCTCGCCCAGCGTGTGCAGCACGCGGCCGACGTTGACCCCTTTGCCACCCGCGTGCTCGGCGACGGTTCTGACCCGGACCGTCGCACCCGGCATCATCCGCCCGACGTGATAGGTCACGTCGACCGCAGGGCTCAGGCAGATGCACAGGATCACGAGTCCGCCAGCACCACCGATCGTGTCAGGTGCCGGGGCCTGTCCGGGTCGAGGCCGGCGGCCTCTGCCCGGTCGGCCGCCAGCAGCTGGGCGCGAACCAGGTCGGCGAGTGGGTCGAGGTCATCGTCGACGAGCACGGCGCCGGTCGCCTCGATGTCGGCGGTGAGTCCCGGCACCGGCGTCCCGAAGACCCAGACCGCGCGGCCGGGCTCGGCCACCGCGATCGGTCCGTGCCGGTACTCCATCTGTGGGTAGGACTCCGTCCACAGCTGGGCGGCCTCCCGGAGCTTGAGCGCTGCCTCCTGGGCGACGCCGTACGCCCAGCCGGAGCCGAGGAACGACACCTGCTCCGCTGCGATCACCGCCGGATCGAGGACGTGCGCCGCGGCGAGGACGCTCCGAGCCTGGTCGACCACCGGGGAGGCTGGAGTGCCCAGGGCGGTGCGCAGCAGCATCAGGGTGGTCGAGGCGAAGACCGTCTGCACGACCGACTGCTCGTCGGCGAAGTCCAGCACCACCGCTTCCGTGGCTGCCTCGCAGACCGGCGTCCCGCCCACCGCCGTGATCGCCAGGGTCGGTGCCTGGGTCGCCTCGAGAGCGCGCGACACCTCGGTCGTCGTCCCCGAACGGGAGATGGCGACGACCCGGTCGTAGTCGCGACCGGCCGGGAACTCGCTGGCCGCGAAGGCATCGGTGCGTCCTCCACCCTCGGCCTCGCGCAACGCCGCGTAGGCCCCGGCCATGAACCACGAGGTGCCACAGCCGATCACCGCGACCGCCTCGCCGGGGCGCGGCAGGAGGCCGGCGAGCTCGGGGAGCAGGGTCGCGGCCCGGGCCCAGGCGTCGGGCTGGCGCGCGATCTCCGCGCGCACGTGGGTCTGGGGTGCCGAAGAGTCGGTCACGGATGTCCTCCTGACGGTGCAAGGTCGCCGGCAAGCGCCTCGGTGATCTGGTCGGGTGTGGGTTGACCGGCCGTGCCACCGATGTGGGCCACGCTGAGCGCACCCGCCACGACCGCCCTTCCGAGCGCGCTCTCGATTCCGACTCCGTCCCCCCACGCGGCCAGGAAGGCCGCATCGAAGGTGTCGCCGGCGCCAGTCGTGTCCACCGGCGTGACGGGCGCGGCCCTGACCTCCGTCACCGAGCCGTCGGGGAGCACCGCGAAGGCGCCGCGGTCTCCGTCCTTGACCACGGTGGTCGGGCCGTGTGCGGCCAGGGCGTGCGCGGCACGACGGACGTCGGCGTCTCGTCCGAGCGCGACCGCCTCGGCGCGGTTCGGGAGCAGCAGGTCGAGGTGGGGAAGCAGCTCGGCGATGCCCCGCCAGCGGCCGGACGGATCGTCGTTCGTGTCGAGCGAGGTGGTCAAGCCGAGCTCGCGGAGGCTGCGCAGAACGTCGGGCAGCTCCCGGGCGAGCCCCGGCTGCAGGAAGTACGACGCGACATGGACATGGCGCAGGCCGCCCGGGCGCAGCTCGGTGGCGGCTTCGAGCACCTCGGCCGCGGTCAGCGTGTCGATCGCGCCGATGCTGGTGAGGATGGCCCGGTCGTCGGCACGGTTGAGCACGACCGTCAGTCCGGTGGAGAGGTGGCGGCGTACCAGGACCCGGTCCGTGTGGACGCCGGCTCCCGCGAGGAGGTTGGTCAGGGCGTGGCCGAGCACGTCGTCGCCCACTGCCGCCAGGAGGGCGACCGGGCGCCCGAGCCGGGCCAGTCCGTGCGCGGTGATCGCGGCCGAGCCGCCGATCACCAGGGTGGCGTCGTCCAGGATCTGCTCGGCCTGGCCGAAGCGCGGGACGACGTCGCCGCTGAGGACCAGATCGGGGTTGGCGTCCCCCACCACAAGGACCTCGACGCCGCGCGGCCGCGCCGGGTCGGGTTCGGTGGACACCGTGCCATGGTGGCCGATCCTGCGCACATCTGTCCACAATCAATCACTACGAGTGCACTTTCTTGCTCGTTTCCATCAGCACTGACATGCTCACGTCATGACGACGATCTGCTTCGTCGGTGCCGGCTCGGCCGTGTTCACCCGCCAGCTCCTGCGGGACCTGCTCGGCTACGACGACCTCGGCCCGCTGACCCTGGTGATGCACGACATCGACGAGCGCCGGCTCCGGCTGGCCCACGACGTCGCCCGGTTGACGGTCGCGCACCGCGGGCGGACCGCCACGGTCCGGTCGGAGAGCGACCTCCGGTCGGCGCTCACCGGCGCCGACTTCGTGATCAACACTGTGAACGTGGGTGGTCACACCGCCACGGTGACGGACTTCGACGTGCCGGCCCGGTACGGCGTACGCCAGACCATCGCGGACACGCTGGGCGTCGGTGGGGTCTTCCGGGCGCTCCGGACGTTCCCCGTCCTCGACAACATCGCCGAGGCCATGCGCGGGGTCTGCCCTGACGCCTGGCTGCTCAACTACACGAACCCGATGGCGATGAACCTGCAGTACCTCGCCATCCGGCACCCGGATGTGAGGGCTCTCGGCCTGTGCCACTCGGTGTACTGGACCGTGCACGACCTGTGCGAGCTGGTCGGCGTACCGCTCGAAGAGGTCGAGTTCCACAGCGCCGGAGTCAACCACCAGGCCTGGGTGCTGCGCTGGGAGCGGAGCGGCGAGAGCCTCTACCCGCTCCTCGACGAGCTCATCGCGTCCGATCCCGGGCTCCGTCGCCGGGTGCGTGTCGACATGTACCGCCGCCTCGGCTTCTACCCGACCGAGACCAGCGAGCACTCCAGCGAGTACGTGCCGTGGTACCTCCACGACGACGCGGAGATCGAGCGGCTGCGGATCCCGGTCGGCGACTACCTGCAGATCAGCGCGGACAACGCCGCCGAGGTCGAGGCGCTGGTGCCGTTGGTGGCCGAGGGCCGGTACGTCGAGCCGGACGAGGAGGCTGCGGAGTACGCCCCGCAGGTCGTCCACAGTCTCGTGACCGGCCAGGCCCGCACGATCCAGGTGACGGTGCCCAACACCGGGCTGATCCCGAACCTGCCGGAAGGTGCCGGGGTCGAGGTCCCGTGCCGGCTCGACGGCGACGGGGCCCGCCCGCTGGCGGTGGCGGCGTTGCCGGCCGCTTGTGCTGCGCTCAACCGGAGCTTCCTCTCGGTCGTGGACCTCACCGTCCGGGCCGCGGTCGACGAGCGTCCGGAGCTGGTCCGCCAGGCGATGATGGTCGACCCGAACACCGCCGCGACCCTGTCCGTGGACGCGATCTGGAGCCTGGCCGACGACATGGTGGCCGCCCACAGCGACCGTCTGCCCGAGCCACTACGCAAGCCCCTGCGACCCTGACCTCCGCGTCGTCCGCCCCAGCGGCACGCCCAGCTGTCTCTCAGGCGGACGACCCGTCGTATCACCGCGGCTCGACCAGGTGCACCTTGACCCCGGCCCCGCGCAGGGTCTCGACGGCGTCGGATGGTGCTGCCGTGTCGGTGATCAGGTCGGTGGCCATGGCGAGGTCGCCGATCTTGGCGAAGCCGCGCCGCCCGATCTTGCTGGAGTCGGCCACCACGACGACGCGCTCGGCCGTCCGCGCCAGCGCCCGGTTGGTCTGTGCCTCCACCTCGTGATGCGTCGTGAGCCCGGCGGCGGGACTGATCCCGTCCACGCCGATGAACGCCAGGTCGAGGTTGAGGTGGGCCAGGGTCTGCTCCGCGAGTGGCCCGACCAGCTCGTAGGACTCGGGGCGAGCACTCCCCCCGGAGACGACCAGCTCGATCGTGGATCGGACGGCGAGCTCGGAGGCGATGTTGAGGGCGTTGGTGACGACCCGGAGACCCGGCCGGCCGGCCAGCGCCCGCGCCACCTCCGTGGTGGTGGTGCCACCGTTGAGCCCGACCGACTGCGTCTCGGGCGTGACGAGGGTGACCGCCGCCGCCGCGATCGCGCGCTTGGCCTCGTGGTGCTGGCCGCCGCGGTACCGCATCGGCAGCTCGTAGAGCACGCCGCTGGCGACCGCGCCGCCGTGGGTGCGGGTCAACAGGTGCTGCTGCTCCAGGCGGTGCAGGTCACGCCGGACGGACGCCTCGGAGACTCCGAGCTCGGTGGCCAGCTCCGTCACGCCGACCGAGCCGCTCTCGTTCAGGCGCTGCAGGATCAGCCCGAGGCGGACGTCTTGGCGCATGGCTGCACAGTACGCGCACGACGCTGCTCATTTCGCGCATCAGGCTCCCGACATGCTTGACCCATCGCAAACAAGCGTGCAACGCTGAGCAACCTTCACGATCGAATCTGCTTGGTCGTCGACTCAGCGAAGGGGTGTGCGATGTCTCCACACGCTGGTCCCGGTCGTCTCTGCGCTTCCCCCTGGCGCAGAGCCGCCACGCTGGCGGTGGCCGGAGTGCTCGCCGCCGGCGTGCTGGCGGCGTGCGGCGGTGGCGGCGGCAACAACAGCAGCGGCGGCAGCACCTCCATCGTGGTCTCGCACGGCTACACCGACGTCGAGGCCAAGGCGCTCCAGGACGCCGCCAACACGTGGAATCAGCAGAACCCCGACAAGAAGGTGACCCTGCAGTTCAACGGCGGCAACGACAGCGCCCTGCAGAAGACGCTGGCGGGCTTCACCGCCGGCAACTTCCCCGACGTCGCCTATGAGTACGGCTCGTCGGCCGCCCAGCTGGCGCGCCAGCCCAAGCTGGTCGACCTCACCGACAAGGTGAAGGACCCGAGCGTCGACTGGAACGACTTCTTCCTGTCGGGCCGCGAGGCCGCCATGGTCGACGGCAAGGTGGTGGGCGTCCCGGCACTCATCGACAACCTCTCGCTCGTCTACAACAAGAAGATGTTCGCCGACGCCGGCGTCGCTCCGCCGACCCCCGACTGGACGTGGGCCGACTTCCGGGCAGCGGCCAAGAAGCTCACCGACCCGAGCACCCGCACCTACGGCTGGGCCTACGTCAACGACGGCAGCGAGGACACGGTCTGGCGTTACCTGGCCATGCTCTGGCAGGCCGGTGGCGAGCTGCTGAACGCCGACAACACGGCCCCGGCGTTCGACTCCGCGGCCGGCAAGGCAGCGCTCCAGCAGCTCTACGACATGGGGGTCGTGGACAAGTCGGTCTACCTCGACAACGGCAACGGCAACTACCTCAACCTCTTCAACAGCGGGAAGATCGCGATGCTGTGGACCGGGCCGTGGGACCTCTCCAGCATCAACTCCGACATCTCCTACGGCGTGACCTACCTGCCCGGCTACAACGGCAACCACCAGACCATCTCCGGTCCCGACCTCTACATGCTCTTCGACCACTCCACGGCCCAGTCGAACGCGGCGTTCGACTTCGTCACCTGGCTGACCTCGGCGAAGGAGCACATCAAGTTCGCGATCGCCACCGGTGACCTGCCTCTGCGGACGTCGGAGACGAAGCTGCCGGAGTACCAGACCTTCCTGAAGAAGTTCCCCGCCGAGAAGGTGTTCGTCGCCAACCTCAACAACGTCAAGCACGTCCGGCCCAACATCCCGCAGTACGCCGAGGTCTCCTCGGCGATCGGCACCATGGTGCAGTCGGTCCTGCTGGGCAAGTCCTCGCCGGACGACGCGCTCAGCCAGGCCTCCAGCCAGGTGACGTCGGCGTTGGCCGGGTCGTGACCGTCGGTCGCCGGCGCGCGACGATCCTGCCTCCGCGCCGGGACGACCGACGCGCCGGCGCCTCCCCCCGGAAGCGTCCCCGGTCGTGGCGGACCCGGAGCGACGCCGTGAGCGGATGGGCGATGGTGACGC
Organism: Nocardioides sp.; assembly: GCA_017354415.1. Classification (GTDB taxonomy): domain Bacteria; phylum Actinomycetota; class Actinomycetes; order Propionibacteriales; family Nocardioidaceae; genus Nocardioides. The sequence goes on from JAFMQY010000067.1 coordinate 6,501, forward strand.
CGAGCGTGGTGCTGATCGGGGTGTTCGGGCTGCTTCCGGTCGCCTGGGCGGTCTGGCTGTCGTTCCAGCACAACGACCTGCTGACACCCGGACAGTGGGCGGGGTTCGACAACTACCGGCAGCTCGTGCACGACCCGGTCTTCCGCGACTCGGTGCGGCGCACCGTCGTGTACACGGTCCTGTTCGTCCCGATCACCTTGGTGCTCTCGCTGCTCGCCGCCGCCGCGCTGAACCGGCGCGTCCGCGGCATCTCGATCTACCGATTGGCCGTCTTCGTGCCCGTGGTCACCTCCACGGTCGCGACCGGCGTGATCTTCACCTGGCTGCTCGACCCCGACTACGGGATCGTGAACTCACTGCTGGCCAAGGCGGGACTGCCGACGTTCGGGTTCTTCTCCTCCCCGGACAGCGCGCTGTACTCGATCGTGATCATGACCGTCTGGGGCTGGGTCGGCTTCGGTGCCCTGATCTACCTGGCCGCCCTGCAGGGCATCCCGCAGGACCTGATCGAGGCAGCCCAGATGGACGGCTGCTCGCGCCGGGGCGCGTTCTGGCGGATCGAGGTTCCGTTGCTGCGGCCGGTCTCCGCCTTCCTGCTGGTGTGGCTGACGATCAACGCGCTGCAGCTGTTCGACGAGGTGTACGTGACCACGAAGGGCGGTCCGCTGCACGCGACGACCGTGGTCGTCTACTACCTCTACCAGCAGGCGTTCCAGTACTTCCACGCCGGCTACGCGGCCGCGATCGCCGTGGTCCTCTTCGTGGTCATCGCCGTGATCACCCTGGTCCAGCTGCGGCTGACCCGCGACGCGTCCGAGGCCGGAGGTGCCCCGTGACGGCCGCCCCCGACGTACGACGTGTGGCGGCCTCAGCGCCGCCGGTACGCCGGTTGAGTCGGCTGAGGGCGCCGTCCCCGTGGCATCTCGCGCTGATCCCCGTGTCGCTGCTGATGGCAGCCCCGTTGGTGTGGATGCTGCTGACCAGCCTGTCCACCCTCGAGGAGACGCGGCGGTTCCCGCCCGGCCTGCCCGGCTCGCTGCAATGGTCCAATTACGCGTCGGCCTGGAACGACTCGCCGATGGCGCACTGGCTGGTCAACAGCGCGATCGTCTCGGTCACCTGTGTGGTCAGCAACCTGGTGCTGTGCAGCCTGGCCGGCTACGCGTTCGCGCGGCTCCGCTTCCCGGGCTCCCAGCTGGTGTTCCTCGGGATCCTGGCGACGCTGATGGTGCCGTTCCAGGTGGTGATGATCCCGACCCTGCTGATCGTCAAGCACCTGCACCTCGTGGACACCCTGCCTGCGCTGATCGTGCCCAACCTGGCCACACCGTTCGGGATCTACCTGCTGCGCCAGTTCTTCCTCTCGCTCCCCGTCGAGCTCGAGGAGGCCGCGCTGATGGACGGCGCGAGCCGGTTGCGCATCCTGCGCAGCATCCTGCTGCCGCTGATGGGGCCACCGCTGAGCACGGTGGCGGTGCTCACCTTCCTGTCGGTCTGGAACGACTTCCTCTGGCCATTGGTCGTGATCAACTCCCAGAACAACATGACCGTGCAGCTCGGGCTGGCCACCTTCCAGAGCGCGCACTACACCAACTGGCCGGTGCTGATGGCGGCGACGATGCTCAGCCAGATCCCGGTGTTCGTGCTGTTCCTCGTGGGCCAGCGCTGGTTCGTGCAGTCGATCGCCAGCACCGGGATCAAGTAGCGACCGATGCGTCGCCAGCGCGGGGCTGTCCGCGATGATGGCGGCCGTGAGCGAGCTGGTCCACGACATCGGCAGGCGTCGTGCGTGGACCATCTGGCTGGTCGGGCTGTCGGTCTACGTCCTCGCCGTGTTCCACCGCAGCTCGCTCGGGGTCGCGGGTCTGTTGGCGCAGGACCGGTTCGGCATCAACGCCGCACAGCTGTCCTTCTTCGCGGTCCTGCAGCTGGTCGTGTACGCCGGTCTGCAGATCCCGATCGGCGTGATGCTCGACCGCTTCGGCTCACGGGCCATGCTGCTGTCCGGGCTGGTGCTGATGACCGCGGGACAGCTCACCTTCGCCTATGCCACGTCGTTCCCGGTCGCGGTCGCGGCCCGGGCGGTGATCGGCGCGGGGGACGCGACGGTCTTCGTCAGCGTGATCAGGCTGGTCACGCTGTGGTTCCTGGTCCGCCAGGCCCCGCTGGTCACCCAGGTCACCGGCCAGGTCGGCCAGGTAGGAGCGATCCTGGCGGCCGCGCCGCTGTCGTTCGCGCTGGGGCACTTCGGGTGGACGAAGAGCTTCGCCCTGGCCTCGTCGATCGGGCTGCTGCTGATGGTCGCGGTCGCGCTGCTGGTCAAGGACTCGCCGTACCGGCGCGAGAATGTCGCGCGGACCAAGATGCGGGCCCTCGGTCGCACGCTGCGCCTGGTCTGGGGCAACCCAGGCACCCGGCTCGGGATGTGGTCGCACTTCACCGCGCAGTTCAGCGCGACCGTGTTCACGCTCCTCTGGGGCTTCCCGTTCCTGGTGAGCGGCGAGGGACTCTCCTCCGGCGCCGCGAGCACGTTGTTGATCGTGATGACCGTCTGGGTCGTGATCAGCGGCCTGGTGCTCGGTGTCCTCACCGCGCGGTTCCCGTACTACCGCTCGTGGATGGTGCTCGCGATCGTCGCTGCGATGGCCCTGGGCTGGGCGGTCGTGCTGCTCCGGTCGACGCCGGCGCCGTTCTGGATGCTCGTCGTGCTGGTGTGTCTGATGGCCACCGGCGGTCCCGCGTCGATGGTGGGGTTCGACCTGGCGCGCACCTTCATCCCGGCCGAGGCCACGGGGCGGGCCAACGGCTTCGTCAACATCGGTGGGTTCTCGGCCAGCCTGCTGACGATGGCCCTGATCGGGGTGCTGCTGGACTGGCGCAGCGGCGGTGGCGGCGCCGCGTCGTACGACCTGTCGGACTTCCGGCTCGCGATGTCGGTGCAGTATCTCTTCTGGGGCTTCGGCGCGGTGCAGATCCTGCGCTACCGGCACAAGGCGATCGCCCACCTGCACCGCGTGCACCCGGGCGTCGTGGAGTCGATGAAGCGGGGCGAGGCCTTCGCCCACCTCGGCTTCCACGAGCGCGAGGGCGTGTAGGGCGAGGTCAGTCCGCCTCCATCGCGGCGACGTAGTCGCGCTTGATCCGCCGCCAGGCCTCGTCGGGCAGCGTCCGCCGCCAGTACGGCGAGCACGAGAGGTCCTGGCGGGTCATGCCGCGGTCGTGCAGCAGGTGATGGCGTACGGCGCGGATCTCGTCCGCCTCCCCGTGCACGAACCCGAAGGGCCGCCCGCCCCGGAAGTCGATCGCACGCACCGCGTCGACCAGCAGGTCCGTGTCGCCCACGTCGCCACGCCTGTGCAGCCAATGCAGGTCGACATCCGCGGGGCTCGGGAGCGGGATCTCGTGTTCGGGCCCGTCACAGACAACGCGGACGACCGCTCGCGCACCGGAAGTGAGCGCGTCGAGCGAGGCGGCGATCGCCGGGAGTGCGGACTCGTCGCCGACGAAGAGGTGCCAGTCGGCAGCGGGATCCGGCCGGTAGCCGCCGTTCGGCCCGGTGAAGGCCAACACGTCCCCCGGCCGGGCGTCCGCCGCCCACGGACCTGCCACCCCGCTGTCACCGTGCACGACGAAGTCGATGGTGAGCCGGTGATGCTCTGCGTCCCAGGCACGTACCGTGAGGCGCCGGCGCGCCGGCATCTCCTCCGGGTGGATGTCGTGGAGCTCCTGCGGGTCGAAGACCTCGCCGTACGGCGCGCCGACAGGCGGGAAGGCCGCGTTCACGTAGGCGTCCGTCGCGTCCGGCATCTCCAGGCGCTCCAGGTCCCCGTCCTCGAGCACCACCCGCACCAGGCTCGGCGTCAGCCATTCGGACGAGGTGACACGTGCGTGCACGGACTCTCCCTTCTCGCAGTCAAACGTCGGGCATGCCCGAGGACGTCCGCCGGGTTCACTCTTCAGAACGCGGCTTCCTGGTTGAACTCGGAGTCCTTGCGGCTGAGCACGTCCAGCCGCTCCGCCGGGCTGAGGGCCTCGACCAGCGGCCTGACGTCGACGCTGTACCCGCTGACCTCCGGGGCTTCCGGGACTGGCACCACGGTGTGGACGACGCGGTCGGCGTACACGTGGATGGCGTTCACCGAGGTGTTGCCGTCCACGGCGGAGATGATGCGCCCGAGCGGTGCCGGATCTGACAGGTAGCACGTGGCGGACGCCACCGAGACCGGGATCCCGGCGAACGTCGAGTGCGAGGTGAAGTGGTAGTGGCCGCCGAGGATCGCGCGGACGTCGCTGCCGCGGACGACGTCCGCGAGGCGGTCGGTCTCGAGAAGCTCGATCACCTCGGCCACGGGCAGCATCGGCGAGGGGATCGGCGGGTGGTGCAGCGCCAGGATGGTCCCGTGCTCGGCGGGCGTCGCGAGCAGGTCGCGCAGCCAGACCAGCTGCTCGTCGGACAGCTCGCCGTGGTGCCAGCCGGGGACCGTGCTGTCGAGGCTGATGATCCGGAGACCGGCGACGTCGTACACCCGGTCCTGCGGCGCCTCCGACTCCTCGCCGAAGAGCTCGCGGGAGTACGCCGCACGGTCGTCGTGGTTGCCCATGCACCACACCACCTGCGCGCCCATCGCCTCCGCGACCGGCTCGACCAGGGCCCGGAGCTGTCGGTACGCCTCGGGCTCCCCGAGGTCGGCGAGGTCGCCGGTGAGCACGAGCGCCTGCGGGGCAGGGTCCATCCGGCTCAGCCGGTCGAGCGCCGCGGCGAACCGGGCCGCGGTGTCGATCGCGTCGTACTGGCGGGCGTCACCGGTCAGCAGGTGGCTGTCGCTGAGGTGCGCGAGGACGTGGGACGGAGGCGGCAGCTGCCCGTACTGGATCACAGCGCGAGGGTACGGCCGTGGCCCCAGAGAACCCGGCAGACCCGTCGTCAATCAGCAGAGCCGTGTCGCTGGTCGGGCTGGTCAGGCCGGTCGGGCTGGGCCATCGCCAGCCCGGCCCGGGTCATCGCGCGCACCCGCAGGGACCAGGAGACGACGCGCAGACAGATGAGCCCGGCCAGGAGCACCAGGATGCCCACCACGGTCAGGTACGTCGGACCAAGGGACGCGCCCCGCCACAGCAGCACGGCGCCGATGACCGCCATCAGCAGACCCGCGATGACAAGTTGCGTCGTACGGCGTCGGCTCATCTCACTCGCGCGCCGGTTCGACCCGACCGGTGACCTCGCCCAGGGTGATCCGGCCGCCGCCGGTGCCCGGCGCCGAGTAGCACAGCGTGACCTCGTCACCGTCCTCGAGGAAGGTGCGGCCACCGGCGAACGGCTCCTTCCCACCCCAGCTCAGCTCGAGGAACGAGCCGCGGGTGTCGGGCTCGGGGCCGCTGATCGTCCCGGATGCGAACAGGTCCCCGGGCCGCGTGCTCGCGCCGTTGACGGTGAGGTGGGCGAGCATCTGGGCGGGCGACCAGTACATGATCCGGTACGGCGGGCGGCTGACCACCTCGCCGTTGAGCACGACCTCCACCGATATGTCCAGCGCCCTGGCGCCGTCGGTCGAGCCTGTCGGGACCAAGTAGGGCAATGGCCGAGGGTCCTGCCCGGGCAGGTCGCACCAGGCAGCCTCCAGCGCCGCCAGGGGGGTGACCCAGGCCGAGACCGACGTCGCGAACGACTTGCCGAGGAACGGCCCGAGCGGCACGTACTCCCAGGCCTGGATGTCGCGGGCGCTCCAGTCGTTGAGGCCGACCACGCCGAAGACGTGTTGCTGGAACGTGTCCACGCCGACACGCGTGCCGAGCTCCGAGCCGACACCGACGACGAAGCCCAGCTCTGCCTCGATGTCGAGTCGTCGACTCGGTCCGTACTCGGGCGTCGGAGGTCCGCCCCTGGACGAGCCGGCCGGCAGGCGCTGCCCGCACGGCCGGATGACGGGCGTCCCGCTGACGACGACCGTGCCGGCCCGACCGTGGTAGCCGACGGGGAGGTGCCGCCAGTTCGGCAGCAGCGGCTCCTGGTCGGGTCGGAAGATCCGGCCGACGTTGGAGGCGTGGTCCAGCGAGGCGTAGAAGTCCACGTAGTCGCCGACCTCGAACGGCAGATGGAGGGTGACCTGCTCGAGTGGCAGCCCCCGGACGCTCGGCACGCGTCTGGTGAGCTGCGCCCGCGCCTCTGCCCAGGCCTCGGGACCGAGCGCCAGGAATGCGTTCAGGGATCGTCCGCCCAGCTCGGCCTGGCCCGTCAGCTCCTGCGCGTCGACGACCGTGTCGCCGTACCGCACTCCGACCCGCGGCGCCGAGCCCTCGGTGGAGTAGACGCCGTACGGCAGGTGGTCGATCCCGAAGCCGTCACTCATGCCGGACCTCCAGCAACCCCAGCCCCACCAGCTCGTCGACCGGCTCGCTGACACTGCACGATCCGTACGACGTGAACCAGCGACGCGCGCCCTCGAGGTCGCTCTGCCGCGCCATCGCCACCAGGTCGTTGGCGTAGTGGTCGTCGAGGACCCGGGCGACCTCGGCGGTCGAGCCGCCATCGAAGGCGACCCGGGTGGCGAGCAGGACGTTGAGGAAGCCGAGGTGCTCGAAGCCCGTCTCGTGGTCGCGATGGCGCACCGCGTGGTGGAGGCCGGCGGTGCACTTGAACGGGGTCTCGCGGTCGAGGGCCGCGTCGATCCAGGCCGCCACGGTGGCGGCAGAGGGGAACAGGTGCGCTTCTAGCCCGCCGGTGCGGAGCTTGAGGCGGTGCTCGGACTCGGCAGCGGCGTCGGCGGCCGCCAGCCAGTCGCGAGTGGGCTCGACCTGCGGGAGCTCGACGTACACCTGGGTGTCCAGGAGGGCGCCGTCGTCGCGGGCTGCGTCGGCCGCGGCGGTGATCCGGCGTACGGCGGAGGCCATGTCGTCGAGGTCGCGGACAGCGGCCTCGAGGCCGACCAGCTGGTGGCCCCTCTTGGTGGCGAGGGTCGCGACGCCGGCGACGGCCCCCGCGCCGCCGGTGAGCACCACTGAGACGGGGATATCGGCGGGGACCTCGGGGAGGTCGGTGTCCTTGACGACGAGCGGGCCGACGAGGTCGGCGTACCACTCGTCGTGCCGGGCCCGGTACGCCGCGACGGCATCGGCGAGCGGTGCGTCGCCGGGCGGGAAGACCGCAGCGTCGTCGATGAGGCGGGACCAGGCAGCAGGGACAGCACCCACGAGGCCAGCCAACCACAGCGCCGACCGGTCGGTCGCTCAGACCAGGGCGGCCCGACCTCGCTTGCGGAGCTGGGACGCGATGATCGCGCGCTGGACCTCGCTGGCGCCCTCCCAGATCCGCTCCACCCGGAGCTCGCGGAAGAACCGCTCCGCGACGTTCTCGCGCATGTAGCCGCGGCCGCCGAAGACCTGGACCGCCCGGTCGGCGACCCGGCCGGCCATCTCGCTGGTGAAGAGCTTGACCATCGAGCACTGGGCGTGGGCGACCTTGGGGTCGGCGCCGGCATCGAGCGCGCGGGCGACCTCGTAGACCATTGCTCGAGCCGCGAACAGCTCGGTCAGGCTGTCGGCGAGCATCCCCTGGACGAGCTGCTTGTCGGCCAGGACCTCGGCGCCGATCCGGCGCTGGGCGGCGAACGCGGTCATCTCGTCGACGAGCCGCTCAGTGGCTCCCAGGCAGCGGGCGCCGATCATCAGCCGCTCGAAGCGGAACCACTCGTAGACGAAGGACATCCCGTCCGCTTCCGAACCGATCAGGTGGGTGGCCGGGACCCGGACGTCCTCGAAGGCCACGATCGGGTGGTGGTGGGCGATGGTGTGTGTATACGCCGGCGTCCGGACGACGCGGACGCCCGGAGCGTCCTTGTCGGCGACGAACAGCGCCTGCTCGCCGGCGTGCTCCCCGCCGGTCAGCACGGCCTGGAAGAGCACGTAGTCGGCCTTGTTGTACGACGTCACGTGCCACTTCACGCCGTTCAGCACGTACTCGTCGCCCTCGCGGGCGGCCGTCGCCTTCAGGTCGGAGACGTCGGAGCCGGCGTACTCCTCGGTGATCGCGTAGCACTCCTCGCGCCGGCCGCGGATCGTCGGAATCAGGTAGGTCTCGCGCTGGTGGTCGTTGGCGACGGCCGGCCACCAGCCCGGCGGCGTGGTCAGGCACCAGGCGAGTGCGTTCGTGACACGGCCACCCTGCTCCTGGACCAGCACCTGCTGGAGCGTGCTGCACCCTTGACCCCCGAGCTCGGTGGGGATGTTGGTGGCGGTGAGGCCGAGCTCGACGGCACGGGCCTCGAGCCGGTGGGCGACGTCCTCTTGCAGCTCCCCGCCGTGCGCCTCGGCGTACTCCTCGTGCTTGATGAGCTCGTCGGCGAACCCGCGAGCGCGGGCCTGGAGCTCGAGGTCGTCCGGCGTGAGTCCGTACACACTCGCTCCTTGGGTGGTCGAGCCTTTCGAGATACGTTGACTGACCGTTCAGTCTATGACACGCTCGCAGGTCATGACCACTGTGCCGGGAACGGCCGACGCTGTCGTCGTCGGCGGAGGGACGATCGGCGCCTGGACGGCGTGGTTCCTGCAGAGCTCGGGGATCGGGAACGTCGTGCTGGTCGAGCGTGACACGCTGGGCCACGGCGCGAGCTCGCGGGCCGCCGGGATGGTGCGCGCCCAGGGCGGGACCGAGGCCGCCGTCCGGCTGGGGCTGTTCAGCCGCGACTTCTACGCCGGTCAGCAGGACCTGCTCGGGATCGACTCGGGCTTCGTCGCGCAGGGCTACTTCATGCCGTGTTTCAGCGACGCGGAGGTCGAGCAGGCGCACGAGCGGATCGCGATGCAGCAGCGGGTGGGGCTGGACGTGCGCTGGGCGTCGTCCGACGAGATGGACGAGATGAACCCGGCGATGGCGCCGGGCCAGACCCTGGGCGCGTCGTACGCCCCGGGGGACGGGTATATCGACCCGCCGCGCAACGTGCTCGCCTACACAGCCGCGTTGTTCACGGCAGGTGTGCGGGTGTGCGAGCGGACGACGTTCACCGGGCTGGTCGTCGAGGGCGGTCACGTGACCGGCGTACGGACGTCGTCGGGTGACATCTCCACGCCGCGCGTAGTGCTCACCGGTGGGCCGACCCTCGCCGCTGTGGGGGAGGCCGCTGGGGTGCGGATCCCGGCCGGCGCCGCACGGCACCAGGTGGTGGTCACCGAGCCTCACCCGGACTTCGGGCCGGAGCGGCTGCCGATGGTCTTCGACCTCCCGTCGGGGATCTACTGGCGGCCGTGTGAGGGCGGGGTGCTCTGGGGGATGAGCAACCCCGAGGAGCCTCCGGGCGAGGCGGCGGAGTTCGACACGGCGTACTTCGAGGTGATGCGGGCGCGGATGGCGGCCCTCGTGCCGACCACCGGCAAGGTCGGGCTCCGCAAGTCCTGGGCGGCCACGATCGACTTCACCCCTGACCACCTGCCGATCCTCGGGCCGGCTCTCCGTGCGGAGGGACCGATCGAGGGCACCGTCGTCGCGGCCGCCGGCGGGCACGGGATGATGTGGGGCCCGGGCATCGCCAAGGCCGCCTCCGACCTGGCCGTCGCCGGTGCCACCGACGTCGTCGACGTGACCGACCTCGGACTGGACCGCTTCGACGAGTCGGGCCACAGCCGCCTCGCCCCCGACCCCATCGCCCTCCCCTTCCCCGCATCCACCCGCTGACCTGGCAGTTGCGTACGCAGATAGGACGCTGATCTGGCAGTCGCGTAGGCAGATAGGACGCTGACCTGGCAGTTGCGTACGCAGATAGGACGCTGACCTGGCAGTTGCGTGCGCAGATACGGCGCTGACCCGGCCAGTGCGTACGCCGTGAGTGCCGGGTGGGCGTCGCGTGAGGCGACGCAACTGCCAGGTCGGCGGCTGTGGGTGCGACGCGACTGCCAGGTCAGCGGGGGAGGACGAGGGCGTCGACGACGAGGGCGGAGTCGGGTCCGACGATGACCGGGTTCAGGTCGAGGCCGGCGAGGTGGTCGCCGAGCTCGGTGGCGAGCTGACCCAGGGCGACGACGGTCTCGGCCAAGGCATCGACATCGGCCGGAGCAGCACCACGGAAGCCGTCGAGCAGCGTGGCCACCTTGAGCCGTCGGATCATCGCGAGCGCGGTCGGGTGATCGACCGGCGGCAGCGCGACCGACCGCTCGGCCACCAGCTCCACGAGCGTGCCGCCGGCCGCAACCATCACCAGCGGCCCGAGCAGCGGATCGGAGACGATCCCGAGCGCGACTTCGACACCCTCGACCTGCCGCTGCACCAGCACCCGAGGCCCGAGCCGCCGGGCCAGGTCGTCGTACGCCGCTGCCACAGCGTCGGGAGAAGCGAGCCCGAGCCGTACGCCGTCCGCCTCGGTCTTGTGGTGCACCTCGGCCTCTGCAGTCTTGAGCACGACCGGGAACCCGCATCGTTCGGCGCACTCGACCGCCTGCTCGCGGGTCTCGACGAGCCCGCAAGCGACCACTCCGATCCCGTAGTCCGCCAGCAGCTCCGCCCACGAGCCGGACCCGACCCGTCCGACCCAGCGAGCGCGGCGGGCGTCGTCGACGACCACAGCGGGGCGAGCTGGGGGAGGCACGGCCAGCAGATGCCCCAGCGCCCGCAGCCCCGAGACGGTCCCTTCGAGCACCGGGATCCCCTGCCGCCGCAGCCGCCCCGCCGCGACCTGGTCGACCGCCGAGGCCAGGTTGGCCAGGACCGCGACCGGTTTCGGAGTCCGGTCGAGGAGTGCCTCGAGAGCAAGGGGGAAGCTGTCGTCGTCGTCGTACTCCTCGACCAGGTCGACCGCCAGCGCCACCGCCCCGACGTCCGGGTCGTCGGCGAGCGCCGCCAGGCAGTCGGCGAACAGGTCTTCGGTCTCCGCGCCGGTGCCCCACACGTCCAGCGGGTTGGTCGGCTCGAGGCTGCGATGCAGCAAGCCCTCCAGTCTCGAGACGGTCGGCGCGGACAGGGTGGCGAGACGCACGCCCAGCCTCTCGGCGACGTCGGCCACGAGCACACGCTGGGCACCGGAGTCGTGCGCGGTCGCGAGGGCACGCCGAGCTCCGGCCACCGGCCGCCGCCCGATCGCGAAGACCTCGAGACTGTCGGTCAGGTCCGCGAGGTCGCCACACCGGTGCACGCCGTACGCCGCGAACAGCGCCTCCCATCCGGCGTCCGACCCGGCGATGGCGCCCGAGTGTGCGTCGACCAGCGACCGGCCTCGCGCGGACGTGCCGACGGTCAGGGCACACACCGGGATGTCGCGCGCCGCTGCCTCTGCCAGGCACTCCGTCAGCCGTGGCGCGTCCCGCATGGTCTCCAGGACCAGCCCAATGACGCGGGTCTCGGGCAGGGAGAGCGCATAGGCCAGGTGGTCGGCCGTCGTGGTGACCAGCTCCTGGCCGGAGGAGACCGCCACCGAGAAGCCGAGCGCCCGGTGCGTCCGCAGCAACGTCGAGAACACCGAGCCCGAGTGGGTCACCAGGGCCACGGGCCCGGCCGGCAGCGGGTCGCGCTCGAGGTAGCCGATCGCCCGCACCCCGGTCGTCACGTCGACGAACCCCATGCATCCGCCACCGACGAGCGCCATGTCGCCGGCGGCCGCCACGACCTTCTCCTGCACGCCGTACGCCGGTCCGTAGACCACCGCGCCGGCGTCACCCCGAGCCGACGCGAGCGCCAGCGTCGGCGCCAACGCCGCGTCCGGGACCCCGAGCAGGACCAGGTCCACCGGCTCGGGTACGTCGGTCAGTGCCGGCACGCACGGGCGGCCCAGGACCGAGGTCCGCGTCGGATGCACCAGGTGCACGCGCTCGTAGCCCGGAGAGCGCAGGGCCTCGGTCGTCAGTCGCCACCCGAACGAGTCGGGCCGGTCGCTCGCGCCGACCACCGCCACCGATCGGG
>JAFMQY010000010.1 GCA_017354415.1 Nocardioides sp.
GCGAGCGCCCGCGAGCGGAGGCCGCTTCGTCGGTGGTCGAGCCGGGCGAGCGCCCGCGAGCGGAGGCCGCTTCGTCGGTGGTCGAGCCGGGCGAGCGCCAGCGAGCCCGTGTCGAGACCCTGGGCGCGCAACCACACGCCGTACCCACGGGATAACCCACAGACCGCCCGGCGCGTAGTGGGGAAGCTGCGCGCCGGGCGTACCACTTCGCCTCTGACTGAGGCTGTCGGTGGTCGGCGAGATCATCGACGAGGAACACAGCAGGACCACAGCACGACAACGGGAGAACGAGGAGCGCAGATGACCGAGACGGCGCACCCCGCCAAGGGTGCAGTGACGGCGAGCCAGGCAGGGAAGGGTTTGCAGATCGAGCGTGTCTTCAGCACGGCCGGCACCCACCCGTACGACGAGATCACCTGGGAGCGCCGCGACGTCGTCCAGCAGAACTGGCGCACCGGGGAGACCGTCTTCGAGCAGCGCGGGGTGGAGTTCCCCGACTTCTGGTCGGTCAACGCGAGCACCATCGTCACCACGAAGTACTTCCGCGGCGCGGTCGGCACCGAGCAGCGGGAGTGGAGCCTGAAGCAGATCGTCGACCGCGTCGTGACGACCTACCGCGAGGCCGGCGAGGAGCACGGCTACTTCGCCTCCGCCGACGACGCCCAGGTCTTCGCCGACGAGCTCACCTGGCTGTTGGTCCACCAGTACTTCTCGTTCAACTCTCCGGTCTGGTTCAACGTCGGCACGCCGTCGCCTCAGCAGGTGAGTGCGTGCTTCATCCTCTCCGTCGACGACTCGATGGACTCGATCCTGAACTGGTACAAGGAGGAGGGCTTCATCTTCAAGGGCGGCTCAGGCGCCGGCCTCAACCTCTCCCGCATCAGGTCGTCGAAGGAGCTGCTGTCCAGCGGCGGTACGGCGTCCGGCCCGGTGTCCTTCATGCGCGGGGCCGACGCCTCGGCCGGGACCATCAAGTCCGGTGGCGCGACGCGTCGTGCCGCGAAGATGGTCGTGCTCGACGTCGACCACCCCGACATCGAGGAGTTCGTCGAGACCAAGGCGCGCGAGGAGGACAAGATCCGCGCCCTGCGCGACGCCGGCTTCGACATGGACCTCGGCGGCAAGGACATCACGTCCGTGCAGTACCAGAACGCCAACAACTCCGTCCGTGTCAGCGACGAGTTCATGCGCGCGGTCGAGGACGGCACGTCGTTCGGGCTCAGGGCGCGCAAGACCGGCGAGGTGCTCGAGACCGTCGACGCCCGTGAGCTGTTCCGCAAGATCAGCCAGGCGGCGTGGGAGTGCGCCGACCCCGGCCTGCAGTACGACGACACCATCAACGACTGGCACACCAACCCCGAGACCGGCCGGATCACCGCAAGCAATCCATGCAGTGAGTACATGTCGCTCGACAACTCCTCCTGCAACCTCGCGTCGCTCAACCTGCTGAAGTTCCTCCAGGACGACGACACCTTCGACGCCGCACTGTTCGGCAAGGCCGTCGAGCTGATCATCACCGCGATGGACATCTCGATCTGCTTCGCGGACTTCCCGACCGAGGCGATCGGCAAGACCACCCGCGACTACCGCCAGCTCGGTATCGGTTATGCCAACCTCGGCGCGCTGCTCATGGCGATGGGGCTGGGCTACGACTCCGACGGCGGGCGCTCGATGGCCTCGTCGATCACGTCGCTGATGACCGGCGCGTCGTACAAGAGGAGTGCGGAGCTGGCCGCGATCGTCGGTCCCTACGCCGGATATGCCCGCAACGCCGAGGCCCACCAGCGGGTGATGCGCAAGCACCAGGCCGCCAACGACGCCGTACGAACGCTGCACATCGAGGACGCCCGAGTACACACGCTGGCTACCCAGGCGTGGGCGAGGGTCGTGGAGCTGGGCAAGCACAACGGCTTCCGCAACGCCCAGGCGTCGGTGCTCGCGCCGACCGGGACCATCGGCTTCATGATGGACTGCGACACCACCGGCATCGAGCCCGACTTCTCGCTGGTGAAGTTCAAGAAGCTGGTCGGCGGCGGCTCGCTGCAGATCGTCAACCAGACCATCCCGCGGGCCCTGAAGAAGCTCGGGTACGACGAGGAGAAGATCGAGGCGATCGTCGCCTACATCGCGGAGCACGGTCACGTGATCGACGCGCCCGGCCTGAAGACCGAGCACTACGAGGTCTTCGACACCGCGATGGGCGCCCGGGCGCTCAAGCCGATGGGCCACGTCCGGATGATGGCGGCCGCCCAGCCGTTCCTGTCCGGCGCGATCTCCAAGACCGTGAACCTCCCCGAGACCGCGACAGTAGAAGAGATTGAAGACATCTTCCGGCAGTCGTGGAAGCTCGGCCTCAAGGCCACCGCGGTCTACCGCGACAACTGCAAGGTCGGCCAGCCCCTCGCCGATGCCAAGGCGAAGTCCAGCTCCTCCTCGATGGTCGAGCCCGCGAGCGCAGCGAGCGGTGTCGAGACCCCGGAGCCGAAGACCATCGAGAAGGTCGTCTACCGCCCCACCCGCAAGCGCCTGCCCAAGTCCCGCGCCGCCCGCACCACGTCGTTCACCGTCGGCGGTGCCGAGGGCTACATGACCTCCGGCGCTCACGAGGACGGCGAGCTCGGCGAGATCTTCCTCAAGCTCGGCAAACAGGGCTCCACCCTCGCCGGCGTGATGGACGCCTTCTCGATCGCGGTGTCGATCGGCCTGCAGTACGGCGTCCCGCTGGAGACCTACGTCTCGAAGTTCACCAACCTGTCCTTCGAGCCCAACGGTCTCACCGACGACGCGGACATCCGGATGGCCAAGTCCCTGATGGACTACGTCTTCCGCCGCCTCGCCCTCGACTACCTCGACTTCGACTCCCGCCAGGCCCTCGGCATCTACTCCGCCGAAGAGCGCCAGCGCTACCTTGAGACCGGCTCCTACGAGCCCCCCGAGGACGAAGTCGGCAACCCGTCAGAGGTCATCGGCGACCTGAGCGCCCCCGACTCCGACTCCGACATCTCGGTGGTCGATCCGAGCGACGAAGGAGCCCGTGTCGAGACCCAAGACGCCGTCCTCGACGCCTCGGTGGTCGAGCCCACCGCAACCTCGGTGGTCGAGCCCACGAGCGCAGCGAGCGGTGTCGACACCCCGACAGCAGCAAAGCCCGCCCCAGCCGAAGCCCACACCTCCGCAGAACTCCTGGAGCAGATCACCGGCACCGCCGTCGACTCCCCCCTCTGCATGACCTGCGGCACCAAGATGCGCCCCGCCGGCTCCTGCTACGTCTGCGAAGGCTGCGGCAGCACCAGCGGATGCAGCTGATGGTGGTTATCACCGTTCTGTCCCGGATTCGCACAGTTTCCGTCCCAGATTCTCACTGAATCTGTCTTGCGGAACACGCGACAGGTGTACAACGCCTTCGGCCCGCTCGCCCCTAGCCGCATGTACGCGCGCGGCGGTGAGGGACCCGACGTACGGTTCGTCGCGACGACGACCGAGGGCGCGCTCGACGCCGCGGACGATGAGGTGGTTGCGCTGCTCGACGAGGGCTGGGATCCCTCCAACATCGCGCTGCTGACCACCGGCCGTCGCCATCCCGAGCAGCAGGCGCAGACGGACCGGTACGGCCAGGTCGGCTACTGGCGCAGCTTCTGGGAGGGCGAGGACGTGTTCTACGGACACGTTCTCGGCAGCAAGGGCCTCGAGCGCGCGGCCGTCGTGCTCTGCATCAACGGGGCCGGCGATCGCGACCGGGCACGCGAGAGGTTGTACGTCGGGATGTCCCGCGCCACCGACGTGCTCGTGGTCGTCGGCGACCCGGCCGTCGTACGCCGGATCGGAGGCGACGAGGTGGCCAGGCGGCTCGGCCTCTGATCACCGAACCTCGTGTCTCGACGACGACCCGGATCCGGATCCGAGTTGATCGGCCGGCACAGTGCGTCGCCGTGCTCGGACTCGGCATAGGCGACCTGCGAGCGCTGCGTTCGTTGTGTCGGGGGTGCGACGTATGGTGCGGCCGCCGAACGAAGCAGTCTGTCGTGGCGACTGCTCGCCGGCGAACCGGCCGTCGGCGACACGGCAACGCTGTCCCCGACGTCGGCTGCCCTCGTGGCAGGGACCGAGATGTGGAAACAGGGTTGACCTTGATTCGAACATATGTTTGAATGACCGGTAGGTCGGAGTGATACTGATAGCTGGGACTCCTTCCGGGCATCTCCTTCCAGGAGCGGCCGCCCCTCTCACCGGGCACGCTGCCATCGACACGTGAAACCTGAGTACTGATCGTCCGTCGATGTGGGGGTGCCCGTGGGTCCGCAGCCGCTGGGAGTGCACCCGATCCTGGTCTGCACCGACGTGGTCGAGCAGGCCTTGAACGACGCCCTGGGCGCGGACCCGGCGTTCATGCGGGCCGACGAGAAGGCCGAGGCACTGCGGCGCCTGAGCCGGCTCGGCGACCAGGTGACGGCGCTGCGGCTGCGGGTGATGACCGGCGCCGGCGAGCTGGCAGAGGCGACGGCGGACCACACGGTGGCGACCTGGTTGGCGTGCGAGACCCGCACCGACCCTCGGGCACAGTCCGGTGACCTCGCCTTGGCGCGCGCTCTGGAACGACGGTGGACACGTCTGGCTGCGGCGGTGGCCGACGGCTCTGTCAACCTCGCTCAGGCCCGGGTGATCGTCCAGGCGTTGGAGGACCTGCCCGAGAACGACGTGGGTCGCGAGGTGATGGAGACAGCGGAGGAGGCGTTGGTCGGGTACGCCGGCACGTATGGCCCGCGGGAGCTGCGGCGATTGGGTCGCCGGATCCTCGAGGTCGCTGCCCCCGACGCCTGCGAGGAGGCCGAGGGCAAGTCGTTGGAGCGAGAGGAACGCCGTGCCGCCGGTGCCACCAGCCTGAGCATGCACCGGCTCGGCGACGGAACCACTCGCGTGGCCGGGCGGCTCCCGGATGCGGTCGCAGACCGGCTGCGGACCTACCTCGAGGCGTACACGTCACCCCGGCACCGCGGTATCGGGGATGGAGACTCCGTGCCGCCGCGCCGCCGGCTGGGAGAGGCGTTCGGGGCGTTCCTGGAGGCAGTGGACCCGGCCCGAATGCCCCTGCACGGCGGGGACGCAACGACCGTGCTGGTCACCATCGACGTGGAGACTCTGCAGTCGCGGCTGGCCGGGGCGGGTCTGGTCGGGGAGGAGCCGATCAGCGCCGCCCAGGCCCGGCGCTTGGCGTGTACCGCCGAGATCATCCCGGTCGTGCTGGGTGGAAAGTCCGACGTGCTCGACCTCGGCCGTTCCCGGCGGCTGTTCAGCCCGGCGCAGCGCAAGGCCATGGCCGTGCGCGACCGGCGCTGCCGGGCCGAGGGTTGCGCCATCCCCGCCGCCTGGTGCGAGGCCCACCATGCCACCAACCCCTGGAGCCGAGGCGGCCGCACCGACCTCGCAGACGGGGTCCTGTTCTGCTCGTGGCACCACCGCCGCGCCCACGACCCCGGATACGACACCCGCCGACTGTGTGACGGCGACCACCGGTTCCACCGACGGACGTGATGAGCGGGGTCAGACGAAGACGTCGCTGCGGTCATGACCTGTGGATGGCCCCTCCACGGTGTCGGCGGCTCACGGCATGATCGGCGCTGGCTCCCGCGAGTGCCCCGACGAGATGAGGACAGATGGAGATCGCGACGATGCCGCCACGCTGGCGACCGGGCCCTGTCGCCAACCGGACATGGCCGCCGACGTCGCGGTCTCGGTCGGAGTTGGCTGACGGCAGGTCCCTCGACCGATGACCCCTCCTTCTGTGCCCCATTCGGTGGTCGACGACTTCTTCGACCGCGAGACGGTACGCCGCGGCCGCGCGTACGCCACCGAGGGTCATGTCCTCGATCACGAGGTGAGGACGCACACCGGCGGCGTGTCGATCGCAGGCAGGGTTATGGGCAGCTGCCCGACGCCGTACGAGGTCGAGGTGTTCGTCGAGCTCGATGGTGCTCCGGTGTCGGTGTGCGCCGAGTGCACGTGCCCGGTGGGGCTCGAGTGCAAGCATGCGGTGGCGCTGATCATGGCCGCCTCGTCCTCGCCGTTGGCGCCGGCGCCGCGCTGGGCCTCGCTGCTCGAACACTCGCTCGGCGAGCTCGAGCAGAGTCCGCAACCTGGAGCCCTCCGCATCCCGTTGGGCCTCCAGCTCGATCACAAGCTTTCCCAGCATCGCTGGCAGTCTGACCCTGTCAGGTCGCTCCAGATTCGGCCGGTCAAGCGTGGCAAGCGCGAGGCCTGGGTGAAGAGCGGGGTGGGCTGGTCCGACGTCGTCTACTCCCTGCCCTACCGCCATGAGCACGACCCCGACCAGCTGGCCGTCCTCGCCGAGATGGCCGCCGCCTTCGGCAGCGGCTACGGCCAGCATCTCGACCTGGTGCGGCTCAGCCCGCTGGTATGGCCGCTCCTGCGCCGGGCACGCGACGTCGGCATCGAGCTCGTGCCCGGCGCGGGGCTCACGTCGCTGAAGCTGGCGGACGGTCCGGTGGCGGTCGAGGCCGACATGACCAGCTCCGGCGGGGAGATCGAGGTCCGCTTCGGCATCCGGTACGACGACACGTGGTGGCCGGGCGACGGTCGCGACATCGTGTTTCTCGGCGGGAGCGGGTACGGCGTGCTGGCCGCGGGTGCGCACGGAGCGGCACTGTTGCACTCCGTGCCACCACCCGGGCAGCGCAGGACCCCGCACTTCGAGCTCACGCTCGCGCCGCTGGCCGCGCCGGTGCCCGGACGTGTCCAGTCTCTGGTGGGTGACGCGCCCCTCGTCGTGCCCCGGCGCGACCGCGCGACCTTCGTCGACGACTTCCTTCCCCGGCTGCGACGTCAGCTGCCGACCGGGTCTCACGACGCGTCGCTGGCGATCCCGGACGAGGTTCCGCCGCGACTGCTGCTGATGATCGGCTGGCGGGCCACGCACGAGATCGAGACGTCGTGGTCCTGGCAGTACGCCGGCTCCTCGGACCACCGCTACGCCATCAACAGCTTCGACGGGCTCAGGACGGTGCGCAACGTGCTCGCCGAGCGAGCCGTGCTCGACGAGCTGGACCTGACTGGGCGTTCCCATGGGCGGATGGTCGATCCGAGCGGAGAGCCGATCGCTCGACAGACCTGGGCCGGACGCGAGCTGCTGGTCTTCGCCAACCAGGTGCTGCCGTCGCTGCGTGAGAGCGGCCTCGTGGAGGTCGAGGAGACCGGTGAGCAGCCCGACTACCGCGAGGCGGATGGCGACCCCGAGGTCTTCTTCGAGCTCGGCGACGACGCAGCCACCGACTGGCTCGACCTGACCGTGCGGATCACCGTCGACGACGAGGAGGTCCCGCTGGCGACCGTACTGGCGTGCCTCACCGTCGGCAGCGAGCTGGTCTTCACCCCGAGCGGACGGCACGTCCCGGCCGACCATCCTGCCTTCGCCAAGCTCGCCGACCTGGTGGCCGCTGCCGGGCAGCTCATCGACCAGCCGTCCGACGGGGTGCGTGTCGGCCGGCGCGACCTCAGCCTGTGGGGCGAGCTGGCCGAGGCGGGGGTGGTCGACGAGCAGGCGGCCCACTGGGTCGAGGCCGCGCAAGCGCTCCGCCATCTTGATCGGCTGCCCGAAGTGGCGCCGTCCGGGCTGAAGTCCGAGCTGCGCGGCTACCAACGCTCCGGGCTGCAGTGGCTGGCGTTCCTGTGGCAGGCCGGGCTGGGCGGGATCCTCGCCGACGACATGGGCCTCGGCAAGACCCTGCAGGCACTGGCGCTGGTCAGCCACGCCCGCGAGTCGGCCGCCGCGCCCTTCCTGGTCGTGGCCCCGACCAGTGTGGTCTCCGCGTGGGCGCACGAGGCGGCAGCGCACGTGCCGGGCCTGGTCGTGCGCACGGTCACGGCCTCGGCCGCCCGGCGCGGGGAGACGCTCCCTGAGCTGCTCTCGGGCGCCGACCTCGTGGTCACGTCGTACACGCTGTTCCGGCTCGAGGTCGACGCCTACGCCGGACAGGACTGGGGCGGACTGATCCTCGACGAGGCGCAGCAGATCAAGAACCACCAGGGCCGGACCTACCACGCGGTGCGCGAACTGGACGTGCCGTTCCGCCTGGCGCTGACAGGTACGCCGTTCGAGAACCGGCTGATGGAGCTCTGGTCCCTGTTGTCGGTGGTCGCGCCCGGGCTCTACCCGTGGCCGAGGAAGTTCAAGGAGCTGGTCGCCACACCGGTGGAGCGGCAGGGGGACGCCGCCGCGCTGGAGCGCTTCCGGCGACGGATCCGGCCGTTCCTGCTGCGGCGGACCAAGGAGATGGTGGCCGCGGACCTCCCGCCCAAGCAGGAGCAGGTGCTGGAGGTCGACCTCAACGCCAGGCACCGCACGCTCTACGACACCCACTTGCAGCGCGAGCGACAGACGGTGCTCGGGCTGGTCGATGACTTCGAGCACAACCGGATCGCGATCTTCCGGGCGTTGACCCGACTGCGTCTGCTCAGCCTCGATCCCGCGCTGCTCGATCCCGGGCACGACGCGGTGGGCTCGGCCAAGCTCGAGGCGTTGGTCGAACACCTGCGCGAGCTCATCAGCGAGGGTCACCGGGCGTTGGTCTTCAGCCAGTTCACGTCGTATCTCGGCCGGGTCCGCGACCGGCTCACCCGAGAGGACATCGGCTACGCCTACCTCGACGGGAAGACCCGCCGGCGCGCCGACGTCATCGACGGGTTCAAGAACGGCGACGCGCCGGTGTTCCTGATCAGCCTCAAGGCCGGTGGTGTGGGGCTGACACTCACCGAGGCCGACTACGTGTTCGTGCTCGACCCCTGGTGGAACCCCGCTGTCGAGGCGCAAGCGGTCGACCGCACCCACCGGATCGGACAGCACCGCGCCGTCATGGTCTACCGCCTGGTCGCGACCGACACCATCGAGCAGAAGGTGATGGAGCTCAAGGAGCGGAAGGCCGCGCTGTTCGCGCAGGTGATCGACGGCGACGGGGCCATGGCGGCAGACATCACCGCCGACGATGTCCGTGCCATCTTCGACGGGTGACCAGCCGAGCCCCGTCCGGGCCGCCGCGACGGGTAGCGCTCCAGACCGTCGCCGTCCGTTGGGTGTGGCCATGGCGAGGCGACGGAAGCGACCCGACCATCCGCGACGGCCCGGGCCCCGGCCGGTCCGGCACCACCGACGCGACCTCGAGACTGACGGCGACCGGGAGACAAGGGACCTCCTGCAGACGCTCCGGTCCGCTCTGCGTTCGGACCATCCGATGGACTTCCTGCAGACCGTCTCCGGGATCCTGGAGGTGACGGACCGGGCGGGACTCCGCACGGCGCTGCAGCCTGCACCTTCAGTGTCCTTCGAAGAGCTTCTCGCGTCGTTCGAAGGCACCGACTACGCGCAGACGACCGCGGCACTCCGGGTGATCGAGGAGCTCAGCGAGGACGACCTACTCCGGGCGCGCATCCGCCGTACGCTCCGCGACCGTCGACGACCGCTGCCGGCCTGGCTGGCGCACCTCGACCAGACCCGGGTGGCGCGGGTGGAGTTCGTCGGACACGTCCTCGGTGACGGCGACGACTACCTGCTCGATGTCCGGTTCGCCGGTGCTGAGCGCGCGACCGCGTTGGTCTACGTCGACCACAACATGGGTGGCGTGGTGAAGGACGCCTTCATGGTCAACGAGCCCATCGAGAGCGTCCTCAGCCTCATCCAGCAGCAGGCCGATGAGGGCTCGGTCCATCGCGAGGCGGAGCCGGCACTGGCTCGGGCCACGATCGAGAACGCCGTTCGACTGGGCGCGATGTACCACCCGCCGTTCGAGTCCGACACCTGGCCCCTCGTGCGACCGCTCGTGCTCTGGCTCAGCAGCCTGCTCCTCGCCGGAGGCTCGGCACGCGAGCCGCGGGAGTGGTCGGACGCCGAGCTCGACGAGGTGGCGCAACAGTTCCTCCAGTCCCGGTGGGGCCCGCCGTACGATGACCCGGACGGCCGGGCCGTGCTGGAGGGACTGCTCTGGCTGGCCGCGTCGTACGGCCCGTGCGATCCGTTGGTCTGGAGCGCCGTGCGGGTCGAGATGATCATGGCCGACCTCTTCCCCCGGAAGGTCAGGGTCGGACGCCGAGCTGCCCTCCGGCTGCCGGCGCTGCTCAAGGACCTGGTCCGGTTCGGCCACGAACTGCGGGACATCCCGTCCAGCCTCACCCCGGAGGTGCTGGCCGCCGTCGATCACTGGCGCCCGGTGTTCGAGCCGGAGCTCGAGGCCGTCAAGACAACGTCGTTCGACGAGGATCTCGAGGACCTCCTCGAGGAGATGCGCCGCGACCGTCTCGACTGGCTCGAGCTCGCGGTAGGAGGGGCCGACGCCCTCGAGACGCTCGACGCCGAGATGCTCCCCGACGAGCCGTTCGACTGGCGCGGAGTGCCCGACGACATCGCCGGGAAGGTGGGCGAGATCCTCCGGATGTGTGATGAGAACGCCGCCCGCTTCCTCGACGTGGAGCACCGCACGGCAAACCGGCGGCTCCTGCGCGGGGTCGTCGACGGCGATCCGGACTTCTTCCGCGGACGCGCCGGGGCCCGGACCTCGGCCGGTGCCATCTGCTGGCTCGTGGCGCGCGCGAACGACTCCGTCGGCCCGTACGGACCGGTGACCACCGCCGAGCTGATGGCGCCGTTCGGCGTCAGCGGTGGCGGTGAACGGGCTCAGCGGTTCCTGCGCGCGATCACGGTGGACTCCAAGCCCTGGGGCCCCGTCCACCTCGGCAGCGCCGACCTCCTCGTGAGCACCCGGCGGGAAGAGCTGATCGCGCTCCGCGATCGTGGTGGAGACCTGCCCTGATCGCCTCGCGTGCCGGCGAAGCTGTCCTGACCGCCGACCGGAGACTGGTCGAGCGGATCCGCTCGACGGACGTCCGGCCCCGTGGCCGGGCCCGCACCCGGTCCGTCGAGGACTGATCCGGTCAGGAGTACGCCCCTGGGCACACCTGGGCTCCATGACGCAGTCCCACGGACCTGCGGGGAGGGAGGTCGGCGCTCGGGCTATGTGTCGGAGGGGTCTCCTACGTTCGGCGCGCTCTCGTGGCGGGCTTCGCCGCGAGGGCGCTCCCTCGCCAACCGGAGAGGGATCACCGAAACGAGGAGAACAATGAAGATCATCAGCACGGGGGTCGTCGTGGGCATCGCAACCGCGGCGTTGGTCGCACTGGCCCCGGCGGCGCATGCCGACGGCGGACAGACGGTGATGATCCGCCAGGGTGACTTGCTGTCGACGCTGTCCGACACGAGGTCCGCGGGTCACGTGGAGTTCCTCGGAGACGGGCTGCACGTCTTCACCGACGACGCCACGTCGAACGCCAAGGCGGCGGAGTACTTCGCGGTGCCGACGCAGCCGATCCCGGCCTCGGCCTCGCTCACGTGGTACGGCACGACGCCGCAGCCTGGCTCGCAGATCGTCTTCGACGAGGACTCCGACCGCGGCAACACCAACACCTGGAACGTCCTGGTCGGCGAGCCGGCGTACGGGGACGACTTCTGGATGTCCACCGGTTCGGATGTCTACAAGAACCACCACGACCTGTGCCCGCAGACCGGCGGCGGCTTCGGCTCCGACTGCCACGGCACGCTGGCCGAGTGGCAGCAGGCGTTCCCGGGCGCCGAGGTGTACGCCGCGGGCTTCTCGCTCGGGTCGGGCGTCAAGGGCGACGGGGTGATCCACGACATCCAGGTCGGGAGCACCGACTACCAGTTCACGAACGTCGCCCCGCCGCCGGTCGTGACCAAGGTCGCGGTCAGCGGCAGCGCGGAGGTGACCCAGATCGACCGCCGGGCCGGGAGCACGCTGAAGATGCACTTCACCACCGACGCGCTCGGGGCGGACCAGGTCCAGGGCAGGAGGCTGCGGTTCAAGGTCACCGACAACGGCGAGGTCGTCTACCGCGCCACGATGAACGCCGACGCGGAGGCGACCGTCAAGTTCCGCTTCGCCAAGGGCTCCGGTCGGCACAAGGTCCAGGTTCTGAAGAACGGCGTCGTGGACCAGCGGTTCGTGCTGAAGATGGGTCGCTGATCACCCGGTAGCAACAGCCCGACGTCGGGTCCGTCAGGCAGCTCCCTGGCGGACCCGACCTCCATCCGGGATCAGTCGGCGATCGGCTCCCACACCAGCTCGGCGACGTCCAGCACGAGGTCGGGGCCTGCGTCGGGATTTTCCGCAGCTCGGACCTCGCCGACGCACACGCACATCACGTCGTTCAGCCGGCGATACCGCTCGCTGTCGCTGAGGTGCAGGACCGACCCGACGATCTGCCGGCGCCCGGGCGGGTAAGCCCGGCCGTAGCCGTGACACTCGACGTAGATGGTGGTTCCGTCGTCGGTCTCGATGGCTGCGCGGAAGTCTGGGCAGAACGGGCCGTCCTGCGTCCGACGTAACGGGAAGTTGGCGCCGCGGAAGCGGCCCGTGATCTCGCCCTCGCAGCGACCTTCGGCGAGAAACAGGTGTTGCTGCCAGCCGCCCTCGAGTTCGACGCCCCATTCCTCCGGGTAGGTGAATCGGATCCGGTACAACGGCTCGAGTCTCACGGCCAGCCCCCTTGCTCTCGTGAGCATGATGCCGCTCCAGAACCCCGGCGCGCCCCACGTTCGTCCATTGTGGGTGATGCAGGGAGCAACCCGCACAGGTTGAGTCGAGCCAGGTCTCGGACGAGCGAGAGGGACGACATGGGACTGCGCAGCCGGCGGCAGGAGCGTCGAGACGAGCGGCGTGGAGAGGATCCGAGGACCTTCCGGATGCGGCAGAAGCTGGTGTCGATCGGGGACGACTACTGGATCGAGGACGACCAGGGAGAGCGCGTCTACAAGGTCAACGGCAAGGCCCTGCGCATCCGCGAGACGTTGATCTTCGAAGATCCCGACGGCCACGAGCTGTTCAAGATCCAGGAGAAGAAGCTCCGCATCCGCGACACGAGGGAGATCGAGGACGCCGGCGGCCAGACGGTGGCGACGGTCAAGAAGGCGCTGATCACACCGCTCCGGGAGCGGTTCGAGGTCAAGGTCGAGCACGGCGACGATCTCGAGGCGAAGGGCAACATCGTCGACCACGAGTACAGGATCGAGCGCGACGGCGACCAGGTGGCCGAGGTGTCGAAGAAGTGGTTCCGGATCGCCGACACGTACGGCGTCGAGGTCGCCCGTGGCACGGATCCGGCGCTGATCCTCGCGGTCACGGCCGTCATCGACAGCATGACCCACCGGGCCCGCTGACTCAGCGGAGGTGGACCCCACGCGGGCGCATACCGGATGGCTCTTGTTCGTCGGCGCGATCGTGTGGTTCGGCAAGACGAACGCCGCCCTCTACAACTGCTGGCGGTCGCTCGGCGCGACTTGAGCCCGGCCCCTCTAGGCCAGGCCGAGGAAGAGCTTCTCCATCTTCTTGACGTCCATGGACTCACGACCGTTGCCCTCGGCCATGCACTGCTCGAGGCCGGTGGCGACGACCTGGAAGCCGGTCCGCTCGAGGGCCTTGAGGACGGCGGAGAGCTGGGTGAGCATGTCCTCGCACTCGGCACCCTCCTCCATCATCCTGATCACCTTGCCGAGGTGCCCGTGGGCGCGCTTGGCGCGGTTGATGACGGCGTGCATCTCAGTGGGCTCGAGCCGCATCACGCCTCCTGGAGGACGATCCGGTCGAGGGCGGCGCGGAGCCGGATGCGTGCCTCGGCGGCGACATCCGCGATCGCCGGCTGGCCCTCGAGCTGCGACATGGCAGCGGGATCGATCACCTCGACCTCGGTGCGGCCGTCACCGGACTCGCGGACGACGACGTTGCACGGCAGCAGCGCCGAGATGGACGGGGCTGCCGACATCGCCCGGTGCGCGAGCTGAGGACGGCAGGCGCCGAGGATCACGTGAGCGGGGACGTCGACGTCGAGCTTGGCCTTCATGGTCGCCCGTACGTCGATCTCGGTCAGGACGCCGAACCCCTGCTCTGCCAATGCCTCGCGCGTACGCTCCACCGCGGCGTCGAAGGGGAGTGCGGTCTCCACGCGCATGGTGTAGGAGGTCATGACGCCCTCGTCGCGGACTCGTCGGCCTCGACCTCGAACGCCTGGACGGCCTCGATCAGCTGCTCGAGCGCCGGAGCCGGCAGCGCGCCCGGCTGGCGGAAGATGAGATGGCCGTCCTTGAACGCCATCAGCGTCGGGATCGACGTGATCTGGGCGGCCGTCGCGAGCTCGCGCTCCGCCTCGGTGTCGACCTTGGCGAAGACGATCTCCGGGTGCGCTTTCGCAGCAGCCTCGAAGATCGGGGCGAACATGCGGCACGGACCGCACCACGACGCCCAGAAGTCGACCAGGACGACCTGGTTCTCGTGGACGGTGGGCTCGAAGGTGGCGGCCGTCAGGGTGACGGTGGTCATCGGGTTCCTCCTCGGTGGTTTCGTAACCCATGATAACCCCCCAGGGGGATAACCCCCAAGGGGGATATGCGTGACGTCTGTCGCAGGACTACGGCGCCGCCGGCGCGAAGGGGCGAATGTCCTCGCCGGCCCCGTGGATCGTGACCGAGGACGACTCCGGCACCTCGCGCCAGGCACCCCGGAGGTCTCCGAGGGGCTCGGATACGACGAGTCGCGCGTCGTCGGAGAGCCCGTGCAGCTCGGGGTTGTCCGGGTACTGGTGGCGCAACGTCGAGATGTCGGTGCTGTGGAAGAGCGAGCGCGAGTCGCCGGAGCTGGAGTAGCGGAACGCCCACGTGGTCTCGCCGTCCGTGGTCGCCACCGTCATCTGCACCGGCTCCTCGACTCCACGGCGGTCCGCCGTCTCCTCGACCAGCCCCACCGCACGTGCCACCCCAGTGAGCGGGTCGTCGCGTAGCCCGAACGTGAGCGCGAGGAAGAACAGCAGCTCCGAGTCGGTCGAGCCTTCGATGTCGGGAAAGAGCGCCGGGTCGACCTCTATCGCCAGGTCACGCTTCAGGGTGTGGAAGCCCGCGATCAGGCCGTTGTGCATCCACAGCCAGCTCCCGTTCCGGAACGGGTGGCAGTTGGTCTGCTGCACCGCGGACCCGGTCGACGCCCGGATGTGAGCGAAGACCCTCCGTGAGCGCGCCACCGCCGACAGCTCGCGCAGGTTGCGGTCGTTCCAGGCCGGCTCGGTGCTGCGGTAGACGCCCGGCGTATCGGAGGCGCCGTACCACCCGATGCCGAAGCCGTCGCCGTTCACCGTCGTCGCGCCGAGCTTGGAGTGCTTGCTCTGCATCACCAGCGAGTTCTGCGGCTTGAACAGCAGATCCTCCAGGCCCACCGGTGCGCCGGAGTACGCAAGCCATCGGCACATGAGACCTCCCCCAAGACGCACTCGCCGCCGTGAGATCCGCGGCAAGGCCCCACGCTAGCGGCATCGGGGTAGAAGGGGCGCGGGCGTCGACTTCGCACACGCGGATGTCGGCCCGCGCTGTGGGTGTCGGGCTAGGCCCAGGCGAGGGCGTCCCGATCGTCGATGCGAGGGTTGCGGGGGAACCACGGGTCCTCGCCCGGGTGCCCGATGTTCACGATCAGCTGCGAGCGCCACGTCGTACCGCCGAAGAACTCCGCGTCCACGCCTGCCTTGTCGAAGCCGCCCATCGGGCCTGCGGCCAGCCCCTGCGCGCGGACAGCGAGCAGGAAGAAGCCGGTGGCCAGGGCCGCACTGTACGACGCGATCGGGGCGCGGGCCTCGGTCGGCATGCTGCCGAAGCTGTCGCGGTACTGCTCGCCCCGGGCCGGGAACACGGTGGGGAAGTGCTCGTGGAACTCGCTGTCGTAGGCGAGCACGGCCACCACCGGCGCGCTCAGCGCCTTGGCGCGGTTGCCCTCGCTGAGGTGTGCGGCGAGGCGCTTCTTGCCCTCCGGCGTGCGCACGAAGAGCAGGCGCAGCGGCTGACTGTTGGCCATCGTCGGCGCGAAGCGGGTGAGCTCCCAGATGCCGCGCAGGGTCTCGTCGCTGACCGGCTCGTCGGAGAACGTGTTGGCGGTCCGGGCCTCGGTGAACAACAACGCCCGGGCTGCGTCGTCCAGCGGGCTGGTGCGGTGGGGCGCCAGGGTGGGGGCGGTGGCGGTCACGCATCCTCTTTCATTGAAGTCTCAACTACCGCCCCCAGAATACATCGGCTCTCGATGCACCTCACATCGCGAGCACGTGGGTCTCGTCACGTGGCTCGGGTCCCCGCGCCTTCGTGAGCGCCCATGACGTGCCTGATCGTCCTGCTGTTCGTCAGATGAACAGCAGCTGCGCACCTTCCGTCTTCTCGATGAAGTCGGAGGCGCTCATGATGCCCTCGACCTCGTCGTACAGGTCGGCCTCGGTGAGGTGGTTCATGTCGGCGGACATCCGGCACGCCCACAGATGGCCGCCTGAGTCGACGATCTGCTGCAGGAACTCCGGAACGTCGGGGACGCCGATGTCGGCGATCGACTTCTTCAGCTGGTGGGTCGCCATCGCGGTCATGCCGGGCAGCCCACCGAGGCCCTGGGGCATGTGGGTCGCGGTGTTGCCGAGCATCGTGAACCTCAGGTCGGCCATCGTCTTCTTGTTGATCATGTCGAAGCCCCAGAAGGTGAAGAACAGGTGGGTCTCGACGCCCTCACCCAGTGCGGCGTTCGCCAGGACGAGGCCGGGGTAGGCCATGTCCAGGTTTCCCTTCGACGGATGTAGCCATCCCACCGGCGAGTCGGCCCATGCATGGCCGCGCGGCCGGGTCGCGGTCTCGATGGATACGGTCCCGGCCCACCCCGGTCACCCCGCCCGATGTCTGAGAGGGCGGCGTGGTCTCGACGAGCTCGACCGACGGGTCAGTGGAGGTCGTTGAGCAGGTCCTCGAACGGGGTGGGGTTCTCGAACGGGTCGTCGGGGAGCGTGGTGCCGCGTCGGAGCACCTTGTCCGCGAGCTCGCCGGTCGCGCGGTCGATGCGGGCTGCGAGCGAGCCGCCCCGGACCGATCCGCCTCCGAAGTCTTCGCTGGCCGCGAAGACGGCCGTGGGGACGACGTCGGCGCGGAGGTGGGCGAACAGCGGTCGCATCGCGAACTCGAGCACCAGCGAGTGGCGGGCCGTGCCGGCTGTGGCGGCCATCAGCACCGGCTTGCCCTGGAGAGTTCCCTCTTCCAGGACGTCGAAGAACATCTTGAACAGGCCGGAGTACGAGCCGGTGTAGACGGGAGTCACCGCGATCACCGCGTCGGCCTCGGCGACCCGTCGTACAGCGTCGGCGAGGGAGCCGGTGGGGAAGCCGGTGAGGACGTTGTCGGTGAGCAGGTGGGCGAGGTCGCGGAGCTCGATGACGTCGTACGACGTCGAGGTCTCGACGACGTCGACCGAGGAGAGGGCGCGAACCGTCGCCTGACCCAGTGAGTCGGCCAGGATGCGGGTCGACGAGGGGACCGAGATGCCCGCGGAGATGACGACGATCGAGGTCATGCCGGCGCCCCCGTGGTCTCGACAAGCTCGACCGACGGGTCCTCGGAACGAGCCTTCTCGACGAGCGAAGCATGCGTCGGTGCGTCGGGGACGTGGGCCGGCTTCAGCGCCGCGAACTCTCGACGCAGCACCGGGACGACCTCCCCGCCGAGCAGGTCCAGCTGCTCGAGGACAGTCTTCAGCGGCAGGCCGGCGTGGTCCATCAGGAAGAGCTGGCGCTGGTAGTCGCCGACGTACTCCCGGAAGCCGAGCGTGCGCTCGATGACCTGCTGGGGCGAGCCGACGGTGAGCGGCGTTTCGCGCATGAAGTCCTCCAGCGACGGCCCGTGCCCGTAGACCGGGGCATTGTCGAAGTAGGGACGGAACTCACGCACGGCGTCCTGGCTGTTGTGGCGCATGAACACCTGACCGCCGAGGCCGACGATCGCCTGGTCGGCGGTGCCGTGACCGTAGTGCTCGAAACGGCGGCGGTAGAGGCCGACCATCCGCTGCGTGTGCGAGGCCGGCCAGAAGATGTGGTTGGCGAAGAACCCGTCGCCGTAGTACGCCGCCTGCTCGGCGATCTCGGGCGAGCGGATCGAGCCGTGCCAGACGAACGGAGGTACGCCGTCCAGCGGTCGCGGCGTGGATGTGAAGCCCTGGAGCGGCGTCCGGAACGTGCCCTCCCAGTCCACGACGTCCTCGCGCCAGAGGCGGTGGAGGAGGTGGTAGTTCTCGATCGCGAGGTTGATGCCCTCGCGGATGTCCTTGCCGAACCACGGGTAGACCGGACCGGTGTTGCCGCGGCCCATCATCAGGTCGACGCGGCCGTCGGCGAGGTGCTGCAGGTAGGAGTAGTCCTGCGCGATCCGCACGGGGTCGTTGGTCGTGATCAGCGTGGTCGACGTCGAAAGGATGATCCGCTCGGTCCGGGCCGCGATGTTGGCGAGCAGTACGGGCGGGTTGGCCGGGGCCACGAACGGCGGGTTGTGGTGCTCGCCGGTCGCGAACACATCGAGCCCGACCTCCTCGGCCTTCTTGGCGATCTCGATCGTCGCCTTGATCCGCTCGTGCTCGGCCGGCGTCCGACCCGTCGTCGGGTCGGGCGTGACGTCGCCCACGGTGAAGATGCCGAACTGCATGTTCTCCCCTACTTCTGGCACCTGGCCTGATCGTTGCGGTTTCAACTATCCCCACAACACCGCTCGGGCTCCCATGATTCCCTCGGTCTCGACAGGCTCGACCGCGTGACCGCCGTCACTGCTCTCGCGGGAGACGCCACAGGTCGCCGTCGTGACTCGTCGTTCGCCGTGGGTGGCGGTAGAGCTGCGCCGGCCGGCCGCGGCGGCTTGCGTGAGCCGAGTGGGGCGGTCCAGGCGGTGACAGGCTGGTCGTCTCATGGCCGGTCGGCTCCAGCTGCTCGCGCATCCGGCGGTTGAAGGTGTCCTTGCGCACGCGTTCGCCGAGAACGGCCTCATGCAGGTGTCGCAGGTCGAGCAATGTGAACAGGCCGGGCAGCAGGCGCTCGGGGTCGGGGGAGGTCTCGTAGCGGTCGCGCAGTTCGGAGACGGCTTCGCGCAGGATCCTGTCGTGGTCGAAGAGCAGCTTGACCCCACGCGGGGTTCCTGATGGCGAGATCGGCCGCCAGGTGCCCGTGGCATGGGCGACGGCTCGCCACGGGAGGGCGAGCCAGGTGGCGATGGACAGTCCCCAGGCCCGCGTGTCCCGGTCGGGGTCGTCGTACACCCGGAGCGGGTGGGGCCGTCGACGCCCCAGCGAGATGCCGACCTCGAGCTGCAGGAGCTCGTCGACGGTCTGAGCGACGGTGTGGCGCTCACGGATGAAGCGGCCGGGGATGGAATGGCCGAGCGGCTCCTCGGTCCGGTCCTGGACCAGGGTCACCAGCTCGAGCCGGTCCTGGGTCGGCCGCACGGTCAGCAGCGCGATGTCGACGGCCACGTGGGGCCGCGGGAACGCCGACAGGTCTGACTCCATGGCTCGCAGATTAGCGTAACTCTGCGCCAATCAGCTACACTCTAATTAGCGCAAGCAAGCGCTAAACAATGTGTCGCCGATGGTCACCGAGTGGGTGCCAGGGAGGAGAGCCTATGGAGGAGCAGCCATGCAACGAGCCCTGCGACCACATGTACTCCCTCTACTTCGCGGTCGAGGAAGCCGATGGCTCCCTCACGTGGGTCGGTGAGTGCGTCGAGTGTCACAGTCCTGGCGCGATGAATGTGGACCACGACCTCGACGTCCACGTGGTCGCCTGACCTGAGTCGTGAAGCCCGGCCGCATGACGCGTGAGCCTGGTCTTCCGGCTCCATTGACTCCTCCCGGGTCGCCGTTTCCCCGTTCGGTGACCCGGGAGGTCCTTTTCGGGACCCGTCACCTGACAGGTGGCCTCGGCAGCAGGGTCCCGTCGATAAGCTCGTAGCGGTGCTGGTCGTCTGCACCGCTACGAGCTCCGCTCGGCTCGGCCGGCGTACCGTCCTGTCGTCACCTCACTGCCGGAGACCGCTGGAGCGAGCATGGACCTGGGTGCGCACCTGCCACTCGCGGACCTCGGCGAGGGTGCGCCGTCCGGCCGAAGCCTGCGCGAGTACGCGCGGACGGCGCGCGACCTCGGGTTCTCGACGGTCGCGGCGAACGATCATCTGGTGTGGCGACGACCCTGGCTCGACGGTCCGACGGCGCTGGCGGCGGTCCTGAATGAAGTGGGGCCGATGACGCTGGCGACCAGCATCGCGCTGCCCGTCGTGCGCCACCCCGTCGTGGTCGCGAAGGCGCTCACCTCGCTGGCGGCCCTGACCGACAGCCGGGTGATCGGCGGACTTGGACCGGGGTCCAGCGAAGCGGACTACGACGCGGTGGGCGTGCCGTTCGCCGAACGTTGGGCCCGTTTCGACGAGGCGCTGCCGAGGGTGCGGGCCCTGGTCCGGGGCGAACCCACGACGGACGGCACCTTCTACGGCGCCGCCGGACCGCTCGCGCCCCTCCGGGAGCCACCTCCCGAGGTGTGGTTCGGCAGCTGGGGCTCCGACCTCCGCCTGGCGGCGATGGCGGCGGTCGCCGACGGCTGGTTCGCGTCGGCTTACAACATCACCCCGTCGGGGTACGCCGATGCCCGGGCCCGGCTCGACGGCCATCTGGTCGCGGCCGGGCGAGACACGGCCTCGTTCCCGGATGCGGTGGCGACCGCCTGGGCGCTGGTCACCTCGCGTCCGGGTGAGCGGCAGCGGGAGCTGCGTGCGCTACTCGGCCCCCTGCTCGGCCGGGATCCTGAGACGCTTGCCGACCTGCCGATCGGGTCTCCGGCGTACTGCTCCGAGGTCTTCGCGCGCTGGGCCGAGGCGGGAGTCCGGCTGATGCTGGTGTGGCCCCTCCGCGACCCCCTTCGCCAGTTGGAGCTGCTGGCAGCGGCCCACGAGTAACAGCCGGCGGCTCTTGACCACGGTGGGGGCCGCGGCCATGCTGAGCCCACCCGGCCCAGTTCGGGCGGGTATCGGCGCACATTCGGGAGAGTCGTCATGGTGCGTTCTCGTCTTCGTCTGCTCTTTGCCCTGTCGCTCGTCTTCTCTGGTGCAGGATTCGCTGCGACCCTGCCCACCGCAGCGGGGGCCGCACCCGGTCAGGTTGACGACACCCCGGTCCTGCTGACGCCCAAGGGCGAGCACGAGAACGGCTCCGACGAGCAGAACTTCGACAAGCTCCGCGACGCGTACTACTGGAGCCGTCTGCTGAGTGGCGACAACCAGCTCACCATCACCCAGGCCGCCGCCCTCCGGGGCAAGGCGACCAAACACGCCGCTGCGATGCCGAACGCATCGCCGGCCGGCGCGACCCGCGGTGGGAACTGGGTCCAGCAGGGTCCCGACCCGATCGTGCAGGTCGGGCGGACGACGAACACCTTCGAGGCCGTGTCCGGGCGAATCGGCGCCCTGGCCATCCGCAACGACGGCACGATCATCCTCGGCGCGGCCCAGGGCGGCGTCTGGACCTACGACGCCACCAGCGGCACGTGGACCCCGCGCACGAACGCATCCGACACCCAGTCCGTCGGCGCCCTGGCGATCGCACCGAGCAACGACAGCATCGTCTACATGGGCTCCGGCGAAGGCGCGCTGTCGGGCGACAGCTACTACGGCGACGGCTTCTACCGGTCGACCAACGGCGGCGTCACCTGGCAGCACGTCTCCACCCTGTTCACGGGCCAGGCCGTGTCCGCCATCGCCGTGGACCCGACCGACCCGCAGCACGTATACGCCGCAACCGTCCGCGGCCGCGGCGGCGCGCACCGCACCAGCAGCCCGACGGCCACCCAGTACGGCGTCTACGAGTCCGAGGACGGCGGGTCGACGTGGACGCTGCTCAAGGGCACGACCGACGAGATCCACGGTGCGACCGACCTCGTCATCGACCCTCAAGACCCGACCCACCTGTGGGCGTCGTTCTGGGGTGACGGCATCTACAGGTCCACCGACGGCGGCCAGACGTGGAGCCTCGCCATGAGCGGTCTCCCGAGCGGCAACTTCCTCGAGGGTGGCACCCGCTTCGCGCTCGGGATCTCGCACTCGGCAGGGCAGGCCGCACCCACGCTCTATACCGGGTTCGACTACTTCGACAGCAACGACGCCTACCACACGGCCCGCGTCTGGAAGAGCACCGACGGTGGGTCCACGTGGGCTCCGACCGGTACCGGCAGCGGCACCAACTCGATCGTCAACTACTGCGGCACCCAGTGCTTCTACGACAACGTGGTCAAGCCGGACCCGTCGAACCCCGACGTCGTCTACGCGCTCGGTTCCTACGGCTACAACAACAGCCCACAGTCGGGCGGCGTGTACCGGTCGACCGACGGCGGCGCCACCTGGAAGAACCTCGGCTACGACCTGCACCCTGACTTCCACGCGATCGCGTTCCAGGCGAACGACACCTCTCACATCGCCATCGGGAACGACGGTGGGGTCTGGGACTCGCACACCGGTGGCGGACGCAACGCCGACGGCTCCCCGCTCTCGGCCGCCGATTGGCAGAACCTCAACGGCCAGGTCAACCCCAGCACCGCGGCCCTGGTCCATTCCACCGGCCTGGCGATCGCGCAGTACTCCTCGATGGCGACGGTGCCCCACATCCCGGGCCAGTACTGGGGCGGCACTCAGGACAACGGCACGCTGCGCAAGTCGGTGGCGAACAACCGGTGGTTCGACCAGGCAGGCGGTGACGGCGGTCAGGTGATCGTCGACCAGACCACGCCCAACCAGGTCAACTCGACCGTGCCGGCGTACGTCTTCGGTACCTACACCGCCCTCTCGCCGTACCGCTACAACCCGTCGGAGACCGGGACGTTCTTCGGCAACGAGGCGATCGACGGCGGCATCAACACCCGGGACCGCTCCGAGTTCTACATCCCATGGCTGGAGAACCGCGGCAACGTCAACCAGATGTTCCTGGGCTCCTACCGGGTCTACCGGACCGACAACGCCGAGGCGGCGAGCGCCGGTGACGTCAGCTGGACCCCGATCAGCCCCGACCTCACCAGCGGATGCACCGGATCGGCCTCGAACGGCGCGCGCGGATGCCTGATCTCCGCGCTGGGGATGGCCGACGGCGGTGACGGCGTCTACGCCGGCACCGACGAGGGCTGGATCCAGGTCAGTCCGGACGCCGCCACGTCCGACTCGCCGAGCTGGTCACGGGTCGGCGTGGGCACGCTGCCGAACCGCCCGGTCAACCAGATCGCGGTCGACCGCTCCAACTGGCGCATCGCGTACGCGGCGTACAGCGGCTTCGGCGCCGCGACGCCAGGAAACAGCGGCCATGTGTTCGCCACGTCCGACGGCGGCGCGCACTGGAGCGACATCAGCGCCAACCTGCCCGACGTGCCGGTGAACAGCATCGTCCTCGACCCCAGCGACGCCAAGACGCTGTACGTCGGCACGGACGTCGGCGCCTTCTTCACCACGAACGGCGGCCAGAAGTGGTTCTCGTTGGGCGGCGGGATGCCGAAGGTCGGCGTCTGGCAGCTCGACTACGACGCCTCGCACGGCGTTCTGGCCGCGGGCACCCATGGACGTGGCGCATACATCCTGACCAACGGCACGCAGCGACCGGCTCTGGTCGTGTCGACGTCCGACGACGGCACGCCGGTGGGTCCAGGGAGCACGATCCACTACACGATCAAGCTCCAGAACATCGGCAACGCCGACGCCACGGGCGTCTCGGTCACCGATCCCCTGCCCGGACACACGAAGGTCGGCACGATCGGTCAGGGCGGCTACCTCGGAGGCAAGACGCTCCACTGGGACGGCGTGACCGTTCCGGCCGGTGGGAGCGTCAACCTGACCTTCACGGCGACGATCGACGCCGGGCTGGCGAGCTCGATCACCGGGATCACCGACGACGGGATCGTGGTCAAGAACGCGTCCGGGACCCTCACCACCGGGAGCCCGCACACCACGCCGATCGCGCCGGCCCACGCCCTCAGCGTGACCCCGGCATCCGGGGTCGAGGGCGCCAAGGTGGGCCACAGCGCCTCGTTCACCGAGCACCTGACCAACGACGGCTACATGACTGACAGCTACGCCGTCACTGCTTCGGGTGGCAGCTGGCCGGCCAGCGTGTACGACTCCACCTGCACGACCCCGATCACCTCGACCGGGTCGCTGACCGCAGGAGCATCGGTCGACGTGTGCGTGAAGGTGGATGTGCCGGCCGATGCGGCCGACAACGCCACCAACGACACGACGTTCACGGCGACGTCGAACGCCGACTCCTCCGTGACCGGCTCCGCATCGCTGGAGACGATCGCCGTGGCGACCGACACGCTCGTCATCGACAACGACACGAACGACCCTGTCGACTCGGCGCGGTACTACAAGGATGCGTTGACCGCGAACGGTGTCGACTACAGCTACTGGGATCTCGCCACAGCTCCGCAGATCCCGGAGTCGTACATGGCCGCGCACCAGAACATCGTCTGGTTCACCGGGAACAGCTATCCGGCACCGCTCGGTCCCTACGAGTCCGAGCTGGCGGCCTTCCTCGACGGCGGTGGACGACTGCTCATGTCGGGTCAGGACATCCTGGACCAGGCGGCCGGGACCACGCCGTTCGTGCGGAACTACCTGCACATCAACTGGGACGGATCGGAGCGGCAGAACGACCGGGCCACGGCCGACGTCCACGGCGTCGCCGGGAACCCGGTCTCCGACGGCATCGGCGCGGTGCCGCTCGACCACTCGGTGCTGGGTGCCAACTTCGAGGACGAGATCACGCCGATCGCCCCCGCCACGAGTGCCTTCACCGATGACGCTGCGAGCACCGACGCGCTCACGGTCGCTGACGGCTCCTACAAGGTGGTGTTCCTGGCCTGGCCGATGGAGGCGTACGGGACGGCCGCGCAGAAGGCCGACCTGATGAACCGGGCCCTCACCTGGCTCGACCAGTGACGAGGACCGGCGTGCCCCGCCCGGAGCAGCGGGCACGCCGGTTCCGTGCCTTCGGGGCTTGTCCCGGGAACCCGTGGGGACCATCGTGGGAGATACAGGTCCGGACGATGCGGAAGTAGGTGGCGGCCATGCAGGCCAAGGTCGGCGACCACCTCGTGGTCGAGAGCAACAGGGACGGCTCGCACCGGCGCGAGGGGGAGATCCTCGAGGTTCGCGGAGACGACGGTTCTCCGCCGTACGTCGTGCGCTGGGACGACGGCCACGAGGGCGTCTCGTACCCCGGTCCAGACGCGCACGTGACGCATCCGGCCTGAGGTCTCGACGGGCTCGATCGACGGGCCCGCGCGTCTCGACAGGCTCGACCGACGCCGAGCGTGTCGTACGCCGTGACAGGCTGCGCATGTCCGATCTGCTGTTTCCCCAGCCCGGCATCCTCGCCCTCGGCACCGCGGCCCATGCCTATCTCGAGCTCGACGTCGCCGACCCCGAGCCCGCTCCGGAAGCGCTGCTCGCGGCCATCGCCGAGATCTCCGGCCGGCTGGTCACCGGCCAGGGGGGCAACGTCGTGGTCGGTTTCCGGTCCGACCGGCGCCTACTACTTCCTGCCCGGCACGCACGATCTGCCGGCCCCACTCGAGGACGCCGGCTGACGTGAACCCGGGCCACCACTGAGGTCGATGCCCAGTCGTGGCCCGGGTGTGTCCGCCGCCGACGTCACGCGGTGGCGGCGACGGGGCACAGCTCGACCCCGCTGATCTCGACCGCTCCGTCCGCGTGCTCCATCCCGATCAGCGGAGCGCTGGCCCGCGCGTTCTCCTCGGTGTCGAAGAAGGTGTAGGCGTGCCCCTGGCCGTTCATCGGCGCGAGCCAGTAGCCGTGGACGAACCCGGGCTTGGCGGAGACGTACGAGACGACCTCGGCGAGGTGGGCGGCTTGGTCCGGGACCTCGTGCTTGATGGTGACGGTCACGTGCAGGCTGTGCATGGTTGGTTCCCTTCTGTGTGGTGGTGGGTTCAGCTGAGCGAAGGCTGCTCGGCGTCGAGGAGCCGGCCGGTCGCCACGAGCCACGCAGGCAGGAGCACGGCGGCCAGCAGGCCGAGCACCCAGGTGGTGATGGAGTCGACGCCCCGGACGTAGCCGAATGCGACGACCAGCGCGACGAGCCCGGTGAGGCCGGTGAGCAGCGTCCACCGGGAGCCGGCGACCCGCACCGGCGCGATGCCGATCGCGAACATCGCGCCGCCGAGCAGGACGAACGCGGCGGCGGAGAACGCGTCGCTGGTCACGTCGGTGGTGAACGAGATCGCGTTCACGGTCTGGATCGGATTGCTGTGGGTGGCCATCAGCGCGACCGCGCGTTGCCCGCCGATCTCGGTGAGAGCGCCGATCACCCAGACGGTGCCGCAGACCTGCAGCCCGGTGCACGCCCCGCGACCGAGGACGTCGGTGCCCAGACGTCTGCGGAGCTCGATCGCGAGGATCACCAGCCCGGTCACGCCGACGATGGCGAGGATCGTGTCCGCGCGCTGCTGGGCCACCGTCCCGGCGTACCAGGAGTAGTAGCGGTGCATCGCCTCAGCGACCGGCACCTGGGGCCCGATGTCGGTGGGCGGTGCCTGCACGGTCACGTGGTCCTCGATCAGGGCGTTCCAGATGCCCGCGACGACGAGGCATGTGCCGGCGACGCAGCCGAGGACGAGGCCGACGGGCCGCGTCGTACGACGGGCGGTCGTGAGGGTCATGGCGGTCATGACGGGCTCCTTTCGAAGGACGTCACCACCGTGGCCGTCGTACGACGCGGGCACATCCAAGCAGGCACCGGACCTCCGTTCGGTGCTGACCCTGAAGACGCCGGCCCCGAACGGTGTCACCATGACCGGCATGAGGAGCCTCCTCATCGTCGACGACCATGTCGGCTTCCGGTCCTGGGCTCGCGAGGTGCTCGCCCACGAGGGGTTCCGCGTGGTGGGGGAGGCGGGTGACGGGCGGACGGCGATCCGGCTCGCCGAGGAGCTACAGCCGGAGGTCGTGCTGCTCGACATCCAGCTTCCCGACCTCGACGGCTTCGCCGTCGCGGAGCAGATGTCGCTGCAGGTGGCGGATCAGAAGAGCGCCGGTCCCGAGGTCGTGCTCACGTCCGGGCGCGCGCCGGAGGACTTCGGGCGGCGGCTGACCGACAGTCCCCACGGCTTCCTGGCCAAGGATCACCTCAGCGGCTCGTCGCTCCAAGCGCTGCTGGAGGCGCGCAGGTGACCCGCCGCCGCTGTCTGGCGCTG
The DNA here is from genome assembly GCA_017354415.1 of Nocardioides sp. Lineage (GTDB taxonomy): Bacteria > Actinomycetota > Actinomycetes > Propionibacteriales > Nocardioidaceae > Nocardioides. The sequence continues at coordinate 27,130 of JAFMQY010000010.1, forward strand.
GGGGTCGTCGTGCTCGGCCTCGCCTGGGGGCTCAGCGCCGAGGCGGTCTCGATCTCGCACCGGGTGGAGGAGAACCACTTCCTCGACTTCGCGACCGGCATCGGCTTCTTCCTCGGCGGGGCGATCGCGATCGACCGCCGGCCGGGCAATCGACTGGGCCCCCTGATGGTGCTCAACGGGCTGGCGTGGTTCTGCGGCAACTACCTGAACGTCCGCAACGGCTGGACCCAGCCCGTTCTCCACCTCGGCGAGGCCGCTCAGGCGGGCCTTCTCGCGCATCTGGTGATGGCCTATCCGAGCGGGCGGCTGACGACGCGCTTCGAGCGCTTCGTCTGCGGTGCGGCGTACGTCGTTCCGGTCGGTGCGATGGCCCTCTCCGTGCTGACGCAGGACACGTCGCGGTGCCAGGCGTGCCCGCCGACGCCTTCGCTGTTCCCGAACCTCCCTCACGCCGAGCTCGCGCATCGGTCGTTTCTCGTGTACGACCGCTCGGCCTTGGTCCTGGTCCCTCTCTTCTTCCTGGTCCTCTGGCTCCGGTGGCGCCGCTCGAGTCTCGCGGCGAGACGAGAGCTGGCGCCCCTGTGGGTGGTCGCGGCCCTGCTGGCGGCGGCGTTCGGTCTGAGCCCGTTCGCTTCTGAGGAACAGAACAGCTTCGGCTACCTGATGTGGGAGCTCCGCGCGGTGCTCCAGATCGCGGTGCCGTGGGTGTTCGTGTACGGCCTCCTCTCGACCCGGCTCGCCCAGAGCGCTATCGGCGGCCTCGTCGTCGACCTCCAGTCACCGGTCGCCCCCGGTCAGCTGCGGGTCCTGCTGGCGCGCACCCTGGCCGACCCGTCCGTGGAGGTCGTCTATCCGATCGGCGACGACCGCTGGGTGGACGCCGAGGGGCGCCCGCTACGGGCGTCGGCTGACGACGAGCGGCGTCGTACGACGAAGGTCGAGCGGGACGGGCACCCGCTGGCGGCGCTGATCCACGACCCGGCCCTCGATCCCGACCTGGTCCGGGCCACGGCCGCAGCCGCCGGGATGGCTCTGGAGAACGAGCGGCTCCACGCCGAGCTGCGAGCCCAGCTCGGGGAGGTACGGGCGTCACGTGAGCGGATCGTCCGAGCCGGCGACGAGGAACGCCGACGGGTGGAGCGCGATCTCCACGACGGCGCCCAGCAACGGCTGCTCGCGCTGTCGCTCGCTCTGCACTCCGCGCGACGACAGCTCGGGAACGGCGAGCTGTCCTTGGCCGGGCAGACCCTCGACCGGAGCGGCCAGGAGCTGACCTGCGCGATCGACGAGCTCCGGGAGCTCGCCCGGGGCATTCATCCGACGATCCTCACCGACGCAGGCCTCGCTCCAGCCGTGGCGATGGCCGCCGGACGGATGTCCATCCCGGTCGACGTCGCCGTGACGGACGAGAGGTACTCGCCGACCGCCGAGGCGACGGCGTACTTCGTGGTCAGCGAGGCGCTGGCCAACGTCACCAAACATGCCGCCGCGAACCGTGCGGGTGTGAGCGTCGGCCGAGAAGGGGCAGTGCTTCACGTCGAGGTCTGCGACGATGGCCGGGGAGGTGCAGACCCGGCGCGTGGCTCGGGGCTCGCCGGACTCGAGGACCGGGTGACCGCTGTCGGCGGGACGCTCGAGGTCGACAGCACACCGGGCGCCGGCACCGTCGTACGGGTCGACCTGCCGTGCGGGGACGTCTCGTGACGCGGGCCGTCGTGGCCGACGACGCCGTCCTCTTCCGAGAAGGCCTGACCCGGCTGCTGGCCGAGGCGGGGATCGACGTCGTCGGCCAGGCGGGTGATGAGGCCGGGGTGATGACGCTGGTCGAGCGAAGGGCGCCGGACCTCGTGGTCACCGACATCCGCATGCCGCCCACGCACACGACCGAGGGATTGCGGGTCGCGGAGTCGGTCCGCCGCGACCATCCGGGAACGGCCGTGATCGTACTGTCCCAGTACGTCGAACCGCACTACGCGCTCGCCCTCCTCGGGGAGGCGCATCAGGGCGTCGCCTACCTCCTCAAGGACCGGGTCACCGACCTCGACGAGCTGGTCGACGCCGTGGGGCGGGTGCTCGCGGGGCGCAGCGTCGTCGATCCGGCCGTGGTCACCGAGCTGCTCGGGCGACCCGCAGCACGGGATCCGCTGGCGGAGCTGTCGGCCCGGGAGCAGGAGGTCCTGTCGCTGATGGCGCAGGGACGGTCCAACCGGGCGATCGCGAGCCGGCTGCACCTGACCGGGAAGACGGTCGAGTCCCACGTACGCAGCATCTTCCTCAAGCTCGACCTGCCGCCCACCGACGACGACCACCGCCGGGTGATGGCGGTGCTGACGCACCTCGGTGCTCGCTGACTCGGGGCCCGACCCCTGTCCGGAGTGCAGTACTCACCTCCGGCCCGGCGCCAGCCGGGCCGGGCGGGCAGGCCTCAGACCAGGCTGCTGATGTCCGGTGGCACGTCGACGGCGTGCTCGCGCAGCACCGACAGCGGGATCACCTCGAGCGCTCGCTCGTTGGTCGACGCGAGGACGACCGGAGCAGCGACGCCGTCGTGGTAGGCCTGCAGCCAGCGCACGGCGACCACGCACCAGCGGTCACCGGGCTTCAGGCCGGGGAACTCGAACGCCGGTACCGGCGTGGTCAGGTCGTTGCCCACCGCGGCCTGGTGCGCGAGGAACTCCTCGGTGACCACCGCGCAGACCGCATGCAGGCCGAGGTCCTGCTCGCCACACGAGCAGGTCCCGTCCCGGTAGAACCCGGTCATCGGATCGGTCCCGCACGGCTCGAGTGGCTCGCCGAGCACGTTGCGCTCGGGTGCGGGCTCCGACATGCGCCTATGATGCCCGTTCCGTCAGCGCGAGGGCATCGGGTGCCTCAGGCCGGCGGCGGCAGGGTCACGCCGAAGCCGGCGACGGCGAGCCGGATCAGTACCTGACCCGGAGCGAGAAGGTCGGCGATCCGGGCGGCGCTGAGCACCTCGAGCTCGGCGAGCCGCTCGGCGTACGCCGTGAGGCCGTCGAGGCGGGCCGCCTGCAGGGCGACCGTGTTGTGCCAGACCTTCATCCGCGACTCGCGCAGGAAGCGCTTCGAGGAGAGCCGGTTGAGCGGCTGGAGGAGCCGGTCGGTGAGCGTGCGCCCGTGCATCCCGAGCTCGACGTCCTCGGCGGCGACCCGACTCGCCAAGACGGAGTCGATCCGCTCGTGGTCGCGACGCCGGCTCGCCATCAGCGACGAGTCGGTGAAGTCGTCGTCGGAGATCACGGTGAGCAGGGCCTGCGGGAGGTCGTAGTTGACGTGTGCGTTGATCCCGAGCAGCACGTGACGGAGGGCCGCCAGGTCGGGCGAGGCGTCGAAGGCGAGCTGCCACGGACGCGACGGCCGCTCACCGGCCAGGTGGGCGTCGAGGGCGGTCAGGTACAGCTCGGCGAAGACGACGTCCCAGCGCTCGACCCACTCCGGGTCCTCGAAGGAGCCGTCGTCGACGGCATTCCCCACGGCGAGCGTCGTCCGCTGGTAGGTGCCGAGGAACCCGGCGAGGTGCTTCTGTGCTGGCGTCAGGCCGTCGAGCCGGTCCTGCATGGTGCGGACCACCGACTCGACGGCCTGGGACACGCGTCCACCCTAGGCCCGAGCCACCGGGGGCGTCTCGGACGGCGGCTCGTCGGAGGACCCGAGGTGCCGCTCCGAGCCGCTCGGCTCCAGCTCGTCGTGCAGGTGGTGGCTCACGCCCCGGTCCGGCCGCGCGAGCAGGAAGTACGCCGCGCCGACGATCGCGATGATCACGATCACCAGCAGCGTGATCCAGTCGTAGTTGAACAGAGCCCCGCGTGGCGAGTCCAGTCCCGTCGGAACCACGACGTTGATCAGCATCAGGCCCAGATAGAGCAGTGCCACCCAGGTGACCGTCGTGCCCCACCGGCCGAGCGTGAACCGCCCCTCGGGCACCCAGCCTCGCGACCGAGCGATGGCGGCCGCGATCACTGTCAGGAGGAAGGACAGATAGATGCCGCTGACCCCGAACGAGACCAGAGCGAGGAGGGCGTTGATGCCGCCGGGATAGGTGATGAACAGGAAGTGCTTGTTCTCGGCAGGCGAGACGAACACCAGGAGTACGAACAGCACCGTGATCACCGCACCGCCGATCAGCGCGTTGACCGGCGTCCCGAAACGCTGGTGGACCCGGGAGATCCACGACGACGCGGGCAATGCCTGGTCGCGTGCGTAGGAGAACGCCAGCCGGCTGCCGGCGCCTTGGATCGACGTACCGCAGGAGAAGAACGCGAAGATGATCATCAGCAGCAGGAAGTCCTGCACGCCGGACGGCAGCTCCTCGAGGATGAACGGAACGCCGCCACCGACCGCGTCGCCGACTCCCTTCGAGCCGTCGCCCGGAATGGCCAGCAGAAGCGCCGCAGTCAACACCAGCGAGCCGATGCCGCCCCAGATCACGGCCAGGCGCATGGCCCGGGGCACCTGGCGGCCGGCGTCCCTGGTCTCCTCGGAGATGTCTCCCGCGGACTCGAAGCCGTAGTAGATGTACACCGGCGCCAGCACCGCGATCAGCCCCGCGGCGAGGAAGCTGCCGTGGAAGTCCACGCCGAACGCGTTGGTGGAGGCATGGGTCTGGCCCTGGGTCGAGAACAGGTAGCCGAGCCCATGATGGAACCCGTGGATAGCCAGGATGATCGCGATGCCGAAGGTGCCGACGATCTCGACGTACACGCCGAACTGGGCGACGCGGCCCATCACCTTGGCGCCGGTGATGTTGAGGGTGGTCTGGATCAGCAGCAGCAGCACCGTGACCCACAGGATCGTGAAGTGGCTGGCGGGGTCGAGGTTCCACCCGAACCAGTTGTGGGTCAGTGCGGCGAAGTAACTGACCACCCCGGTGTCGACCGCGGCGACTGTGATCAACAGGGCGAACCCGTAGAACCAGCCGACGAACCAGCCGTAACCGGGGCCGACGGAGAACTTCGAGTACTGGTAGAGGGCACCCGCGACCGGGTAGTGGCTGGCCAGCTCGCCGAAGACGAGTGCGACGAACAGCATCCCGATGATCGGAATGAGGTTCAGCCAGATGTACGCCGGCCCGCCCGTGCCGAGGCCCAGGATGAACAGCGAGTAGATCCCCACCATCGGGGACAGATAGGTGAAGGCGACCGCGAAGTTGGCGAACAGTCCGAGGACGCGACGCAGCTGAGGCTGGTAGCCCAGGGTCGCCAATCGGGCGTCGTCGTGATCGGTCTCGTGGGTGTCGGCGGCGTGACTCATGGAACGCTCCGGAGGTCTCGGCTGCGACCATCCGGGCCGCAGGTCACCAGGACTGGCTCACCCCGACTGAGCCCCGCACGCCTCCACCGAAGCGGGGACGTGCGGCCAACCGAAGATAGACCCGCGGCCGCCCGGGTGGACGAAGGCGCGCCCGTGCGTTCCGGAGCGTCAGCCCGCGGAGATCTGCACCTTGTCCGGATAGAACGCCACGTGGCCGGCGATCTCCGACACCGCGTCGTACGGCGTGACGTAGCTCCACACGGCGTTCTCCGAGAACGTGTCTGCGTCGCGCAGGGAGTAGTACGACGCGTCGCCCTTGTAGGGGCAGTAGCTCCGGTGTGTCGAGGGCTCGAGGACGTCAGGGTCGACGGAGTCGAGCGGGAGGTAGTACACGGCGGGGTATGTCGACTCCTGCAGCACGAGGGCATCGTCCGTCTTCGCGATGATGCGGTCGCCGAGGCTCACGGTGACCGTGGCGGGGGCGGGAGTGACGGTGATCGGGTGGTCCGGACCCGGGACGAGGACCAGCTTCTCAGTCATGTCAGGGCAACCGGGTCTGCGCCCTCAGGATTCCCGTGTCAAAGGTCGCCAGGGGTGGTGCGGGACCATACGTCGGCATGGCACGATCCGGCCACGTGACCCCCCGCACCCCGCTTGTCCGCGCGCTGTTCACCCTCGCCGTCGTCCTCTCACTCGCCGTGGCGACCCTGACGACGGTCCAGTCCGCTTCGGGGTCGGCACCCCCGTTCACCCTGCGACCGGGGAACACCCAGCTCGAGGTGCTCGACGCGACGACTCTCGAGGGCACCCGGCTCGACCTGCTCCGGGACGGCCAGGTCGTCCACACGCGCACCGTGGACGACCAGGGCAGCCTGGTCTGGCGTCGGCTCCGCCCGGGCCGGTACAACGTGCGCACTGCGGACGCGTCGTACACCTCCGCCCCGGTGCGCGTGCTGAGCTTCGACGCCCCGCCGCCGCCCCAGTCGTTCTACGACGCGCAGACCCTGAACAAGGGCTTCGGCTTCATCCAGACGCGCGACGGCACGACGCTGTCGGCCAACGTCTCGTTCCCGGCATTCGGCTCGCCGCCGTACCCGACCGTCGTCGAGTACAGCGGGTACGACCCGAGCAACCCCGCCAACACGACGTTCGCCCAGATCATGAACGGTCTCGGCTTCGCCTATGTCGGCGTCAACATCCGTGGCACCGGCTGCTCGGGTGGCTCGTTCCTGCCGTTCGAGCCCGTGCAGAGCCTCGACGGGTACGACGCGATCGAGACCATCGCCGCGCAGCCGTGGGTGAAGTTCCACAAGGTCGGCATGGTCGGCATCTCCTACCCCGGTATCGAGCAGTTGTACGTCGGGCGCACCCAGCCGCCGCACCTGGCCGCGATCTCGCCGCTCTCGGTGCTCGATGACAGCTACCGGGCCACGCTCTGGCCGGGCGGCATCCTCAACACGGGTTTCGCCGAGCCGTGGGCCTCGCAGCGCGGGCAGGATGCCCGCCCCTACGGCGAGGGCTGGGAGCAGGGGATGGTCGACCAGGGCTACACCGAGTGTGCGACCAACCAGCTGGTCCGTGACCAGAATCCCGACCCGGTGAGCCTGATCGAGGACAACCCCTTCTACAACAAGAGGTACTACCAGCAGATCGACCCGAGCCGGTTCGTGCACAAGATCAACGTCCCCGTCTACCTCGCCGGCGCCTGGCAGGACGAGCAGACCGGCGGGCACTTCCCGGCCTTCCTGAACAGGTTCAAGTCGTCGCCTCAGCTCTACGCGACCATGAGCAACGGGTGCCATACCGAGTCGCTCAGCATGGGTGAGTTCGGCAGGTACGCCGACTTCCTGGATCTCTACGTGGGTCGTCGGGTGCCGACCGGGCTCAAGTCGATCGTCGCCCCGCAGGTGGCGGCGGCGCTGACCGGTGTGACCGGCCTCTCACTCCCGCCCCAGAACAACTACCAGGGCATGGACTATGCCCAGGCCAAGCACCTGTACCAGTCGCAGCCGCACATCCGGGTGCTGTTCGAGGAGGGTGCCGCGGCCGGCCAGCCGTCCGGCGCTCCGCTGCCGCGCTTCGTCCGCGGATTCAGCTCCTGGCCGGTGCCAGGTGTGAAGGCGACACGGTTCTACCTGGGCACGCATGGTGGGCTGAAGCCCGGCGCGCCGAAACGCCGTTCGAAGGCGAAGTCGTTCTCCGCCGACCCGACAGCGCTCCCCGCGACCGACTACACCGGCTCGAGCAGCGCCATCTGGGGTGCCCACCCGACGTACGACTGGCGGCAGATCCCCCAGGGCACCGGCCTCGGCTGGATCACCGCACCGATGAAGAAGAACTTGGTCGTCATCGGAGGCGGGTCCCTCGACGTCTGGGTGAAGACCCCCGCCCGCGACGTCGACCTCGAGGCGACGGTCAGCGACGTCCGGCCGAGCGGCAGGGAGGTGTACGTCCAGAGCGGATGGCTGCGGGCGAGCCACCGCCGGCTCGACACGAGGGCGTCCACCGTGCTCCGGCCGGTGCACACCGACCGGCGTCGGGACGCGCGTGAGATGCCGTGGGAGACCTACCAGATGCTCCGGATCGAGATCCCGGCCTTCGCCCAGCCCTTCCGGGTCGGCGACCGACTCCGGATCACCCTGGACGCGCCCGGTGGCGCCAAGCCGCTGTGGGCGTTCCGGACGATCGACCACGGGCAGAAGGTGACCGTTGGGACCGATCGGCGGCACGCGTCGTTCCTGGTGCTGTCGGCGGTGCCGGGCGTCGCCGTACCCAAGGGCGAGCCGTCGTGTGCGTCGCTTCGGTCCCAGCCCTGCCGCAGCTACCCGAGGTAGTCGTCAAGACCGCGCTCGGGTGTTCGCTGCGGGCGAACGCACGATGCACGTGCCCGTGCCGGGAATTGAGTCGGTCCGACTCAAGTTATATGGGTGAACGGCCCGCAAGGACGGGCCCCGAACCCAGGAGCACAGACTATGAGCACCACCATCAGCCGCCGTCGGCGTGATCCGTTCTTCGCCGAGTTCGACAACCTGGTCCGCGCCACCTTCGGTCCGAACGCCACCGCGCCCGCGCAGGTGTCCGGGTTCAGCCCGGCCGCGGAGGCGAACCGCGAGGGCGAGGACGCGGTGATCCGGCTCGAGCTGCCGGGCGTCGCCGTGGACGACGTCAGCGTCGAGATCAAGGGTCGGCATCTGGTCGTGAGCGGCGAGCGTCGCGACGGCCGCGAGGAGGAGGCCGACGGCCGTCGGTTCAGTGAGTTCCGCTACGGCCGCTTCACCCGGTCCTTCCGGCTCGCCCCGGGCGTGACCGCCGAGGCCGTCAGCGCGTCGTACGACGCGGGCGTGCTGACCGTGCGGGTCGCCGGCGCGTACGCCGAGACGCAGGGTCAGAAGATCGAGATCAGCACCGGCACCCCGGAGCTGGTCGAGGGGAGCGAGTCGCAGGAGGGCTGACCCCCCACTGCCGTAGGGCCCGGCCGCCAAGTGGCGGCCAGGCCCTCGTGCATCCGGACCCGGATGTCGACGTGGCGCCCCCGTCTTGCTGCCCGCCCCGGAACCGCCTGCCCTCCCACGAGAAGAACGGGTCTTCCCGTGGAGGCGTCGGAGCCAGGTCTGCCGCTCTCCGTCACGTCCTGACCGTGTCAGGCGCGGTAAAGATACGGGTTGACGGGTCCCCCGCGTTCCACCCCCATGGGTGTGTTGTGGTGCTCACCTAGGGGAGAGGCTTCGCCAAGTCTTCCAGCCGAGTGCGAATCGCCACCCGACCAGGAAGACCCCGAGCACGCTCGCCGCCACGATCACGAAGTCGACCGGCGTACCGCCACCGATCGAGTGCCGGACCACCATCCCGATCACCAGCGTCCACACCCAGACCCGGACGCCCGCGCTCAGGCTGGTCGGCTTGACCCTTTGGTACGCCGTGAACGCCAGCCCGAGCCCGGCGCCGAGCAGGAACGGCCACGCCGTGTGCCAGATGCCCGGGGCGCCGGCCGACTCACCGTGGTTGGCCCGCCCGATCGCCACGAACACCAGGATCGCCACCGCGTCCCCGAGGACGGCGATCGGCCAGGCGTTCTTGCGGTCGGTCGGCGGCATGTGTCGAGTCTTCCAGCCCCGGGCCTTCCGTTGGTGAGGAGGGCCGTGGTTGCAGGGTATTGAGTCTTCGGAGAGTGCTGGTGGCGATGGCTTGGTTGCGGCACCTCCCGACCTCCGCATTCTTCTCAGCGAGGCTTGGGCGTGTTCGCGGGGATTCTGGCGAAAATGCCCTACATGTGACGCGCCGGAAATCAAGCCCAGAATGGCTTCTGTGGATATCTCGGAATGCGAGATATCCACAGGCGATAAGCCCCTGAATTGTCGGTCGCCGGTGCTTGGGTATCGGTATGACAGCGACACCGCCTCTGGGTGACCACACACTGGCGATCCGACCGCACGCCGGAAGGCCGCCTGAGCTTCCACCGGAGGACGTGACAGGAGCGTGGCTCAGTAGCCGACAAGATGTGGGGTCGCGCTCACCACCTGGAGGTCGTCGGCTTCGCCGGGCACCGTGAGGGTCGCCGGGATCGACTGCCAGCGGCCGTTGCCGACGCGGTAGCGCCCGGCGTACGTCGTGTCGACGCTCGGGTGCACCTCGCCGATCCGGGTGTAGCGGTAGGTGACGCGCAGGTCCGGGTACGCCGCGCCGGGGTCGCTGGTGCTCAGGTCGGCGTCGGAGGCGTTCGCGCCGAAGTGCCAGGTGTATCCCACCGGCGTCGCCTCGATCGTCACCTGCTGCCCGATCAGCGTCACGGTCTGCGTCGTCGGGTGGGTGTTGGTCGTGTAGAAGTTCGTGTCGAAGTTGACCAGGGTGCGGCCCTTCGGTGGCTGGACGACGATCGGGGACGCCGGCCAGGCCAGGCGCTGGAACGCGTGCTCCACCATGCCGGGCGTCAGGCCCCCGAGGCGTTGTGCCTCCTGCTTGGTCAGGCAGGCCTGCCAGTCGAGGGGCTCCGTGCTGTCGTCCTGGTACACGTTGTACAGCCAGCCGTCGTGGTCTCCTACATGGCACTGGGCTGGCTGGTCGCAGAGCACCAGTCCGCCGATCTCGCACGCGGGTCGGATGGAGTAGCTGTGGTCGGAGTGCCCCGCGATGTAGGCATTCGTCTCGTCGCCCGACTTGAGACAACCGACCGCGACGCCAGTGAGGCCGCCACTCGCGCCACAGTCGCCTGCGCCTTCAGCCGTGGCCGGTCCTTCGAATCTCAACAGAATCACGAGCGCAACGACGCCCGCCGCGAGTGCGGGCCTCATGCGGCAATTTGAACGAGATAAGTGACGTTCCACGTGGATCCGTTGCGCTTTAGCCTGAGTTGGAAGTGGGCTGGCCCGCTGGGCAGGTGGTGTACCTGTCCGCCTTCTTTCTCCGCGAACGTGGTTGCAGCTGCATTGACAAATAGGTCATACGATCCGGAATCCGAAGCAGAGATTCGCGTGATCCGCCAGCCTTCGGTCGTGATGAAGCCGCCCGCGCTATAGATCCGGTCAACCAGGTTCGCCAACTTCAAGCATCCGCGGCATCCCTTCGACATCTCTCGAAAACGTGATGTGTCGCCAGTCTTCTGAATACGTGTGTCTTCAGCGGCCCACCGCCGGATGAAGTGCTCCGGAGACTCCTGCTTCGGCGGCTTCGTCGGGCTCGGGGACGTGGGCGGCGCGCTGGCGATCGGCCGGTCGGCGCCGGAGGGGTCACCGCCACCGCAGGCGGGCAGCAGGAGGAGCGGCGCGGCGAGGGCGCCGGTGAGGGTGCGACGTAGGTTCATCGCGACAGGGCCTCCCGAGACGGCTGTCGAGGTGCCCACACCGTACACATCTCGCGTCGCGCTGCCACCCCCGTGCTCACGCCGGCTCGGCGAGCAGGTCGTCGACGGCCAGCGGGTAGACGTCGTCGTCGTGCGCGAGATGGACGACCTCGAGCCGGACGCCCGCGGCGCGACCGGCGTCGTACAGCGCGCGAGCCCAGGCCCGGTCGGCGGCGTCGGGCCGGCCGCCACCCGGACGTGACCTGAGGAACGCGAATCGCGTGTCTGGAGCCGCGAGGTGGCCCAGGATCACCGCCAGCGCCTCGGCATCGTCGTCCTCGGGCGACTCGGGCATCTCGGCGAACTCCATCACCTTCGGGACCGCCCGATCGTCCTCGACGGCCACCACCCACAACGAGAAGCCGGAGAACCCGAGCGGCGTCATCAGCCGCCGCCACATCTGCTCGACGTCGGCCTGGGTGCGGAGTACCGGACGGAACGGGGCATCGCTCATGGACCCCGACCATGCCGCTGTCCGCGACGCCGCGCGAACGCTCATCCACAGGCACCGGTCGGCCAGGTGCACCACCGCGATCAGCGGGGAAGGAGTCCGGGAACGGAAGGAGCATGGATGAGCACGGAGTACGCCGGAGCGATGGACCTCGATCCTCCGCTCGACCCCGAGGAGGCGTCCTGGATCCGCGACGGAGTCGGTCCGGGTCACGGCGGGTGGATCCCGACCCGTGACGGGAGCGCGCTTCGGCCACGGCCCGAGGCAGACCCGGCGGAGCTGGTCGCCTGGCTGCGAGACCTCGTCGCCGCAGGGCGCAGGGAGGTGTCGGGTGCGGTCGCGGCGTACGACACCGAGACCCGCGAGCTGGTGCTGATCACGGCGCGCGGCGGCCGGGTCACGCGGCGTGTTGTGCGCAGAGCCTTGCGGTCGGCCGGGCGACCCAACGTGATCGACCTGGCGACCCGCCGCCGGGCGATCTCGCGCCAGATCTCCTAGGACGCCTCGCCTCGCGGCCGCCAGCGCCGATGTGACGTACCGGTGTCCCCCGAGCGGATCAGCTCCAGCCGCGGCTTCGGTCCGTCCGTGCGACCGGTCTGCGGCTTCCGGCGACCCGCGCGCCAGGGCATCGGCCAGACGGCGCCCGGCCCGTCGTAGTCCTGCTCGACGGCGGCGTGCAGGGTCCAGTTCGGGTCGTACAGGTGCACCCGACCGAGTGCGCACAGGTCGGCGCGACCCGCCATCAGGATCGAGTTCACGTCGTCGTACGACGAGATCACGCCCACGGCGATCGTCGGGATGCCGAGCCGGTTGCGGATCGCGTCGGCGTACGGCGTCTGGTAGCTGCGCCCGAACGCCGGCTGCTCGCGCTTCGTCACCTGCCCGGTCGACACGTCGACGGCAGCCGCACCGGCCTCGGCGAACGCGGTCGCCACCGCGAGCGCGTCCTCCAGCGACTGGCCGTCCTCCACCCAGTCGGTCGCGGAGATGCGCACCGTCATCGGCTTGTCGGCCGGCCACACCTCGCGCATCGCATGCCACACCTCGAGCGGGAAGCGCAGCCGGCCGGCGACGCCGCCGCCGTACTCGTCCGTACGCCGGTTGGTCACCGGCGACAGGAAGCCGGACAGCAGGTAGCCGTGCGCGCAGTGCAGCTCGAGCAGGTCGAAGCCTGCCTCGGCAGCGCGGCGGGCCGAGGCGACGAACTCCTCGCGGATCTCGTCCAGGCCCGCGCGGTCGAGTTCGAGGGGCGTCTGGTTCTCGGGGGAGTAGGGGACGGGTGACGCGGCCACGACTTCCCAGTTGCCCTCGGGCAGCGGCTCGTCGATGCCCTCCCACATCAGCTTCGTGGAGCCCTTGGCGCCCGAGTGGCCGAGCTGGCAGCCGATCGCCGCCGACGTGTTCTCGTGCACGAAGTCGACCGCGCGCTTCCAGCCGTCGCGTTGCTCGTCGGTCCAGAGGCCGCCGCAGCCGGGGCTGATCCGGCCGTTCGGGGAGGTGCAGATCATCTCGGTCATCACCAGGCCGGCGCCGCCGAGAGCCTTGCCGCCGAGGTGCACGAGGTGGAACTCGGTCGGCACGCCGTCCGCAGCGACGTACTGGTCCATCGGCGAGACGATCACCCGGTTGTTGAGTGTCAGCCCGGGTCCCTCGGCCGCGCAGAGAGTGACCGGCTGGAACATCGGCGGAGTGTCCGGTCGACCGCCTGCGACCGACGAGGCGTACCAGGCCTCGCAGCGGGCGACGTACTCGGGATCGCGCACACGCAGGTTGTCGTAGGTGACCCGTCGCGAGCGGGTCATGATGTTGAAGCCGAACTGCACCGGGTCCTGATGGATGTACTGCGCGAGGTTCTCGAACCACTCGAGGCTCGCCTGGGCGGCGCGCTGGGTCGAGAGGACGACCGCCTTCCGCTCCTCCTCGTACGTCGCGAGCGCGGTCGCCAGGTCGGGCTCCTCGTGCAGGCAAGCGGCCAGGGCGAGGGCGTCCTCCATCGCCAGCTTGGTGCCCGACCCGATCGAGAAGTGCGCCGTGTGCGCGGCGTCGCCGAGGATCACGACTGCCCCCTGATCGGGCTCTGCGTGCACCCAGTGCTCGTTGCGGACCGTCGTGAAGGAGATCCAGCGCGAGTTGTTGGCCATCACCTCGTGCCCGTCGAGCACGTCCGCGAAGAGCTCGCGGATCAGGGCGATCGACTTCTCGTCGGAGTCGCCCGGCGCCCAGTCCCGGTCGGCGAAGTCGGCGAACCCCGCCCGCCGCCAGACCTCGCTGGTCATCTCGACGATGAACGTCGAGCCGGTGTCGTCGAACGGGTACCCGTGGATCTGCATCACGCCGTACGGCGTCTCGCGGATGTAGAACTTGAAGGCGTCGAAGACCTTGTCGGTGCCGAGCCAGATGTACTTGCAGTCGCGGACGTCGAGCGTTGGCCGGAAGGTGTCGGCGTACCGACGGCGGACCGCTGAGTTGAGTCCGTCGGCGGCGATCACCAGGTCGTACGTCGCGGCGAGCTCGTCGACGTCGGGCGCCTCGGTGCTGACGTGGATGGTCACTCCGAGCTCGCGGCAGCGGGCCTGCAGGATCTCCAGCAGGCGCCGGCGGCTCATCGCGGCGAACGCGTGCCCGCCGCTGGTGGT
>JAFMQY010000299.1 GCA_017354415.1 Nocardioides sp.
GTGACCCGGGGGCGGTCGACGACGCGCTCACCCTGCTCGAGCGGCCGCCCGGCACCGAGGTGCTCGGGCCGGTCGAGCTCTCCGACGGGGAGTCGCGGCTGGTCGTCCGGGTGCCGCGCGCGCAGGCGACGGCCCTGTCGCGAGCGCTCGGAGAGGTCCAGCGCGTCCGGTCCGCCCGCAGGCTGGACCCGGTCCGGATCCAGGTCGACCCGGTCACCCTCTGACCGTCGCCCAGGCCCGCTCCTAGACTCTGGCTCGTTGTCTCGACACGCTCGACCCACGAGAGAGGAACCCCGTGGCCGTCCAGCCGATCCGACTCTTCGGCGACCCGATCCTGCGCACGAAGGCGATCGAGGTCGTGGACTTCGACCAGGAGCTGCGGCGGCTGGTCCAGGACCTGACCGACACCATGCTCGAGGCGCCCGGGGCCGGCCTCGCGGCACCCCAGATCGGAGTGGGGCTGCGGGCCTTCACCTGGAACGTCGAAGGCCAGGTCGGTCACCTGGTCAACCCGGTGCTGGACCTGTCGGAGGAGACCCAGGACGGTGACGAGGGCTGCCTGTCGCTTCCCGGCGTGACCATCGACTGCCGGCGCGCCCTGTCCGTGGTCGCCCGCGGCTTCGACATGTACGGCGAGCCGGTCACGATCGAGGGCAGCGAGCTGCTGTCCCGGGCGATCCAGCACGAGACTGACCACCTTGACGGGATCCTGTTCATCGACCGCGTCACGCCTGAGCTGCGCAAGCAGGCGATGAAGGAGATCCGCGAGTCGGAGTGGTTCGGCCTGGCCGGCTCGCCCACGGTCAAGGTGTCGCCCCACCCGACCGGGGGACTGGGCCTGTGAGCGGGGCGAGCTGATGCGGGTCGTCTTCGCGGGCACCCCCGAGGTCGCCCTGCCGTCCCTGCGCGCGATCGCGGACTCCGGGCACGACCTGGTCGGCGTGGTGACCCGTCCGGACGCCCGCGCCGGACGCGGCCGGGTGCTCACCCCGTCGCCGGTCGCCGAGGCCGCGGAGGGGCTCGGCGTGAAGATCCTCAAGCCCGACCACCCCCGCGACCCGGAGTTCCAGGAGGCGCTCCACGGGCTCGCCCCGGACGCCTGTGCCGTCGTGGCGTACGGCGCGCTCCTTCCGCAGTCCGCACTGGACATCCCCGCCCACGGCTGGGTGAACCTGCACTTCTCGTTGCTCCCCGCCTGGCGCGGCGCCGCACCGGTGCAGCGGTCGATCTGGGCCGGCGACGACGTCACCGGCGCGACGACCTTCCGGATCGTGCGGGAGCTCGACGCGGGCCCGACGTACGGCGTGATGACCGAGAGGATCCGCCCCCGCGACACCGCCGGTGACCTGCTCGGCCGGCTCGCCGAGGGCGGAGCCGGGCTGCTGGTCGCCACCCTCGACGGGATCGCCGACGGGTCGCTCGAGGAGCGGCCGCAGCCGGCCGACGGTGTGTCGCTCGCGCCCAAGGTGACGGTCGACGACGCGCGGGTCGACTGGACCCAGCCCGCAGCCGCCGTCGACCGCCAGGTGCGGGCCTGCACGCCCGCCCCCGGCGCCTGGACGACGTACGCCGGGGAGCGGGTCAAGCTGGGACCCGTGACGCCTGCCGACGGCGCCCTTCCCCCCGGCGAGATCGTGGCCGGCAAGAACACAGTGGTGGTCGGCACCGGCACGGGAGCCCTCCGGCTGGGCGACGTGCAGGCGGTCGGCAAGCGCCCGATGCCGGCTGCCGACTGGGCCCGCGGTCTCCGCCTCAGCGGGGGAGAAGTCCTGACATGACCCGCAGGGCACGGGTCGCCGACGTCGAAGCGATCTGCCGGTCGCTCCCCGAGGTGGAGCTCGGCGTCTCCTGGGGCGACCGTCCGACGTACCTGGTCCGGCAGAAGCCGAAGCCCCGCGGCTTCGTGCTCGCCCGTGCGCCGCGGCACGACGCGATCGACCCCGAGACCGGCGAGGAGTACCAGGACCTGCTGGTGATCCGGACCGCTACCCCCGGGGACAAGGCCGCCCTGGTCGAGGACGACGGGCCGTTCTTCACCATCGACCACTTCCGCAACTACAACGCTGTACTCCTGCAGCAGAGCCGGATCGGCGAGATCGACGTCGACGAGCTGCGTGAGGTGCTCACCGACGCCTGGCTGGCGGTCGCGCCCCGTGCGTTGGCGAAGCGGTTCCTCGCGGGCGAGCTCGACGGGTGACATGGCGCGCGTGACTCGTCCCGACCCGGCGCGTCGGGCGGCGTACGACGTCCTCAAGGCGGTGCGCGTGGACGACGCGTACACCAACCTGGCCCTCACCGGCGCCCTGGGTCGGCGGCGGGTGACGGGCCGTGACGCGGCGTTCTCCACCGAGCTCGCCAGCGGCACCATCCGCTGCCAGGGGCTGTACGACGCGATCCTCGCCGCCTGCACCGACCGGCCGCTGGCCAAGGTGCACCCCGAGGTCCTCGACGTCCTGCGGCTCGGCTGCCACCAGCTGCTCTCGATGCGGGTGCCGTCGCACGCCGCGATCAGCACGTCGGTCGACCTGGTCCGGTCGGAGGTGGGGCCGGGAGCGTCCGGCTTCGCCAACGCCGTCCTGCGGAAGGTGGCGCACCAGGACCGAGAGGAGTGGACCCGCCAGGTTGCACCGGACCCCGACCTCGATCCGCTGGGGTTCGCCGCCACGGCCTCCAGCCATCCCCGCTGGGTCGTCGAGGCACTCGGCCGAGCGCTGGCGGCCACCGGAGCCGCGGAGGAGCGGGAGGCGCTCCTCGCCGCCGACAACGAACCCCCCGCGGTCACCCTGGTGGCGCGCCCGGGGCGTTCGACGGTGGACGACCTGCCCGGCGAGCCGACCCCGTTCTCGCCGTACGGCGTCGTCTCCGCGGGCGGGAGTCCCTCCGACGTCCCTGCCGTGGCCGACGGCCGGGCCGGCGTGCAGGACGAGGGGTCGCAGCTGGTGGCGCACGCCCTCGCGGCGGCGCCGCTCGACGGAACTGACGCGCGGTGGCTCGACCTCTGCGC
>JAFMQY010000068.1:0-8004 GCA_017354415.1 Nocardioides sp.
CACGGCCAGGCTGGAGGTGATCACGGTGATCTGCCGGCCCCGGAGGTGACAGGCCAGCTGCATGGTGGTGGTGCCGATGTCGAGGAGCACCACGTCGCCGTCGGCGACCAGGTCGGCGGCCAGGGCGCCGACGCGGTCCTTGTCGCCGGCGTCGGTGCCCAGCACCTGGCTGAACGGCCGCCGCTCGTCTGCGTCGTCGCGGATCGTGGCGCCGCCGTGGACCCGCCGCAGGTGTCCGCGCTTGCTGAGCCAACCCAGGTCGCGCCGGATCGTCGAGGGGCTGACGCCGAGTCTGGAGGCGAGGTCGGCCACATCGTTGGCGCCCGAGGTGCGCAGCAAGCGGAGGATCTCCGCATGGCGCTGGGCGGGCAGCATGCGCTCAAGATATCAGGATCCTGCGCACTCTTGCACGAGACTGACCAGATCTGCACGAATGGCTTGTGGCGGCGATCACGGGTGGCCTATCGTGAGCGAATCTGATCAGCCATGAACTCCTGAGGAGAACGCAGCCCGGTGTCCGACACGGAGACTCCCGTCGAGTTCGACCTGTTCCTGCAAGGGACGGTGTTCCTCGACATCATCTTCACCGGGTTGTCGTCGCTACCGGCCAACGGCCAGGAGGTCTGGGCGCAGGGAATGGGGTCCTCGCCCGGCGGCATCGCCAACCTGGCCATCGCGGCCAGTCGGCTGGGGCTGCACACGTCGCTGGCCGCGGCCTTCGGCGACGACCTGTACGGCGATTTCTGCTGGCAGACCCTCGCCGACCAGGAGGGTGTCGACCTGTCCCGCTCCCGGCGGTTCGAGCATTGGCACTCCCCGGTCACGGTCTCGATGGCGATCGAGGGCGATCGCACCATGGTGACCCACGGTCACCAGGCTCCACTGTCGGCGGACGAGGTCGTCGGCAGCCCGCCGAGGTCGCGCGTCGTGCTGCTCGATCTCGGACCCGGCCAGCCCGGCACCGAACAGGCCTGGGTGCAGGCCGCCGTGGCAGGCGGGGCACTGGTGTTCGCCGACGTCGGCTGGGACGGCACCGGCACCTGGCCCGAAGAGGTCCTCGAGGAGCTGGAGGGCTGCCACGCGTTTCTCCCGAACGCCGTCGAAGCGATGGCCTACACCCGCACCGACACGCCGCGCGATGCTCTGTACGCCCTGGCCGACGTGGTCCCGCTGGCCGTGGTCACCAACGGCATGAACGGCTCGATGGCCATCGACACCAGCACGGGCGAGGAAGCCGAGGTGCCGGCGCTGCGCGTGCCCGCCATCGACACCACGGGCGCCGGTGACGTGTTCGCGGCCGGCATGATCCGGGGCACGCTGTCGGGCTGGTCACTGGCCGACCGCCTGGCGTTCGCCTCGGTCTGCTCCGCGCTGGCCGTCCAGCAGTTCGGCGGCTCGCTCGCGGCGCCCGGACTCGGCGACATCCTCGACTGGTGGCATGGCGTCAAGGCAGACCACACCGACGCGGCCTACCAGGTCTCGATTCGTCGCCGTTACGCGTTCCTCGATGAGCTCGCCCCCACCGGACCGGTCGCCGCACGCCGTCGAGCCGCCGCCACGATCGCCCGACTCGCCGATCTGGGGAACCATGCGTAGCAGTTCCGGCCCACACACCCGAGGAGACACCATGACCGATCGTCGTCGTCCGCGACGGCTCCCCTTGCTGGGCGCCGTGGCCGCAGCCGCGCTCCTCGCGGCCTGCGGGACCCCGGGGGCCGGCTCGAGCAGCACCCCCGAGGCCAAGTCACCCTCGTCGATCTCCACCGACCCGGCCACCGCCGGCAACGTCACGTTGTCGGTCTGGGACCAGGAGGTCCGCGGCGGCCAGAACGCCGAGATCACCAAGCTCAACAAGGAGTTCATGGCCCGGTACCCCAACGTGACGATCAAGCGCACCGCGAAGAGCTTCAGCGACCTCAAGACCACTCTGAAGCTGGCGCTCTCGGGCAATAACCCGCCCGACGTGGTCGAGGCCAACCAGGGCTATCCGGACATGGTGTCGTTCGTGAAGGCCGGCATGCTGACCCCGCTCGACAGCTACGCCAAGGTGTACGGCTGGGACCAGCGCTACCCCGCCTCCTTGCTCGACCTCAACCGGGTCAGCGACGATGCCAGCCACTTCGGCGAGGGCAAGCTCTACGGGCTCTCGCAGATGGGTGAGTTCGTGGGGATCTACTACAACAAGGACAAGCTGAAGTCCCTCGGCCTCCAACCGCCCAAGACCTGGCAGGACTTCGTGGCCGACCTGCCCAAGATCAAGGCCGAGGGACAGGTGCCGATCATGTTCGGCAACCTCGACAAGTGGCCGGCCATCCACGAGTTCGGCGTGATCCAGGCCCAGACCGCCGGCGCCGACGCGGTCCGCAACCTGGTCTTCGGCACCGGAAACGCGTCGTGGACCGACCCGAACACCGTCAAGGCTGCGACCACTCTGCAGGACTGGGTCAAGCAGGGCTACTTCCAGAGCGGTGTCAACGGAACCAAGTACGACGACGCCGCCAAGCAGTTCGCCCACGGCCAGGGGGTCTTCCTGATCACCGGTACCTGGGAGGCTGCCGTGCTCGAGCCCGACATGGGCTCCTCGCTCGGCATGATGGTGACTCCGCCGCCCTCGGGGCAGCAGCCCACGACGACCGGCGGTGAGAGCCTGGCGTTCGCCGTGACCAGCAAGGCCACCGATCCCGACGTCGCTGCGGCGTACATCAACTTCATCACCAACGCCCACGCCGGCGACGTGATGACCGAGACCGGCAACCTACCGGCCGTGCCGTCGAGCAAGGCGAAGGCGATCTCGACCAACCAGGTCGAGGGCCAGATCGTGCAGGGTTGGGAGCAGCTGAGCGCGGCCAACGGCTTGGTGCCCTACCTCGACTACTCGACGCCGACGTTCTACGACACCATCACCGCCGCCCTGCAGAGCCTCATCGGCGGGCAGATGTCACCCCAGCAGTTCACGCAGACGCTGCAGAAGGACTACAGCACGTTCCACTCGGGTAGCTGAGGTGGCTGTGGCGGCGACCGAGAGCGGTGTCCGCGAGCGCCCGACCAGGTCGGTGGCCCCCCCGCCGGCCGGCCTGGCGCGGTGGCGGCGCAGGTATGCCCGGAGGTCACCGGGCGAGCCCCGGGCGATCGGCTACCTCTACATCCTGCCGGCCGTCGCGGTGTTCGTGGCCCTGGTCGTGGTGCCGTTCTGCCAGTCGGTCTGGTACTCGCTGTTCGACTGGGACGGACTCTCGGTCGCCACCTGGGTCGGCCTGGGCAACTACCGGTCCATGGCCACCGACCCCACCCTGCGCGCGCCCTTCCTCCACGCGCTGACGCTGCTGATCTTCTACGCGCTGCTCCCGATCCTGATCGGACTGCTCCTCGCGGCCACGCTCACCCGGGTCCGCGTCCGCGGGCTCACGTTCTTCCGCGTGATGCTGTTCCTGCCGCAGGTGCTGGCGATGGTCGTGGTGGCACTGGCCTTCGACTTCATCTACGCACCCGACGGCCTGCTCAACACCGTGCTCGGCTGGGTCGGGCTCGGCGGCCTGTCGCGCGCCTGGCTGGGCGACTTCCATCTCGCCCTCCCAGCCGTCGGCCTGGCCGGCACCTGGGTAGGTTTCGGCCTCTGCATGGTGCTGTTCCTGGCCGGCGCCCAGAGCATTCCGCGTGAGCTCTTCGAAGCGGCCCGGCTAGACGGAGCCGGTGCCTGGCAGGAGTTCCGGGCGATCACGCTCCCCGCGCTGCGGCCGCAGATCGCGGTCGCGGCGACGCTGACGATCGTGGCCGGGCTGCGGAACTTCGACCTGATCTACCTGACCACCAGCGGCGGCCCCGGCAACTCCACGGCGGTACCGGCGTACGAGGTCTACCACCGCGCCTTCGAGACCTCACAGGTCGGGTACGGCGCGGCGGTGGGCATCGCGCTGACGGTGCTGGTCTTCGTGCTCACCCTCGTCGCGTCGCGGCTGATCGAGGGGCGCCGCGGATGATCACCTCGGCTCGGGAGCGGTTCATCACCTACGCGATCCTCTTGGTCTTCGTCATCGTGGCGCTGGTGCCGGTCTGGGAGATCGTGGCCACCGCGCTGTCGTCCAGCTCGGCGGTGAACACCGGCGTCCCGATCCCCGACGGCATCCACCTCCACAACTTCGTCGACGCCTGGAACCGCGGGCACTTCGGCTCCTACCTGCGGTCGTCGGCGATCGTGGCGGTGACGGTCGTGGTCGCCGCGGGCGTCTTCTCCACGCTCGCCGCGTACGCCTTCGGGACCATGCGCTTCCCCGGCTCGACGGTGCTGTTCTACCTGTTCCTGCTCGGGCTCACGGTTCCCGAGGAAGCGCTGGTCATCCCGCTGTACTACGACCTCCGTGGACTGAGCCTCACCGACACCTACTGGGCGCTGATCCTGCCGCAGACCGCGCAGTCGGTCGCGTTCGGGACGTTCTGGATGCGGACCTACTTCCGTAACTCCTCGCGCTCCTTGATCGAGGCGGCCCGGATGGACGGCGCGAGCAGTTGGGGCGTGCTCTGGCGGGTACTGGCGCCGGCCGGTAGCCCCGCCATCACGACCATGGTCGTGGTCACGTTCATGTGGACCTGGAACGAGTTCCTGCTGGCGCTGGTGATGGTCAGCTCCGACAGCCGGCGCACGGTGCCGCTCGGGCTGGCGTTCTTCCAGGGCGCCCACTCCTCCGACGTCTCCCTCCTCGCCGCCGGGGCGGTGCTGGTCGCACTCCCCGTCGTCCTCGTCTACCTGTTCTTCCAACGCCGGTTCATCGAAGGGATGCTGACCGGTGCGGTGAAGGAGTAACCCACAACATCCAGCGCGACACCGGAAGGAACGCCATGCGACAACAACACATGGTCGGGACCGCCGTCTTGACCACGGTGGCGGCGCTGGCAGTCTCGGGTGCACTCTCCGCGGGGAGTGCGGCTGCGGCAGCCGGCGAGGGCATCATGACCAGAGACGCCGTATCCCGGGCGTCAAACGCGGCCGCGGGCACGTCGACAGGCTACGTCGCCCCGAAGGGCACGAAGGTGAACATCCTGGGCGAGTGGGCCCACCCCGACGACGACACCAGCATCATCGGGCCGTGCGGCGTCTGGCACCAGGAGTTCGGTACCACCTGCGGCATCATCCAGGTCACCCGCGGTGAGGGCGGCGGCAACGCGACCGGCACCGAGGCCGGCCCCGACCTGGGCCTGCGGAGGGAGAACGAGGACCGGGTCGCCCACTTCCGCTCGGGCACCCTGAGCCTCTACTACCTCGACAAGGTCGACTTCTTCTACAACCAGAGCGCCCCGCTGACCCAGCAGATCTGGAACCAGCAGGACACGCTGCGCCGCGTCACCCGGATCATTCGGACCACGCAGCCCGACATCTACATCGGGTTCACCCCGACCCTGGCCGCCGGGCACGGCAACCACCAGGACGCCGGCCGGCTGATCTGGGAGGGCATGCAGGCCGCCGCGGACCCGACCATGTTCCCCGGCCAGCTCAAGGGGCCCCACGCGCTGAGCACCTGGCAGGTCAAGAAGATCTACTCCGGGGGCAGCACCGCCGGCACCGGCGGCACCACGGCGTCGAAGAACTGCACCACCGGCTTCGTCCCGGCGGCCACCAACCTCGACACCGTCAGCGGGGTGTGGACGGGCTACGACTCGCCGTACGCCTGGCCGTCCGGCAACCTGCAGGGCCAGCCGGCCGGCTCGGCGAAGATCTGGCAGCAGGTGGCCGACGAGGGCCGCTCGGCCTACCCGACGCAGAGCCGCGTCATGTACACCGGCACCTCCGCGCCCGCCTGCCCGAAGTTCGCGATGACCGACGCTTTCGTGCCGTTCCAGCCGAACGTCAGGGCCGACGGCACTGCGAACCCGGCGGCCGGGATGGACGACTCCATCCTGTACGGCGCCGTGGTCCAGGACCCCGGAGGGCTCCCGCTCGGCACCACCGAGCACCTGACGACCTCGTCGTTCTACAACGCACCGGGCACGCCGTTCCAGGTCACCCTGCACGCCTCGCCCGGCAGCCGGTCGCTCACCGGAGGCCAGGCCTCGCTGACCGTGCCGCCTGGGTGGACCACGTCCGGGCCGCAGCAACTGCAGTTCCGGGCCGGCGGCGGCGACAGCGCCACGTTCACCGTCACGCCCCCGACGGACGCGACGGTCGAGCAGTTCTACCGGATCTCGGCACAGCTGAAGTCCGGTGACGCCACCGGCTACACCGACACAGTGGTGCGCGTGGTACCGCCGGCCGAGGGCCGGTTCCAGCGCTGGGGCAAGTGGGCCGAGTATGACACCTGGCTCGACAAGACGGCGCCGGAGGCTCGGCGGCTCGGACGCTCCGACGCGGTGGCGACGATCGGCGTCGGTCGCACAGAGTCCGTGCCCGTCGTGGTCCACAACTGGTCCGACCAGTCACAGAGCGGCACGGTGTCGCTCTCGCTGCCCGACGGACTGACCGCACCGGCGACATCGAAGGACTACGGTCCGTTGGCCGCCGGCCAGGAGACCACGGTGAGCTTCGACGTCACCGACCAGCACACCGACGACACGCTGCCGGCGACCCAGCTGGTCAACGTCCCGATCACGACGACGTACTCCGCTCCGTCAGGGTCGGCGAGCGAGACCCTGAGCGTGTCGGTGGTGCCGACGACGGCCATCCCGCAGGCTGCCACTGCTCCCACGGTCGATGGAACCGCGGCCGCGGGCGAGTACACCGGCCAGAAGCTCGACATCGGGCGCATCTGGCAGGGCGCAAGTGGCTGCACCAGCACCGCCGACTGCGGCGAGTCGGGTACCTCCGACGCCAACAGCAGCTGGGCGAAGGTGACGTGGTCGAACGACGCGCTGTACTTCTACACCCACATCACCGACGACTATCAGGCATACGCCGTCACCCCGCAGGAGTGCGTGGCGCACTGGCTGGCCGACTCGGTGGAGTTCCAGATCGACCCACGCGGCAACGCCTCGGTCGACGCCATGGACACGGGCTCGACCTTCAAGCTCGGTGTCTTTCCCTACACAAACGACCCGAGCAACGTCAACGGCAACGGCGCGAACGGGCCGTGCTGGGAGCGTGACGCCGACAACCACCAGGGCTACTCGACGGGTCCGCTGGCCGCGACCGTGGCCGACGCGCCCAATGCGCCGGGTGTCCAGGTGGCCTCGACCGCGCACTGGGTCGGTGACAACCAGACGACCACCGACCACTCCTACGCCGGCGGTGGTTACGACTTGGAGGTGAAGATCCCCATGGCGGACCTGCCCGCGGCGGTTGATCCGCAGCGGATGGGCCTCAACATCACGCCGTACGACAACGACAACACGGCGGCGGCGGGGACCACGACGCTGCGGCACATCGACAACAGCACCCGGCTCGCGTGGTCGGCCTTCAACAGCGTGCAGTCCGATCCCTACCGCTGGGGCCTGGCGACGCTGCCCGGCTATACACCGCCGGCCGACCGGCCTACCGTCGCGCCGCCGCCGAACGTCGGCCACCCCAACCTCGACGGCACCGACTCACCGCAGACGATCCTGCAGTCGGCCACCAACGGGGTGCCGATCGCCGGCCGTGATCCCGCGCCGGGCCAGGACATGGTCACCAGCGCCGTCGCCAGGCTCGGTGCGTCGTCGGTGACGGTGTCGCTCACCGCCTCCGGAGCCGGCACGGTCCACGCGTTCGCGATGCGAGGCGAGGTGCGGGCGATCCCCGTGTGGCAGACCTCGTGCTCGATGGCCGCGGACCCACCGCCGGACTACGGGCTGACCCCGTGTGCGGTGACCGACGGTGCGACGCCGCCATGGTCACCGGACATGAGCGGTCATCAGGTCGCCGACAAGAAGTCGGCGGTCAAGGCCGGCGTACAGCAGGTGACGATCCCGCTCACCGCCGACCAGGTGGCTGCTCTGCGCAGCGACCACGGTCAGGTGCTGGTCTCCTTCGTCACCTCCGACGGGAACGGCGTGCAGGCCCTGGCCCTGCCGCTCACGTGACCACCTCCTCGGGGGGGGGGG
>JAFMQY010000068.1:8014-12664 GCA_017354415.1 Nocardioides sp.
GGACCACCCACGGTTCAGAAGGTCTTGGATTCGAAATCCCTGCGGGCGCGCAGAGAGACCCCAGCCTGGACTAGTCCATGTGGGCCAGGTACGTTCTTGGGCCCGTGAGCGCATCCCCCCTGCCTCGAAAGCTTCTCGCCACCCTGACCGGCCTGACCCTCGTGGGGTCTGCATGGGCCGCCGCCGCTTTGTCCGGGCCCGCCGAGTCGCCGCAGGTACGCCCGGCGTTCGCCAGCACCTGTATCGGCTACTGCAGGCATCCCACCAACGCCGCCAAGGTGTTCCGGTGGGGGAACGAGGCGTGGGACCAGGAGTTCGAGACCGGGTCGCTCGTTCGCAACTGGAAGTCGAACCACCCGCGCCGGGTCGGCCAGCAGCAAGGCATGCTGACCCTCGACGCGACGAGGCACCGGGGCACGATCAGGACGTGGCCCGGCAACCAGGCCGCCCGCTACGGTCGGTGGGAGGCACGCGTGCGGGCGCGTGAGTTCAACACGCGTGGCCGGCACTACCTCTACACATGGGAGCTGGTCCCGGCCGGCGGCAATGCCAGATGCGGGCGCAACAGGATCATCCTCGGCTCCTATCGCCCCGGCGACAGACGGGCCCGTGGGACGGTGAACACGCTGCCGGACCACTCCTTCACCTTCTCCCGGAGGCGAGACCTCCGGTCGCGTGCCTGGCACACGTACGCCATCGAGATCACCCGGCATCGCATCTCCTGGTTCGTCGACACCAGGGTGGTCCGCACCGAACGCCGGTCCGCGGCCCTGTCCGGGGTGAAGTACCGGCCGGAGTTCGTGATGAAGGCCGTGCGAGGTGCCCGGATGAGGCGGTCGTACATGCAGATGGACTGGGTCCGCTACTACACGCTGAGGCGTCCCGACGCGAGGTCGATCGCGGCCAGGCGGATGCACCGCTCCACGATCTCCCGCCGCTGCTGACCGCCGCTGCAGACCGCCAGGGGCTCCGGGTCGCGTGCTTCGCGTGTCAGCCTCCCAGCGTCGCTGCGAGCGAGGCGTGCCCGCGAGTCCAGGACCTGGACCGGGCTACGTTGACGACGTGAACGTCGTCCTGAACATCATCTGGCTGGTCTTCTGTGGTGTGTGGATGGCGATCGGGTACGTCGTGGCCGGCGTGGTCGCCTGCATCCTCATCATCACGATCCCGTTCGGCATCGCGTCGTTCCGGATCGCCCGCTACGCGCTGTGGCCGTTCGGCCGCACGGTCGTGCGCAAGCCGACGGCCGGCGTGATGTCAGCGATCGGCAACGTGGTCTGGATCATCGTGGCCGGCATCTGGCTCGCGATCGAGCACGCGGTCACCGGCGCCTTGCTCTGCCTCACGATCATCGGCATCCCGCTCGGCATCGCGAGCTTCAAGATGATCCCGATCTCGCTCACCCCGCTCGGGCGAGAGATCGTTCCGGCGTCGTAGCTGCCGAACCGTCCCCCCGGGTCTGTGGCCGATCAGTCGCCCGGGATCTCGTCGCCCAACAGCCGCGAGTGGTCGGGCTGGAAGCCGTGGTCGATCCCCCACAGGATCGCCCTCGGTCGGGAGGTGACGCCGATCTTGCGATATGCCGAGCGGATATAGGACTTGATGGAGTTGATCGAGAGCATCGTGGTCTCCACGATGTCGTTGTTGGAGTACCCCTGGGTGATCAACGACAGCACCTCGGACTCACGGGCCGTGAGCCCCTCCTCGCGCCCCGGCCAGTCGCCGGTCACGACCGGACCGCGGCCGGGATCGTCCATCGACGGCGTCTCGCCGGCGTGGACGCGCTCCAAGGCGTCGACCAGGTCCGCGGCGGCGAGCCGCTTGCTGACATAGGCAGAGATGCCGGGCACGCGCGCCGCGCTCACCGCCGGGTCGTCGGCGCTCCAGGTGTAGACCACGACCTTCCCGATCCTCGGGTCCGACACCAGCCGGGCGATGCGCTGGCGGTCCCGGAAGCTCTGGGCGAAGGTGTCGAACAGGGCGATGTCGACGGACGAGGCCGGATGGGAGTTGAGGTCGCCCTCGACGATCTCGATCCGGTCACTGTACGAACGGAGCATCGACGCGAGGCCGTGGACGACCACCTCGTAGTCATTCACGATGGCGAGTCGGATGGTCACTCCCGAAGATTATGGCGCCCCACGCGGTCCACGTGCTCATCCCTTCGGGTGTATCCCGCAGCCCCGAGGGCGGGGCACCGTCAAGAGGTACCCACTGACGGGAAGGTGTGTCTCCACACATGGTCATCCTCGGTCTGATTCTGCTGATCATTGGTCTGATCGCCGGCATCGGCTTCCTGTGGATCCTCGGCGTGATCCTGATCATCGCCGGGCTGGTCCTGAACCTCGTTCCCATCGGTGGCACGCGCCGCCGCTATTACTAGCGCACCAGCTCCCACTGCCGAGCACGATCCCCGCAGTCCCGCGGGGATCGGGCCGTGGAGAGGGAGCTCGCGTGTCGGCCGTCACGCATAGGGTCGGTCCGTGGGCCTTCACCTCCATCGCGCCGTGCGTGCCGACGCGCTGGCAGACGGGCTGGGGCGGCTCCTCGCTGACCCGCTTCCCGACCCGTTCGCCCGGGAGCTCGTGGTGGTCCCGGCGCGCGGGATGGAACGGTGGCTGAGCCAGCGGCTGGCCCACGCGCTGGGGGCCGGTCCAGCCGGAGACGGGGTGTGCGCGGCCGTCGACCTCCGGTCACCGCACTCCCTGGTCGCCGACATCACCGGCACGCGTGACGACGACCCCTGGGCTCCCGACGCGGTGGCCTGGCCGCTCCTCGGCTGCCTCGACGAGTGCCTCGACGAGCCCTGGGCCGCTGCTCTTTCCCGGCACCTCGGGCACGGGCTGACCGGCGAGGAGGCCGACCTGCGGCTCGGGCGTCGGTTCTCGGTCGCGCGCCGCCTGGCCGGACTGTTCGCGTCGTACGCCGGGCAGCGGCCGACGCTGGTGGCCGACTGGTCCGTGGGGCGGGACACCGACGGCGCCGGGCGTCCCGTCGACGCAGACCTGGCGTGGCAGCCCGAGCTGTGGCGCCGCCTCCTCGCCCGGGTCGAGGCCGCGTCGCCGCTCGAGCTTCATCGCCTGACAGTCGAGCGGCTCCGGGAGGACCCGGAGGCGTTCGATCTGCCCGTCCGGCTCTCGCTGTTCGGGCACACCCGGCTCTCCGTGACCGAGATCGAGCTGCTGGCCGTGCTCGGCGAGAGTCGCGACGTCCACGTCTGGCTCCCCCATCCGTCGCCGACCCTGTGGTCCACCCTGCGGGCCCTCGACGGGACGGTCGGTGCCGTGGAGCGGGCGACCGACGACACCCGCCTGTTGGTCGGCCATCCCCTGCTGTCGAGCCTGGGCCGTGACACCCGCGAGCTCCAGCGTGCTCTCCTCGCTGCCGCTCCGGCGACCGACGACGAGGAGGCGACGGCGGATCCGCCCGACACGCTTCTGGGTTGGTTGCAGTCCGACCTCGCCGCCGACACCCCGCGACCCGGCGGCCGTGTCCTGTCACCTGCCGACCGGTCCGTGCAGGTGCACGCGTGCCACGGCGTCGCCCGCCAGGTCGACGTGCTCCGCGAGGTGCTGCTCGGGCTGCTCGCCGACGATCCGACGCTCGAGCCGCGCGACGTCCTGGTGATGTGCCCCGACATCGACACCTATGCCCCGCTGATCGAGGCTGGTTTCGGTCTCGGCGACGTCGTCGGTCACGAGGGCCATCCGGCTCATCGGCTGCGGGTCCGCCTCGCCGACCGCTCGCCGGTCCTCACCAACCCGCTCCTCGCGGTCGCCCACTCGCTGCTCGACCTGGCCGGCGGTCGGGCCCCGGCCACGCAGGTGCTCGACCTCGCCCGGTTCGAGCCGGTGCGGCGGCGGTTCGGCTTCAGCGACGACGACCTCGAGCAGCTCGACATCTGGACGCGGGAGGCCGGTGTGCGCTGGGCCTTCGACGCCGAGCACCGCGCCGACTTCGGCCTCTCGTCGTACGTCGCGAACACCTGGGAGTTCGGCCTCGACCGGCTGCTCACCGGTGTCGCGCTCTCCGACGACTCCTCCGCCTGGCTCGACCGCGCCCTGCCTCTCGACGACGTCGGCAGCGCCCAGGTCGACCTGGTGGGCCGTCTCACGGAGTACGTCGACCGGCTGCGCACCGTGACCGACCGGCTCACCGGCACGCATCCCCTGGATCACTGGCTCGACGCCCTCGAGGACGGCGTGGCCTCCCTCACCGCCGTCTCGTCCGCCGACGCGTGGCAACCCGGGCAGGTGCAACGCGAGCTCGGACGCGTACGGCGGGCCGCGGCCGACCTCGGCGGGGTGGATCTGCGGTTGCCCGACATGCGTGCGCTGCTCGCCGACCGGCTGGCGGGCCGGCCGACGCGGGCCAACTTCCGGACCGGGACGCTGACCGTCTGCACGATGGTGCCGATGCGCTCGGTGCCGCACCGCGTCGTCTGCCTGCTCGGGCTGGACGACGGTGTCTTCCCGCGTCAGGGGTCGGTTGACGGCGACGACCTCCTGGCCAGGGCACCCCTGACCGGCGAACGCGACGCCCGCAGCGAGGACCGGCAGCTGTTGCTCGACGCGATCCTGGCCGCGACCCAGACCCTCGTCGTCACCTACAGCGGCGCCAACGAGTTCTCCGGCCAGCCGCGACCGCCCG
>JAFMQY010000068.1:12674-18326 GCA_017354415.1 Nocardioides sp.
GACCGCCCGCCGTACCTCTCGGTGAGGTGCTGGACGCCCTCGACGGCACGGCGACCACGAGCGACGGCGGCCGCGTCTCGGACGCGGTCACCGTGCGCCACCCACTGCAGCCGTTCGACCCCCGCAACGTCACGCCTGACGGCCTGGTGCCGGGCACGACGTTCTCGTTCGACACCGCGGCCGCGGCAGGTGCTCGCGCCGCCGCCGGTCCACGCACGCCGCCTGTGCCCGTTCTCGACCGCGCGCTGGCCCCGGCTCCACGAGGCGACGTCTTGCTGACCGATCTCGTGCGCTTCTGGAGTGACCCGATCAGAGGCTTCCTCGGCCGTCACGGCGTCGACGTCGCACTGGCGACCGACGAGGACCAGCCGGAGGACGCACTTCCGGTCGAGATCGACAGCCTGGCCCAGTGGGCGGTCGGCGACCGCGTCCTGCGCGACCTGCTGGTGGGCCTGGACGTCGACACCGTCGTCGAGCGCGAGTGGCGGCGCGGTGAGCTGCCACCCGGACAGCTCGGCTGGCGCATCCTCGGGTCGCTCGTGCAGGAGGCCCAGCCGGTCGTGGCTGCGGTCCGGGCCCTGCGCACCCGCCCGCCCGAGGCCGTCGACGTCGCCGTCGATCTCCGCGGCGGACGCCGGCTGGTCGGGACCGTGCCCGAGGTGTACGGCGACCGCCTGGTCACCGCCCACTACTCCCGCCTCGGAGCCAAGCACCGGATGACGTCGTGGGTGAGCCTGCTGGCGCTCGCCGCCTCCGATCCGGACCGCAGCTGGACCGCGCACACGGTCGGCAGGCCCGCCACCCCCAAGTCGCGCGACACCGTCGCAGCCTCCCTGCTCGGGCCTCTCGACGACCGCGCGGTCGACATGCTCCGTGACCTGGTGGAGCTGCGAGACGTGGGCCTGCGAGCCCCATTGCCGGTCCCGCTGAAGACGTCGTTGCGCTATGCCCGCGCCAGGAGCGGCCGCGCCGACACCGCCTACGCGATGCGCCAGGCGGGCTTCCAGTGGGAGTCCAAGTTCGGCGGCGACCGCGACGACGACGCCGTACGACGTGTGTGGGGAGACACGGCGCCGCTCCCGGGCACCGATGGACCACCGGTCGACGGTGAGCAGTTCCCGGGCGAGGTGACACGGTTCGGCGCATTGGCGATGCGGGTCTGGAGCCCGCTGATCGAGGCCGAGCAGGGAAGCTGGTGACCGCCGGGATGGAGCCCTTCGACCTGGCCGGCCCGCTGCCGACCGGCACCACCCTGCTCGAGGCCAGCGCCGGCACCGGCAAGACATTCACCGTCGCCGGGCTGATCGCACGCTACGTCGCCGAGGAAGGCGTGCCACTCGACCAGCTGCTGGTGATCACCTTCGGGCGGGCCGCGAGCCAGGAGCTGCGGGAGCGGGTGCGCGACCAGCTCGTGCTGGCCCAGCGAGCTCTCGCCGATCCCGAACGCGCCGACCCGGCGCATCCGGTGGTCGCCACGCTCCTCGAGGCGCGGCCCGAGGAGGTCGAGGTCCGCCATCGTCGGCTGCGAGCAGCGCTGGCGTCGTTCGACGCCGCGACCATCGCCACGACCCACCAGTTCTGTCACATCGTGCTGCGCTCCCTCGGGGTCGCGGGCGACACCGATACCGGCGCGGCACTGGTCGACTCGCTCGACGAGCTGGTCGTCGAGGTCGTCGACGACCTGTACCTACTCAGGTTCGGGCTGAGCAAGGAGAGGCCGCCGTTCGACCGCGCCGCCGCACTGACGATCGCGCAGAAGGTCGTCGGCGACTCCCACTCGGCGTTGACGCCGGCCGGCGGCGACGACCCGGTCGCGACGGCTCGGGTCGAGTTCGCGTGCGCCGTGCGCGACGAGATCGAGCGCCGGAAGCGGCGGCTCGGGATCCTGTCCTACGACGACCTGCTGGGTCGTGTCGCAGATGCCCTGCAGGACGAGGACGCCCCCGCGCGGCACCGGATGCGGCAGCGGTGGTCGGTCGTGCTGGTCGACGAGTTCCAGGACACCGACCCGAAGCAGTGGGAAGTGCTCCACCGCGCGTTCAGCGGCCACGCCACGATGGTGCTGATCGGCGACCCGAAGCAGGCGATCTATGCCTTCCGCGGCGGTGACGTGGTCACCTATCTCGCCGCGGCCGGCACCGCCACCACACAGGCGACGCTCGACACCAACCGGCGCAGTGACGCCGACCTGGTCGAGCGGCTCCAGGTCGTCCTCCGCGGCGCTGCGCTCGGCGACCCGCGCATCACGGTGCGCGAGGTCCGCTCCTCACACACCGGCACACGCCTGGCGGGCGCTCCCTCGCCGGCGCCGTTCCGGATCCGTCAGGTGAGGCGCACGGGGATGAAACTGGTGAAGTCCGACCTGATCCAGGTCGACGCGGCACGGGAGTGGATCGCCCAGGACTGCGCGGCCGACATCGCCACGCTCCTGGCCTCGGGGGCGACCTGGGCCGGCGAACCGGTGCGAGCCGGCCACATCGCGGTCCTGGTCGGAGAGTGGAAGCACGCCGAGCTCGTGCGCCAGGAGCTCGGGCTACGCGGGGTGGCGGCCGTGGTGGCAGGCGGCTCCTCTCTGCTCCTGTCGCCAGCCGGAGACCACTGGCTCTGTCTGCTCGAGGCGCTGGAGCAGCCGCACCGGACCGGCCGGGTGCGGGCTGCCGCACTCTCGCCCTTCCTCGGACGCACCCTGTCCGAACTCGACGCCGGCGGCGACGCACTGACCGACCGCCTGGCCGACCGGTTGCGGGGCTGGTCGCTCCTGCTGCGCGGTCGAGGGGTGGCCGCCCTGTTCGAGGCGGCGGAGGAGCAGGGACTCACCGGCCGCGTGCTCGGCACCGTCGGCGGCGAGCGGCTGTTGACGGATCTGCGTCACCTCGCCCAGACGTTGCACGAGACGGCCCGCCGCGACTCGCTCGGCCTGACCGGACTCCTCGAGTGGCTCAGGACCGAGCGCGAGAGCGCCTCGCAGGAGCGGGTCCGACGTCTCGACAGCGACGCCGCGGCCGTCCAGATCACCACCCTCCACCAGAGCAAGGGGCTCCAGTACCCCATCGTCTACCTGCCTTTCGTCTCGATGCTCGCGAGCCGCAGACCGAGCGTGGCGCTCTACCACGATGCCGACGGACGCCGCACGCTTGATGTGTCGGGCGCCGGGAGCGCGTGGAACGCCAACGTCCGTGAGCATCGGCGTGAGGAGGCGGGAGAGGAGCTCCGCGACCTCTACGTCGCGCTGACGCGGGCCCAGTCGCAGGTCGTGACCTGGTGGGCGCCGACGTTCATCACCGCCGACGGCGGCCTGCACCGGCTCCTGTTCGGCCGGAGACCGGGCCAGGCCGAGGTGCCGGACACCCAGGTGGTGAAGGACGACGACTACGTCACCCACGTCCTGGGACTGCTCCACGAGCTGGGTGGCCCGTCGCCCGAGCTGTCGGTGATCTCCGAAGGTGCGCCCGCCTCCGCCCCCGGCTCGGTGGGCGACCTCGCGGCACGGGCGTTCGAGCGCGACGTCGACACCGAGTGGCGCCGTACCTCCTACTCCGGCCTGATCCGGGTGCAGGAGCAGCCCGCGGGCGTCACGTCGGAGCCCGAGGTCGTGCCGAAGGACGACGAACCCGAGGGAGGAGCCTGGGATCCGGCGGAGTCGGAGCGCAGGGGCCGCAGCGAGACCGAAGCGAGCCTGCTCGCGACGGAGCCTGTCATCAGCCCAATGGCGGATCTGCCGTCTGGTGCCGCCCTCGGCAGCTTGGTCCACGGGGTCCTCGAGCAGGCGGACCCCGAGGCCGCCGACCTGCGCGCCGAACTGGTGGCGCACACCCACGAGCTGCTGCCGTGGTGGCCGGTGGGCGTTTCCGCCGAGCAGCTCGCCGACGGCCTCCTGCCCTCTCTACACACCCCGCTGGGTCCACTCGCGGCGGGGTTGCGCCTCGTCGACATCCCGCTGCGCGATCGGCTGTGCGAGCTGGACTTCGAGTTCCCGCTGACCGGGGGTGACCGGCCCGCGTCCCTGAGGTCCGACGTACGCCTGGAGGACGTCGGGCCGCTGCTCCGCGCACACCTGCCCGCCGACGACCCGCTGTCGTCGTACGCCGACCAGCTGGTGGGGCCGCTCGGGGAGCAGGCGCTGCGGGGTTACCTGTCGGGGTCCATCGACGTCGTCCTCCGGGTCCCGGACGGCGTAGCCGATCGTGACCATCGCTACGTCGTCGTCGACTACAAGACCAACGCGCTCGGTGAGCCGGGGTCTCCGCTGACCTCGGCCGACTACGGCCGGGCGGAGATGGCGGCGGCGATGCTGCACAGCCACTACCCACTGCAGGCGCTGCTGTACTCCGTCGTACTCCATCGCTACCTGCGGTGGCGACTGCCGGCGTACGACCCGGACCGGCACCTCGGCGGCGTGCTGTACCTCTTCCTCCGCGGCATGTGCGGCCCGGAGACGCCGGTCGTGGACGGGCATGTGGCCGGGGTCTTCGACTGGGCCCCGCCCGCTGCCCTGATCACCGGGCTCAGCGACCTGCTCGAGGGGGCACCGAGATGATCGAGCCGTTCGAGACCGACGACCCGCACGACCGGCGCTTCGGACTGGGCCTCACCGGCGTGCTCGGGCGCTTCAACCAGGCCGGCGTCGTCGAGGCGTCGGACGCGCACACGGCTCGTCGGATCCAGACACTGGCGGGGGAGCCGGACGACGACGCGGCGCTCGCCCTGGCCCTCGCCGTCCGGTCGCTGCGGCACGGGTCGGTCTGCGTCGACCTCGACACCCTCGTCGGCGAGCCGCTACCCGACGGGCTCAGGTGGCCGGAGACGGGCTGGTCCGACCGCGTGGCGGCGAGCCAGGTGAGTCGGGCCGGTGTGCTGCGCGTCGAGGACTCCGTCGTCTATCTGGACCGCTACTGGCGCGAGGAGTGTCAGGTTCGCGACGACCTCGTGGCCCGGCTCACGCTCCCGCCGCCCACCGTCGACGTACGACGTCTGGAGGCACTCGCACCGGTCCTCTTCCCGGCGGGGTACGACGAGCAGCGGGTGGCTGCGATCGACGCGGCCCGGCAGTGGACGACGGTGCTCACGGGAGGGCCCGGCACCGGCAAGACCACGGCCGTCGCCGGACTGCTGGCCCTGCTGGCCGACCAGTCCGACCGACCGCTGCGGATCGCGCTGGCCGCGCCGACCGGCAAGGCCGCCGCCCGGCTCCAGGAGGCAGTTCGTACGGCGCTGGCGGGCGACGCCCTCCGGGAGCACGCCGCTGCGGTCGGGGAACCGGTGGCCCAGACCCTGCACCGGCTGCTCGGCTGGAGGCGCGGCAGCCGCAACCGCTTCCGTCACGACCGCCGCAACCGGCTGCCACACGACGTGATCGTCGTCGATGAGACGTCGATGGTGTCGTTGACCCTGATGGCCCGGCTGCTCGAGGCGGTCCGCGCGGACTGCCGGCTGGTGTTCGTCGGCGACCCCTACCAGCTCGCCTCTGTCGAGGCGGGTGCGGTGCTCGCCGACCTGGTCGACGGCCTGAGCCGGTGCGCACCGTCGACCGTGCCCACCCTGCAGACCTCCCACCGGTTCGGCCGCGAGATCAACCTCCTCGCCGAGGCGGTCCGAGCCGGTGAGGATGAACGGGTCGTCGAGCTGCTCAGAGCCGGAGGCGGGCATGTCGAG
>JAFMQY010000069.1 GCA_017354415.1 Nocardioides sp.
GTTCGTCGACGGCGACGGGACGGTGCTGGCCTCCGTCGACCACGGCGCGATCGCGCTGGTCACCGCGGCTGGTCGGCTCCCCGCCGACCGTGTGCTCTCAGTGGCCGGCGACGTCGTCGAGCTCGGCACCACCGACCCCGCGGTCACCGCGACCGTGCGGGTCAGTCCTGCCGGAGCCGATGCCTACGCACTTGCGGTCACCGGCCGTGGCGACGGCATCACGGCGGTCTCGACGGACTTCCGCGCTCGCACGAACGAGCACTACCTGGGGCTGGGTGAGCGCTCCGACGCCGTCGACCATCGCGGGCACGAGGTGCAGAACCGCGTTCTCGACGGGCCGTACACCAAGAAGCAGTCCCTCGTCCGGGCCGTCGTGCCGCCGCCCGGATGGAGCGACCGCCACGATGCGACGTACTTCCCGGTGCCCTGGGTGCTCTCGACGGCCGGGTACGGCGTGCTGGTCGACGACGACGAGGACAGCTCCTTCGAGCTGGCCACCCCCACGCACCCGAACGTCGCCCGCGTGGTCGTGCAGTCCGACCACCTCGACCTGCGCGTCTTCGACGGGCCCACGCCGACGCGGGCGCTGGCCCGGATGACCGCAGCAGTGGGCCGCCAACCCGCCCCGTCCAGCCCGATGGTGTACGGCGCCTGGTGGCAGCCGGTCGGCGACGCCGCGACCGAGCTCACGGACCAGCGCCGGCGGGACGTACCGATCTCGGTGGCGGAGACGTACACCCACTTCCTGCCCTGCGGCGCCCAGCAGACCCAGCAGGAGCAGGCGCTGACCCAGTCGCTGCACGACCGGGGCGTCGGGGTCACGACGTACGTCAACCCGATGGTCTGCACCACCTACCAGCCGGTCTACGACGAGGGCGTGGCCGCGGGCGCGTTCACCCGCAACCCCGACGGCTCCCCGCTGGTCTACCACTACTCCACGGCCACCAACTTCCAGGTGTCCCAGATCGACTTCTCCGCCGCCGCGGGGCGCGACCTGTTCCAGCGACTGCTCGGTGAGGCGGTCGACGACGGTTACGACGGATGGATGGAGGACTTCGGCGAGTACACCCCGGCCACCGCCGTCTCCGAGGACGGAACCCCGGGCGCGACGATGCACAACCGCTACGTGGAGCAGTACCACGCCACCGCACGCGACTTCGAGACCAAGGCGCCCCGGCCGCTGCTGCGCTTCAACCGCTCGGGCTGGACCGACGCGATCAGGGAGTCGTCGATCGTCTGGGGCGGCGACCCGACCACCGTCTGGGGCTTCGACGGGCTCACCTCGTCGGTGCGCCAGGGCCTGACCATGGGCACCTCCGGCGTCTCGGTGTGGGGGCCGGACATCGGGGGCTTCTTCGCACTGTTCGGCGAGCCGAACCTGACGCCTGAGCTGCTGGACCGGTGGATCGAGTACGGCGCGTTC
The DNA here is from genome assembly GCA_017354415.1 of Nocardioides sp. Lineage (GTDB taxonomy): Bacteria > Actinomycetota > Actinomycetes > Propionibacteriales > Nocardioidaceae > Nocardioides. The sequence continues at coordinate 1,424 of JAFMQY010000069.1, forward strand.
ACCGGCGTGATGCGCCTGGAGTCCGGTGGGATCGCGATCAGTGCGACCGGCGACCCTCGGGCCCAGGTCACCGACCGGGCCGTGGCCCCGGTGTGGAAGCGCTACACCCGCCTCCGCACCATGCTCTACCCCTACGTCTCGGGCAGTCAGGACGCCTACGAGCGCAGTGGACTGCCGCTGATGCGCCAGCTCGCCCTGGTCCGCCCGGGCGATCCCAGGGCGGTGCGCACCGACGACGAGTACCTCTTCGGCCGCGATCTCCTCGTCGCTCCGGTGACCACTCCAGGGGCGACCTCCCGTCCGGTCTACCTGCCGGGCGGCCACTGGCTGGAGCTCGCCCGTGCGTGGCAGCTGCGCAACGACGGCCGCTTCGGGCTGCGGAGCACGGAGGTGCTCGGTGGGCACCGCTCTGTGACGGCTCGGGCGCCCCTGGGCACGATCCCGCTGTTCCTGCGCGCCGGCGCGGTCATCCCGTTGTTGCCCAGGTCCGTTGACACGCTCAGCGACTACGGCCGCCGCGTCGTGCACCTGGCCGACCGCGCCGGGCGCCGCACCCTGCTCGCCGCGCCGCGGTCCGGGGAATCGGACCACACCCTGGGGCCCGGCGAGTCTCTGACGTCGCGGGTGACCCGTAACGGGTGGACCCTTCGACTCTCCGCGACGCGGGCTCGCACCTACGACGTGCGCGCGACCCTGGTCGGGCTCAGCCCCACCTGGAAGCCCTGCCGGGCCGAAGCCGACGGGAAGCGAGTCCCGTTCGTGTACCACCCCGGTCGACGGGTGCTGCGTTTCGCCGCCGACGCGGCCGCGGAGGGCGTGGTGAGAGTGACTGCCTGCCGGTAGGTCTCGTTGTGGGTTCGCGGCGTTCCGGCGTGACGGAACCGCGTACGAGTCGTTGGATGGGAGTCGGCCCGACCGAAAGGCTCTCCATGCGTCGCCGTAGCCTCGCCGCGCTCACCGCCGCCGCGGCGGTCCTGACCTCGATCGCCGGAACCGGCCCGTCCCAGGCCGCGCGGGGGCCGCTGCGGTACGTCGCGCTCGGCGACTCCTACAGCGCCGGCTCCGGCCTGCTCCCGCCCGATCCGACGACCCCCCTCTGCCTGCGGTCGACGGCCAACTACCCGCACGTGATCGCCGCGCAGGTAGACGCCAGCCTCACCGACGTCACGTGCGGCGGGGCCGAGACCAACGACTTCACGAGCGGCCAGTACCCCGGGGTCGCACCGCAGCTCGATGCCGTCCACCGGCGTACCCAGCTGGTCACGATGACCATTGGCGGCAACGACAACAACACCTTCATCTCCGCGATCCTCCTGTGCGGTGCCGCAGGAGTCTCGACGCTCGGGCAGGGGAGTCCGTGCCGCGACACGTACGGGAACCGTTTCCGCCACGACATCCGGCACAAGACCTACCCCGCGCTCGTGAAGGTCCTCAGGGCCGTTCGCCACCACGCGCCGCACGCGCGGGTCGCGATCCTGGGCTACCCCTGGATCCTGCCGAGGACCGAGGGCTGCTTCGACAAGATGCCGGTGGCGCGGGGTGACGTGCCCTACCTGCGGGACATCCAGGCCACGCTGAACGACGCCGTACGCCGCGCGGCGGCCGCCACCGGCGCGACGTACGTCGACATGAGCCGGGTGTCGGAGGGTCACGACGCGTGCCAACCCCAGGGCGTGCGCTGGATCGAGCCGGTGCTGCAGGGCACCAATCCCGTGGTCGTCCATCCGAACTCGCTCGGCGAGCAGCACATGGCGACGCACACGATGCGGGTGCTCGGCCTCGGCTGAGCCGGGCGGGGTCAGCCCTCTTCGCCGGTCCGCCCGTCGAGCAGCTCGCGGGCGATGTCGAGGTGTCCGGCGTGCCGCGCGTACTCCTGGAGCAGGTGGAGCAGGATCCACTGCAGCTCGGGTGCCGAGGCCTGGTCGGTGAAGCGGCCGCCCACCCGCGCCACGTCGCTCAGCTGATGGGCCTCGACGATCGCCCGCGTGCGGGATCCTGCGTCGTCGAGCATGGTGTGCAGCTCGGCGATCGGGAGATCGAGGGTGACCCAGCCGCTGTCTTCGGCCGCGTCACGCCAGGGGTCCTCCAGCGGCTCGCCCAGGAACCCCCACACCAGCCAGCGGCGCTCGACGTTCACCAGATGGTGGACCAGCCCGGCCGGCGTCCAGCCCGAGGGCACCACGGAGCGTGCGAGCTCCGCCTCGGACATCCCGTCCAGCTTGGCCGCGACGACGCCCCGGAAGAAGTCGAGGTAGTCCAGCAGCAGGCCTCGCAGGTCCGGGGTCGAGGCCGGCTCGGGAAATCGAGTGCCCTGCCTCATCCGAGCACCCGCCTCGCCAGGTCCACGTGGAAGCGGGTCGAGAGCAGCAGGTCGTCGACATGCACGCGTTCGTTCGCGTTGTGGTAGCCGGCCTCGAGCACCTCGTTCGGCGTGGCACGGAACGGGCTGAAGCCGTAGGCGTGGGTGCCGGCGGCTGCGCGGAGGTAGTTGCTGTCGGTGAACCCCGAGCACAGCGTCGGCAGGATCGTGCCCGGGTCGCCCTCGTCGGCGAGGAAGGCCGCGATCGCCGCGGGCACGACGCCCTCGACCGGTGAGCTGGAGGCCGCGACCATCGCCTCGGGCCAGCCGAGCTCGTACGCGATGTCGTCGCCGAGCAGCCCACGGACCCGCGCCTCGACCTCGTCCCGGGTCGTACCGGGCAGGATCCGGATGTCGACCTCGGCCGTGGCCCGGGCGGGCATCACGTTGCGCTTGTTGGAGCCCCAGAGCATCGTCGGGGCCAGCGTCGAGCCCATCAGCGAGCGGATGGTGTCGCCCAGCCCGTCGTACAGCGCCTCGGCCTCACGGAGCGCCACCTCCAGGTCGGGCTCGTTGCGGCCGAGCAGCGCCCGGAGCATAGCCATCGCCTCCGGCGCGGGGCTCGGATCCGGCATCCCGTCGCCGAGGCGGGGGAGGAGCCGGGCGAGGAGGGGGACGGCGTTGTCGCCCAAGGTCGGGATCGACGCGTGCCCGGCCTCGCCGACGGCGGTGATCTGCACCGGCAGCGTGCCCTTCTCGCCGACCGACATCCCGATCATCTGGCGGCCGTCGGTGAGGACGAGCCGTTCCCCGCCGCCCTCGTTGACGCTGTGCGTCGGTCGGATGTCCGGTCTCTCGCGCAGCAGCCAGGGCATCCCGACGTCGGCGACGCCGTCCTCCTCGTCCGCGACCGCGAGGAGCCACAGGTCGTCGCTGGGGCGGAAGCCGGTCCGGGCCAGCTCGGCCATCGCGACCGCACGGGCGGCCACCTCGTTCTTCATGTCGACTGCGCCCCGGCCCCAGAGCCAGCCGTCGTCGTCGAGCACCGCCGCGAACGGCGGGTGGGTCCAGTCGCGTGGGTCGCACGGCACCACGTCGGTGTGCCCGACGAAGGCCAGCGACCCGCTTCCCCCGTCGGTCGAGGCGCGGATCCGCGCCACGAGATTGGCCCGATGCGGCTCACGGGCGACCAGCTCCGCCTCGACGCCGTGCCGAGTCAGGTAGTCGCAGAGGTACTCCGCGCACCGGGTCTCGTTGCCGAGTCCGGGCTCACGGGCGTTGGTGGTGTCAAGGCGGATCAGCTCGCGGGCGACCTCGATCACTTCCTCGTGCAGGCGAGCCTGGTCCGTCGCCTCAGTCACGTCAGTCATGGTCAACCCCCAACCGGTCGAAGATCCACGCATACACCTCGGCCTCGTAGCCGAGGTGCGCAACGCGGCCTGAGGGGCCGACATGGGCACCGGCCCCGGTCTCGCACCGGAACAGCAGCCGTGGCGACCACTCCGGGTCGGAGTGTCGCAGCGCCGCGACCCACTTGGCGGGCTCGCGCACCATCACCCGCGGGTCGTGCACGGCCCCGGTGACCAGAAGGTCGGGCCGGGTGCCGGGCGCGGGCAGGTTGTCATACGGCGAGTAGGCGAGCATCCAGTCGAACTCCTCGCGGATCCGCGGGTCACCCCACTCTTCCCACTCGTTGATCGTGAGCGGGATGGACGCGTCGAACATCGTGGTCACCACGTCGACGAACGGCACCTCGGCCACCACGGCGCGCCACCGGTCGGGCCGCTGGCTGAACACCGCGCCCTGCAGGAGCCCACCGGCGCTGAGGCCGCGGGTGGCGATCCGGGCGCCGTCGACCAGGCCCTCGCGGGCGAGGCCGTCGGCCACGGCGGCCAGGTCGTCGAAGGTGTGCTGCTTGGCCCGCATGCTGCCGTCCAGCCACCAGCGGCGCCCGCCTTCGCCGCCGCCGCGGATCAGGGCGTGCACCCAGACGATCCCGTGGTCCAGCACGCTGGGGACAGCCGCGTCCCACGAGGGCTCGTCGACGGCCTCGTACGCGCCGTACGCGTAGATCAGAGCAGGCGCGGTGCCGTCCAGCGCGACGTCGCGGCGCCGCACGATCACGGCCGGCACCGAGGTTCCGTCGGGAGCGGGGAAGGTACGCCGTTCGGCGATGTACGCCTTCGGGTCGAAGCCGGGCGCCTCCGCACGATGGACCTCGTCAGCGTGGCCGGTCCGCAGGTCGACCGCGGACCAGATCGGCGGGTGGAGGTAGGTCTCGTCGCGGACCGTCACCGTCCTGGCGTCGTACGACGTGTTGCGGGCCAGCCCGAGGTAGCCGACGTCGTAGCGGGTCCGCAGCGTGATCCCGTCCCCGGCCAGGTCGTCGTGGGCGACGATGCGGAGCCGGTGCTGCCCGTCGGCGCGGTACGACAGCACGACACCGTCAGCGAAGGCGTCCGCCCGGTAAAGGCGTTCGTCGGCGCGCTCCGGCCGGGCCTCGATCCATGCGGTGTGGTCCTGGTCGCCGTCGCGGGGCACCCGAGCGGTCATCAGCCGGAACTCCACGGCGTCGTCGTTCGTCACCACCAGCAGTCGGTCCGCCGAGGGGGAGGGCGCGTGCTCGACCGCGTAGATCACCCCGTGGCGGCGGCCGCCCACCGACCGAGGCGGCGCGGTCGGGTCCTCGGCTGGGATCGCCCAGACCTCGCTGGTCCGCCGGCTCCCGGCCGTGATGCACACCAAGGCGCCCGAGCGTGTGGTCCGGACACCGAGCTCGAACCGCTGGTCGTCCTCGGCGAGCACCAGCACGTCGTCGCCGGCGTCCGTTCCGAGCCGGTGCAGCCGCACCTGCCAGGGCCGGTACGCCTCGTCGTGGACGGTGTAGAAGAACCACTGGGAGTCGGCGCTCCACGCCCCGCCGTAGTAGCTCCTCGGCACCCGGTCCGGCAGGTCCTCACCCGTGCGCAGGTCGCGGAACCGGAGCTCGAAGACCTCGTCTCCCGCGACGTCGACGCTGTAGGCGAGCAGGTCCTCGTCCGGGCTCACCAAGGTCAGTCCGAGGTCCAGATAGCCAGTGCCGGCGTCCTGAGCGGTAATGTCGAAAAACACAGATGACGATTCGGAATCAGTCGTTGACCCTGCCTCTGAATCGTGATTCAGTCGTCGCCGCAGTTCGGCGTAGTCGCTGTTCACGGGCATGCGGGTCCAGTAGGTGAAACGCCTGCGGGACCAGTGGGACGACTCGTCGTTGGCCGGCAGGCGAGACAGCATCTCCCTTCTCAGGGAGGACGTGAAGGATTCCAGATGGACAGTGGACGCGTCGTAGAAAGCACGTTCGGACGCGAGGTGGGCGAGGACGTCGGGACCGTCGCCCCCGAGCCAGTGGTAGGGGTCGGGACGCTCGACCCCGTGCTCAGTGTGGGTGAAGCTCACTCGCGCCGCGAGCGGAGGGGTCGCGGGCTCGGCAGACTGCGGGACGCTGTCGTCGGTCGTCGGGGTCGGCACGGCCGTCACCGTACCGCTGGGGCGCTCGTGGCGACGTTCGGGCTCGTCCTGGCGTCGCTCCTACCGGCTCTGGCCGTCGGCGGCCCCGCCCAGGCGAAGAACAAGGTCGTGTTCAAGGTGGCGATGCTCGGTGAGGGCGTCGACTCGCTCAACCCGTTCCTCGGCATCCAGGCGCCGTCGTATGAGATGTGGGGCCTGACCTACGACTACCTGACCGGCTACTCGATGACCGACATGTCGCCGACGCCGTCGCTTGCCACCAAGTGGACCACCTCGCCCGACGGCAAGACGTGGACCTTCACGGTCCGCAAGGGTGTGACGTGGTCCGACGGGAAGCCGCTCACCGCCGCCGACGTGGCCTACACCTACAACCGGGTGCTCCACGGCACGGTCGAGCAGTCGTCGTGGATCTCCTACCTCAACGGCGTCACCAAGATCACGGCGCCCGACGCCACCACCCTGGTGATGAAGCTGAAGAAGCCGAGCGCCACCCTGCCCCTGCTCCCGATCCCGATCGTGCCCCAGCACGTGTGGAAGAACGTCAGCGAGAGCGAGATCAAGAGCTACGCCGCGGGACCTGCCAACGGACAGCCCCCCGTGGGGTCGGGTCCGTTCCGGTTGGTGTCGGGAACGGCGGACGGGTCCACCTTCAAGTTCGAGGCGAACCCCGACTACTGGGGAGGCCGTCCACACATCGACGAGGTGATCTTCCAGTTCTACAAGAACGACGACTCGGCGATCCAGGCGATGGAGAAGGGTGAGGTCGACTTCGTCGAGGGCATCACGGCGCTCGAGGTGAAGAACCTCCAGGGCAAGGCCGGGATCACCGCCCACAACGGCAACTCGCCGGGCTTCGACGAGATCGCCTTCAACACCGGGTCGATCGACACCAAGACCGGCAAGCCGATCGGCAACCCCAATCCGGCCGTCCTCGACCCGAAGTTCCGCCACGCGCTCGGCTACGCGCTGAACCTGCCGCAGCTGATCACGAAGGTCTACCAGGGTGGGGGGCTACCGGGGACGACGATCATCCCGCCGGCGTACAAGAAGTACCACTGGGAGCCGCCGAGCAACGAGGCGTTCCACTTCGACCCGGCCAAGGCGGGAGCGCTGCTCGACGCGGCCGGCTACAAGATGGGCTCCGACGGGCTTCGCACCATGCCGAACGGCCAGCCGATCGGCACGCTGCGGCTCGCCGCCAGGTCCGACTCACAGGAGTCGCTCAACACCATGGACTACTTCAAGTCGTGGCTGAGCGACCTGGGGATCAAGGCCGAGGTGTCGACGTACAGCTCCAGCCAGCTGACGGACGTGATCCTCAAGGGCAACTTCGACGCCTTCCAGTGGGGTTGGTACGTCGAACCCGACCCGGACTCGATGCTCAGCTACATGACCTGTGGGCAACGCGGCAACTGGTCGGACTCGTGGTTCTGCAACAAGCAGTACGACGCGCTGTACAACCAGCAGCACGTCCAGACCGACCAGGCCAAGCGTGAGGCCGAGGTCAAGCAGATGCAGCAGATCCTGTACCAGCAATCGCCCTACCTGGTCACGGCGTACTCCTCGATCGGCGAGGCCGTGCGCAGCGACAAGTTCGCCTGCTTCGTGCCGCAGCCGAACCCGGGTGGTGTCTGGCTGGAGCAGTACGGCGTCTACAACTACCTCCACATCAAGCCGGCGTCCGAGGCCCAGAACTGCGACTCCGCCACCGCGGGCGGGCAGCTCAGCGGTGCGGTCAGCGCCACCCAGGGCGACTCGTCGTCCTCGGTCGGGATGCCGGTGATGATCGGCGGAGGCGTCGTCGTGCTGCTCGCACTGGTCGGAGGTGGCTTCGTGCTGCTGCGTCGCCGCGCCACCGTCGGAGATCGCGAATGACGTTAGCCGCGGCAGATCCTGGGTTGGTCACCGCCGAGTCCGAGCCGGAGGTCCGACCCAGGAGACGCGGCTACGCGTCGTACGTCGGGCTGAAGGTACTCGGGTCGATCGGGAGCCTGTTCTTCATGCTCGTGGTCAACTTCTTCCTCTTCCGCGTGCTGCCTGGCGACCCCGCACACACCTTGGGCCGCGGGCGGCTGAGCACCGAGGCGCAGGTCGAGGCGTTCAACAAGACCTACGGTCTGCAGCAACCGGTCTGGCAGCAGTTCCTGACCTTCCTGCACAACACGTTCACCGGTCAGCTGGGGATCTCGGTGCAGTACCGGCTGCCCGTCTCGCAGCTGATCGCCGACCGGATGGTGCCCACGATCCTGCTGGTCGGCACGTCGACGATCCTGGCCACGGTGATCGGCGTCTATCTCGGGATCCGCGGTGCGTGGGGCCGGGGGAGCAGGTTCGACAAGGTCACCACCGGCACCTCGCTGACGCTCTACGCAATGCCCGAGTGGTGGCTTGGCCTGCTGCTGATCGCCGCGCTCGGCGTCGGCTTCTGGATCTTCCCGGGGGTGTTCCCGACCGGCGGCCTGCACTCGCCGGACGTGGACCCGAACTCCCTGAAGGGGGTGCTCGACACCACCTGGCACCTGGTGCTGCCGGTGACGACGCTGACCCTGGCCTACCTGGCCGACTACTCGCTGATCATGCGCAGCTCGCTGCTCGACGAGCTCGGTGAGGACTACCTGCAGACGGCCCGCGCCAAGGGCCTGCGCGACATCCAGGTGCGCAACCGCCACGCCGTACGGAACGCCCTGCTGCCGACCACCACGATCGTCGCGCTGAACATCGGCTTCGTGGTGTCGGGCGCGATCACCGTCGAGACGGTCTTCTCGATCCCGGGGCTCGGCCTGCTGGCCACGGACGCCATCCAGGTGCCCGACTTCTGGGTCCTGCAAGGGACGTTCCTCGTCGCCAGTGCCGGCGTCATCTTCGCGAACCTGATCGCCAACCTGCTCTACGGGTTGCTCGACCCCAGGGTGCGCACATGACGACCACCGCGACGGACAAGCCGCGGCAGCTGTCCGCCAGCCAGCTGGCCCGACGGAGGCGCATGGCGGCGTGGAAGCGCACGTGGGGACAGTTCCGGCGTCATCGCAGCGGCATGCTCGGCCTGGTCATCCTGGTCTTCTTCGTGGCCGTCGCCCTGTTGGCTCCGCTGATCGCAAGCTCGTCGGGCCTCGACGTCACCAAGGCGAACGGCCCGGTGCTCGCGCCACCCTCCTCCGACTACGTGCTCGGGACCGACGAGAACGGCCGCTCGGTGCTGACCCTGCTCATCTGGGGGGCCAGGGTCTCGCTGTTCGTCGGCCTCCTGGCGACCCTCATCTCGATGGTGATCGGGACCCTGGTGGGCTTGATCTCCGGGTACTTCGGCGGCTGGGTCGGGCGGATCACGTTCCGGCTGACCGAGTGGTTCCTGACCATCCCGTTCCTGCCGCTGGCGATCGTCATGTCGACGGTTCTGGGCAGGGGACTGTTCAACATCGTGATCGTGATCGGAGTGACGTCGTGGCCGGGCACGGCTCTGCTGATCCGGAGCCAGACGCTGTCGATCAGGGAGCGGGCGTACGTCGAGCGGGCGCAGGCGATCGGGGCCGGACGGTGGCACCAGCTGGGCCGGCACGTCCTGCCCAACGTGATGCCGATGGTGTTCGCGAACACGACGCTGACGGTGGCGATCGCCATCCTGACCGAGACCACGCTCAGCTTCCTCGGGCTCGGCGACCCGACCCGGGTGTCCTGGGGAACGATGCTCAACGGTGCCTACGAGGCGGGCGCCATCACCACCGGGTGCTGGTGGTACGTCGTCCCGCCCGGCGTGTGTGTCGTCCTGGTCGTCCTGGCGTTCACGCTGATCGGCCAGGCGCTGGAGGAAGTGCTGAACCCACGACTGAGGGCTCGCCGATGAGCACGTCGGAGCTGCTGGAGATGCGCGACGTCCACGTGACCTACCGGACCTCAGAGGGCGAGCTTCCCGCCGTCCGTGGTGTCGACCTGACGGTGCGGCGAGGCCAGATCGTCGGTGTCGCCGGCGAGTCCGGCTGCGGCAAGTCGACTCTCGCCAGCACCGTGCTGCGCCTCCAGGCTGCCAACGCAATGGTCTCGGGTGAGGTCCTGTTCGACGGCCAGGACGTGCTGACCATGCGCTGGGGAGACCTGCGCGCGGTCCGTTGGGTGGGCGCCTCGATCGTCTTCCAGGGGGCGCTGCACTCGCTCAACCCGGTGCACCGGATCGGTGCCCAGATCGCCGAGCCCATCCAGGTGCACGCCCCTGGCCTGGCCGAGGGTCGGGTGCGCGAGCGGATCGAGTCGCTGCTCGAGCAGGTCGGCCTCGACCCGGCACGGGCCCGGTCCTACCCGCACCAGCTCTCCGGCGGCCAGAAGCAGCGCGTGATGATCGCGATGGCGCTGGCCTGTGACCCCCAGCTGGTCGTCGCCGACGAGCCGACCACTGCTCTCGACGTGATGGTGCAGGCTCAGGTGCTGGGCGTGCTCTCGGGGCTCGTACGTGAGCGCGGCCTCGGGATGATGATGATCAGCCACGACCTCTCCGTGCTGGGAGACCTCTGCGACCGCATCACCGTGATGTACGCCGGTCGTGTGGTGGAGGAGGGACCGGCCGAGCAGATCTTCGCCGACCCGCTCCACCCGTACTCCGCGGCGCTCTCGGCTGCCTTCCCCCGGGTCGGAGATCCGTCCGCGCGGTTCGCGCCCTCCGGTCTGCCGGGTGACCCGCCGTTGCCGTGGGACCTGCCCGGGGGGTGCACGTTCGCGCCGCGCTGCCCGCGCGCCGCCGAGGTCTGCCTGCCCGCGGAGCCCGTCCTCACGTCGTACGGCGAAGGTCGCGCAGCGGCCTGTGTCCGCATCGGCCAGCCGGATGAGACCCAGCACCACGGGTCGCCGGGTGAGGTGGCCTCATGACCGCCGCCGAGAAGAAGGCCGAGCAGTCCACGCGGGCCGAGCTCTCTGCCGAGGGTGTGCGGGTGGAGTTCACGACGCGGGCGGGGCGGGTCGCCCGCGCGCTCGACGGCGCCAACCTGCTCGTCCGAGGGGGTGAGGTCGTCGCCCTGGTGGGGGAGTCGGGCTCCGGCAAGACGACCCTGGCCCGCACGCTGGTCGGGCTCGCCGAGCCGGTGGCCGGCGAGATCCGGTGGCAGGGGAGCCCGATGAAGCGTTCGGGTCGTGGGCTGAAGGCGCTGCGCCGGCACGTGCAGCTGGTGCTCCAGGACCCCGCCGGTGCGCTGAACCCGCGGCAGACGGTGTACGAGTCGGTCGCCGAGGGCCTCCGCGTGCACCACCTGGTTGCGAAGTCGGGCCGTACCGAGACCGAGCTCGTGGCCGAGGCGCTCGCCTCGGCGGGCCTGCGGCCACCAGAGACCCTCTTCCTGCGCTATCCGCACGAGCTGTCCGGCGGGCAGCGGCAGCGGGTCCTGATCGCAGGAGCCCTGGCCGTCCAGCCGCAGCTGCTGATCGCCGACGAGCCGGTGTCCAGCCTCGACGCGTCGATCCGCGGCGAGATCCTGGCTCTTCTGCTCAAGCTCCGCGAGGAGCTCGGGCTCGGCGTGCTGGTGGTCACCCACGACCTCGGCCTGGCCTGGAACATCGCCGACCGGATCGCCGTGATGTACCTCGGCCGTGTCGTGGAGGCGGGGCCGACCGAGGAGGTGCTGACCTCGCCGCAGCACCCCTACACCCAGGCGCTCCTCTCCGTGGTGCCCGAGATGACGGGGCTCGAGCCGATCGTGCTGCGCGGCGAGATCCCTGACCCGACGCGGATCCCGTCCGGCTGCCGATTCCACCCGCGGTGCCCCGCGCTGGCCTCGGGCGCGGCCGAGGCCGTCGCGGACGCCTGCCGCGGGCGGTCGCTGGAGATCCTGCCTGCCGATCCCGAGGGCCATCGCAGCGCGTGCCACCTGGTCGCTGCCCGAGAGAGGGTGGTCGCCCGTCGAGACGGCTCGTCCCTCACCTCCTCGCGACCAGCGACAAGCTCGACCGGCGCAGGAAGCGCGGCCGAGGCAGGAGGGGGTACGTCGTGACCCTGCAGGCCGCCCTGCCCCGCGCGATGTACGTCGATCCGGTCGCGTGGGAGCGGGAACGGGATCGGGTGCTCCTGCGGGAGTGGACCTGTGTCGGCAGAGTCGCCGATCTCGGGCTCGACGAGGCCGAGCGGGTCGCCGTCGTCGAGGTGCTGGGCGAGTCGCTGATAGTGACCTCGGACGCCGACGGTGTCCTGCACGCGGCGTACAACGTCTGCCGTCACCGCGGTTCCCAGCTCTTCCCGACGCCGCCGGGCGCCGACCCGCAGCTGTGCGGGGCGAGGTCCATTCGCTGCCCGTACCACTCGTGGACCTACGCCCTCGACGGCTCGCTGCTGCGTGCCCCCCACACCGAGGACGGCGAGGTGGAGCCGGCGGGGTTCGGCCTGCACCCGGTCGGCGTGGAGGTGTGGGGCGGGTTCGTCTTCGTCCACCCGACGCCGGCCGTGGCCGGGCCACTGGCCGACAGCGTGGGCCGGGCGACCCGCACCCTCGCGCACTACGACCTCCGCGGCTTGGTCACCGGGCTCACCTTCAGCTATGACGTCGCGGCGAACTGGAAGGTGATCGCCGAGAACTACAACGAGTGCTACCACTGCGGTCCGGTACACCCGGAGCTGTCGCGACTGGTGCCGTCGTTCGCCGGGGGAGGCCGCGGGCTCGACTGGGATTCCGGCATCCCGCACCGCGAGGGCGCCTGGACGTTCACCATGACCGGGACCACCGACCGAGCACCGCTGCCGGGCTTGGACGAGGACGAGAAGATGCGGCACAAGGGCGAGCTGGTCTACCCGAACCTGATGCTCTCGTGCTCCGCGGACCACGTGGCGGCCTTCACGCTCCGCCCGCTCGCCGTCGACCGCACCGCGATCGAGTGCCGGCTCCTGTTCGCGGCCGACGAGGCCGCCAAGCCGACCTTCGACCCGTCCGACGCCGGCGACTTCTGGGACATGGTCAACCGCCAGGACTGGGCGATCTGCGAGTCCGTCCAGCGAGGGATGTCGTCGCGGGCCCACACACACGGGTGGTTCGCACCGATGGAGGACGACTCCGCCGACATCCGTCGCTGGCTCCTTCCGCGGCTCGGGACCACCGATGATTGAGGTCGACTACGTCGTGGTGGGGCTCGGGGCGCTGGGCTCGGGGGCGGCCTGGCACCTGGCCGCGCGCGGGAACTCCGTGGTCGGGCTGGAGCGGTTCGAGCTGGGGCACGCCCGGGGTGCGTCCCACGACACCTCGCGGATCCTGCGGCACAGCTACCACACGCCCGGCTACGTGCGCCTGACCCAGGAGGCGTACGACGAGTGGGCCCTGCTCGAGCAGGAGTCCGGCGAGGACCTCGTCACCGTGGTCGGCGGCCTCGACCTGTTCCCGCCGGACTGTGTCATCAGGCCCGACGACTACATCGCGTCGATGCGCGAGGTCGGGATCGGCTTCGAGGAGCTGTCCGCAGAGCAGATCACGGCCCGCTGGCCGGTCTTCCACCCACCGCCAGGCACCCTCGGGCTGTACCAGGAGCGCGGTGCGGTCGTCCACGCGGCCCGGGGGACGGCTGCGATGCAGCGCCTCGCCGACGCCGCGGGGGCGATCCTGCTGGAGTCGAACCCGGTGACCCGGGTGACCGACAACGGCTCGCGCGTGCGGGTGGAGACCGGCGGCTCCTCCTACTCCTGTCGCGGCGTCGTGGTGTGTGCCGACGCGTGGACCAACCAGGTGCTGGCCGGGCTCGGTGTCGAGATCCCGCTCACGGTGACCCTCGAGCAGCCGACGTACTTCGCCCCGCCCGACCCCACGCCGTACCAGGACATGCCGCTGTGGATCTGGATGGACGAGCCGTCCTACTACGGCTTCCCGTGCTACGGCGAGCTCACCGTCAAGGCCGCCCAGGACTGCGGGGGACCGATCGTGGACCCGGACCGGCGTACGTCCGACCCCGATCCGGCGATGCGCGAGCGTCTGGCGGTCTTCATGGGGTCGCTGCTGCCGGGCTCGGGCGAGGCCGTCCGGTCGCTGCGCTGCCAGTACACGCTGACCCCTGACCGCGACTTCGTCCTCGCGCCGGTGCCGGGCCACCCGTCGGTCGTCGTCGGCCTCGGGTCGGCGCACGGCTTCAAGTTCGCCCCCACGTTCGGGCGGATCCTGGCCGACCTGGTGACGACGGGCAGGACGTCCTCGGACGTGTCCGCGTTCGGATTCGACCGCCCCGGGCTCACGGATCCGGACTACGAGCCGCACTGGATGGTCTGACCTCGAGGCGCCAGCCGGGCGGCGGAGACTCGTCGTCTTGCCATCGACCTGAACACCCGGTGGAAACACGACCTCGGCGATCTGAGCTTCGCCGCCATACCTCCGGGTCGAGGTCGGCCCGCGGCATCACGCGCTCGCAGCCGAGAGCCGCGTCACCGCACGCTTTCCTGCCGCCGTCATGGCCTCATGGCATGATCCCGCCCGTGGCGCGATCGATCTCGGACTGGCAGCAGCAGCTGGACCTCGAGGGCAGCGTCACGTTCCGGCAGTCCCCGCGTCGGCTGGTCCTCCTCGGCTCGACCTGTGTTGTGTTCACTGTCGTGTGCGTCTGGTCGTGGGCTGTCGATGGTCCGTCGTGGTGGGCCGTCCTGGGCCTCCTGCTCTTCGGCGCCGGCGGGGCCTTCATGTTCGGTCAGATCCTGGCCAACGGCGTCCCGACCCTCACGGTCACTCGAACGGGTCTCACCCGCGGCCGGCGCCGAGAGGTCGCCTTCCACGACATCGTCGAGATCATCACCAGCGAGCAGATCTTCGGCTTCACGTGGACCCCTCGCGACGGCGAAGAGCTGCGCCACCGCTGGGAACGCACCCACCAGATGGCGTACGCATCGATCCCGGTCAAGGGTGTCGCCGACCCGGCGCAGCTTGCCCAGTGGATCCTGCACCTCGCCGATCCTTCGGGTGAGATCGTCCCGGAGCGGAGGTACGCCGGCATGGGCATGGCGTGGCGGCTCCGCTCAGCCGCGGACTGACCGTCAGCGCGGGATCGACTCCTGCCAGGTGCGCTCGCTGATCGGCTCGCCGGCGAGACTGGCCCTGGTCGCGATCGAGACGTCGTACGACGTGGGCGTGACGTCGACGGTCATCGTCGACCGCACCGTCACCTCGACCGTGCTTTCTCCACTACTGGGCCAGGTCAGCCCGAAGACCGTGGTGGCGTCGGCCCTTTGGGCGAACGTGCGGGTATCGACGGAGACCTCGCCCAGATACAGCTCGTGGGCCGTCCCGCCGTACGGCGTGTCGTAGCGGGACTCCGCGCGCGTGGACGCCCTGACGGTCCGGGCGAGGACGTCGTGGTGGATCTCCCACCCGACGCCCTCGTGCGACTCCGACGAGTGCTCGGCTCCGGGACCGAACCGCGGCTCGGGGAAGGAGCCGTCGAGCAGGGGCACCGTGAGCGACGCGGTCCGCAGCGTCAGCGAGACCGGGGCCGGTGGGGCGACCGTGTTCGGCCAGTCGGCGCCGGCCACCGAGACCCGCAGCGTGTGGCCCGGCGTCCACTCGTAGGCACAGGCGTCGAGCGCCACCTCCACCTCGACCTCGCGACCGGGGACCAAGGGCGACGGGGACCCGTGGACGCCGTCGCGATAGGCGAGGTCGAGGGTGCCGCGGCTGACCAGTGCCGATGTTCCGTCCGGGAAGACGTCACAGAGCTTGACCGACAGCGAGGCCGACGGCTCGGTCGCCCACAGCCGGGCCTTGAACACCGGGTGCCCGACCACGGGATTCGGCGGCGGCTCGATCTCCCAGGTCACGGACCGTTCGTCGTCCAGGCGCTGGTCGCCGGACAGCCCCCAGGGCAGGTGGCCGGCGCAGTCGATCCACGCCGAGATGCCGACGTCCGGCGCCACTGCGAGGGTGACCGGAGCGGCCAGGTCGAGCGTCGCGTCGGTCGCGGGCGGCACGGATGGCAGGGTCACCCACCGACCGTCGTGCAGGTCGAGGTCGATCTCCGGCCGGGTCGAGGCCCGCAGGAAGACGTCGAGCCGGTCCTCATGGGCGCCGGCGCCGCGCAGCCAGAGGTCGAACCACGAGGCAAGCTCGGCCTCGAAGTCGATCCGGGGCCCCGGCATGGCGGTGGTCGGGTCGGCGTGCGCCCACGGGCCGGCCAGCAGCCGGTGCGGGATGCCGTGCCGGGCCAGCTCGGCGACCGTGCGGAAGGAGTTGTTGCGGTAGCCGTCGGCCCACCCGGCCACGATCATCACCGGACACCCGATCCGCTCGTAGCCCGAGGTGGTGCCGCCCAGGCGCAGCGAGCCGTGGTCCCAGTACGGGCCGTGCCGGTTCTCACGGAGCCAGGTCAGGATCCAGGGTTCGTTCGTCTCCAGCCGGCGGCGCCACTCGTCCTGCCAGTCCTCGCCCCAGACGGCCGGCACCGGCGGCAGCACACACATCGGTGTCATGTAGTGGCAGTAGTCGACGAGGTCGACCAGCCGGAGCGCACCGCCGCGCCAGTGCACGTCGTCGGTCCAGCGGTCGTCGGTGGCGAAGATCGCGCAGATCGCCTTGAGCTCGGGCGGGCGCTCGGCGGCGATCTGAAGCGAGTTGAAGCCCGAGTACGACGTCCCCCACATGCCGATCTGGCCGTCGCACCAGGCCTGCGCCGCCAGCCAGGCGAACGCGTCGGGCAGGTCGGTCTGCTCGGCCTCCTGGTACTCGTCCCGTGCGTCGCCCGGCGACGACCCGGTGCCGCGCACGTCGATCCGGCACACGGCGTACCCGTGGTTGTCGCAGAGGCTCCGGTAGCTCCCCGCGTATGACGACGTGAGGTCGTCCTTGCGGTACGGCAGCGCCTCGACCAGGCACGGCTGCGGCTCCTCGGACTCGGGCAGATAGAGGGTCGCCGCCAGCCAGGACCCGTCGCGGACCGGGATCCGCGCCTCCTCCACCCTCATGCTTCGTCGCCCGAGCCAGGCCCGGGGCCGTCGGTCGACCCTGTCGCCTGTCCTGAAGAGGCGAGGGTCGAGCCGTCTCGAAGGGGGACCACGGCACCGATCAGACCCAGGACTTCATCGTTGTACGCGGACTCGCTGATGTTTCCGTCGCGGCCGGTGACGGTGGGGGCCGCGAA
>JAFMQY010000300.1 GCA_017354415.1 Nocardioides sp.
CGTCCCGGCGACAGGGAGCACCTCGCCACGCGATTTCCCCAGGCTGAGTCCTCGCCGGGTGCACAATGTGCGGCGTGCTGGCGAGCCGTGAGATGAGGTATGGGCCGGGGCATTGGCGCAGCCGTCATTCTCGTGGTGCCGGACCCCGCCCCGGGCGGCCCACGTGCCTGAGTCGGCAGCCATGACGAGGGAGGACCCACCCGAACGGCGTCGGACGGCGGCTTTCCTGCCGATCGTGGATCAGTTGCGGAAGTATCAACGGGTATGGCTGCGGCACGACCTCGTGGCCGGCGTCGTGGTGGCCGCGCTGATCATCCCGAAGAACCTGGGGTACGCCGGGATCGCGGGTGTCCCTCTCCAGAACGGGCTCTACGCCGCGGCCGCCGGGACCATCCTGTACGCCCTGTTCGGCACCTGCCGGCAGATCTCGATGGGCCCGAGCTCGGGGATCGCAGCCGTGGCAGGCGGTGCGGTCATCGCCACGGGGATCACCGGCACCGGCGACGTGGCAACCCTGGTCGCCGGGATCACCCTGACCAGCGGCCTGTTGTTCGGGGTCCTCGCGGTGTTCCGGATGGGTTGGTTGTCGCAGTTCCTGTCCCGCGCCGTGGTCACCGGATTCCTCTTCGGGGCCGCGATCGACGTCGTCATCGGGGAGCTGCCCAAGCTCACCGGGACCGAGACCGAGGGTGCCAACCCCCTGCAAGAGTTGCGGTCGTGGGCGTCCACCCTCGGCGACGCCCACGGCACCACGGTGGTGGTCGGCGCCGCAGCCCTCATCGTCGTCTTCGGTCTTCGTTGGGTTGCTCCGCAGGTGCCGGGGTCGCTCGTGCTCCTGGTGGGCGGGCTCGTCGCATCCGCGCTGTTCAACCTGGAGGACCACGGCGTAGCCCTGGTGGGGGACATCCCACGGGGCCTACCGTCGTTCGACGTGCCCGACGTCGGGCTGCTGGCCGACCACGCAGTGACCGTGCTGCTGGCCGCGTTCGCGTTGGTGATGATCGGTTTCTCCCAAACCGCCGGAGATGCCCGCGCCTTCGCGGCCAAGCACCGCTACCAGGTCGACATCGACCAGGAGTCGGTGGCGCAGGCGGCGTCGAACATCGGCGCGGGCTTGCTGAACGGGATGCCTGTCTCGACCAGCCTGTCGGCGAGCTCCCTCAACGACCGTTCCGGAGCCCGGACCGGCCTGGCGTCCCTGACCTCGGGCGTCACCGTCCTGTTGGCGCTGGTCGTGCTCGCGCCCCTCTTCTCCTCCCTGCCCAAGCCCGTGCTCGCCGCACTCATCATCGAGGCCGTCGTGTTCGGGATGATGGACCTCCCCGAGATGCGGCGCCTGCGCACGGTGTCGAGGGTCGACTTCTGGGTAGCCATCGCGGCGATCCTCGGCACCCTGGTCTTCGGCATCCTCGCCGGAGTCATCATCGGGATCGCGCTGTCCCTGATCTGGCTCGTGTACGTCGTGACCCATCCACGGATGTCGACGCTGGGCCGCGAACCCGGGACCCAGGTCTTCCGCGACCTGGAGGAACATCCCGACGACGAGACCTCCCCGGGCATCGTCGTGCTCCGGATGGACGGCGGAGTCTTCTTCGCGACCGCCGACGCCCTCGAGGACCGGGTCCGCGCCGCTCTGCTGGACCCAGACCTGACGGGCATGGTGCTGCACTTCGCCGGGATCAACTTCGTCGACTCCCAGGGCTCCGCGACAATCTCGGAGATCGTCCGGATGGCCGAGGAGTCTGGAGTCGAGCTCAGACTCGCCGCCGTACGGCCGGCCGTGCGTCGCATGCTCGAGCGCGACGGTGCCGTGGCGCGCCTGGGATCCGACCACATCCACGGCAACGTCCACCGAGCCCTCGCCGCCATGACGCCCGGCGACTCCGGCGCACCCACACCGCCCGCCACGTGACCGTCGTCGCGCGACGCCACACTGAGGGCATGACTCGCGACGATGTCCTGGCGATCTGCCTCGATCTGCCCGCGGCTGAGGAGACGTACCCGTTCGGAGAGGAGGTCGCCGTGATCAAGGTGGGCGGGAAGATGTTCGCGCTGGTGCCACTCTCCGAGGGCCCGGAGTCGGTCAACCTCAAGTGCACCCCCGGGCGAGCGCTCGAGCTGCGCGAGGCGTACGCCGGGATCAGGCCGGGCTACCACCAGAACAAACGGCGCTGGAACACCGTGGACCTCGACGGCTCGGTCGAGGACGACGTCGTCCGCGGCCTGATCGAGGACTCCTACGACCTGGTCGTCGCGGGCCTACCGCGCGCGGCACGGGCGGAGCTGAAGCGGACCTGAACCACCACGTGACCCCGGTGTCCTTCACCAACCTAGTGGTGTGTCTCAGTATTGGTTGACTGGTTGAGTGCGACGCGGCCTCGTTGGACTTTCTCGAGGATCGAGTCTGCTGTCGCGGTCCAGATCAGGGGCTTGGGATTGGCGTTGTTGATGGTCAGGTAGGTCTCGATGCTGGCGATCAGGTCGGGGACGCTGGGGAAGCTGCCGCGGCGGATGTTCTTGTCGGTCAGTTCGCGGAACCAGCGCTCGACCAGGTTGAGCCAGCTCGAGGAGGTCGGTGTGAAGTGCAGGTGGAACCGGGGGTGCTTGGCCAGCCACGCCTTGGTCTGGGGGTGCTTGTGGGTGTGGTAGTTGTCCAGGATCAGGTGGATTCCGAGCCTCTTGGGCACGTTGCGGTCGATGGTGCGCAGGAAGGTCAGGAACTCCTCGTGCCGGTGCTTGGGCAGACACTGGCCGAGCACCTTGCCGGTTGCCACGTCGAGCGCGGCGAACAGAGTGGTGGTGCCGTTGCGCTGGTAGTCGTGGGTCATCGTGCCGGCCCGACCCCTGGTCATCGGCAGCGACGGCTGGGTGCGGTCCAGTGCCTGGATCTGGCTCTTCTCGTCCATGCAGAGAACGACTGCCTTGTCCGGCGGGGCGAGGTAGAGGCCGACGACGTCGATCAACTTCTCCTCGAACTGC
>JAFMQY010000301.1 GCA_017354415.1 Nocardioides sp.
TGGCAGCGGCTGCCGCCTCGAGCCAGGTGCTGCCGGCCGGGGCCGACGCGGGAGCCGAGGCAGAGCCCGTCCGACGGCGCCGCCAGATACCGGCAGCGGTGTGGGCCGCGGGTGTACTCGCGGTGGTGCTCGCCGTGGCGGCACTGGCAGCATTCGCCACCGGCGGTGGCGGTTCGCCTCCGCCGGCCGGGCAGACCCACCAGCCGACGGGGACGACCGGGACGGTCCCGTCCACGCCGACCTCTCCGGTCCCCTCCAGCCCGGCGGGGCACCAGCACAAGGATGACCACGGCCATCAGGGCGACCAGGGCGACCAGGGCGGCCCGGCTGACCAGGGGCACGGAGACCACGGGAACGGCGAGGCCAACGGCCACGAGCACGGGAAGGGCCATCAGTGAGTCCGGAGAGCAGATCCGGCGGACAGCAGCTGGTCGGAGGGCGGTACGCGCTCGGCGAGCTGCTGGGCCGAGGCGGCATGGCCGAGGTGCGCAAGGGCACCGACACCCGGCTCGGACGCATCGTCGCGATCAAGCGGCTGCGCACCGACCTCGCCAGTGACGTCACCTTCCAGGCGCGGTTCCGACGCGAGGCCCAGAGCGCCGCGTCGCTCAACCACCCCGCGATCGTCGCGGTCTACGACACCGGCGAGGAGCCGGCGGTCGATGGTTCGGGCATCTCCCAGCCCTACATCGTGATGGAGTACGTCGCGGGCCGGACGCTGCGTGACATCCTCCGCGAGGGACGCAAGATCCTGCCCGAGCGTGCGCTGGAGATCACCAGCGGCGTGTTGTCGGCGCTGGACTACAGCCATCGGGCGGGGATCATCCACCGCGACATCAAGCCCGGCAACGTGATGCTCACCCCGTCCGGTGACGTCAAGGTCATGGACTTCGGCATCGCCCGCGCGATCTCCGACGCGTCCAGCACGGTCACCCAGACCGCCGCCGTGGTCGGGACCGCGCAGTACCTCTCGCCCGAGCAGGCGCGGGGCGAGTCGGTCGACTCCCGGTCCGATGTCTACTCGGCGGGGTGCCTGCTCTACGAGCTGCTCACCGGTCGTCCGCCGTTCGTCGGCGACTCCCCGGTGGCCGTGGCCTACCAGCACGTCCGCGAGCAGGCGCCACCGCCGTCCGACCACGACACCGAGCTGCCCCCGGCGGTCGACGCGATCGTGATGAAGGCGCTGGCCAAGCGGGTCGAGGACCGGTACCAGTCGGCCGGAGCGATGCGCAACGACATCGAGCGCTATCTCGCGGGGCACCCCGTGCACGTCGTACCGCCCCCGCCGCCGGTCGAGCCGCCGACCATGGTCAACGACGCGACCACGGTCGCGGCCCCCGTACCGCCTGAGGAGGAAGAGGAGGAGCGTGGCACCCGGCCTGGACTGTTGGTCTTCCTTGCGATCCTGCTGGTGATCGTGCTCGGGCTCGCGGCGTACCTGCTGCCGAGGCTGTTCGCCAGCCCGAACGACCAGGTGCAGGTGCCTCGCGTCGCCGGGCTGACGGAGAACCAGGCGCGGACCAAGCTCGGTGACGCCGGCCTCCAGGTCGCGCCCGTCGAGCGGACGTACAGCTCGAAGGTCGACGCCAACCACGTGATCAGCTCGGATCCTCCGGCCGACGAGTTCGTCAACAAGGGCACGGCCGTGACGTTGACCGTCTCGCTGGGCACCCACCCGACCCGGGTTCCCGACGTGATCGGGCAGACGCGCGCCCAGGCGCAGACCGCGATGGACTCCGCGCACCTCCAGCCCGACTTCAGGTCGGTCCAGTCCGACCAGACCGCTGGCACGGTGGTCCGCACCGATCCGGTGGCCGGGACGCAGGTCGGGCGCGAGTCGCACGTGACGGTGTTCATGTCGCAGGGCCCGCGGACGGTCCCGGACGTCGTCGGGCTGATGCAGGGCCAGGCCGAGCAGCGGCTCCGGAACCGCGGATACGTGCCGTCGGTGAAGCCGGACGACGCCTCCACCGAGCCCCAGGGCACGGTCACCCAGCAGATCCCGGACGCCGGGCAGCCACTGGCGCAGGGCTCGACGGTCTACATCCTGGTCTCCACCTACCAGCCGACGCCGACCACGCCGCCCACCACCCCCACGACGCCGCCGACCACACTACCGACGACGCCGCCGACCACACCGACCACACCGACCACCACGCCGACCGGGTAGGGACGGCGCTCGGACGCGGTCGCGGGAGAGTCAGCTCGTGGCGTCGGAGGCCGGCAGCGCCCGTGCGTACCGCAGCCCGAGCAGCCCGTCGTACGCCGGTGCGGTGATGCGGTCGTCGACGACGTTGGACCAGCCGACGTTGATGACCGGGTTCGCAGCGTCCTGCCGGTAGACCTTGAGGTAGGGGTCGTTCGCGATCGCGCTCTCGAGCGCTGCCGGGTCACCCACTGCGGAGATCACGTAGGGCTGGCTGTAGGGCACGCCCTGGAGCTGCACGGAGTTGCCGATGCACCGGATGCCGGTCGTGCTGACGACGCGCTGTCCCTGGATCGTGACGGCCTTGGCGCCGCCCTTCCACATCGCGTTCACCACCGCTTGGATGTCCTGCTGGTGGACCAGCAACAGGTTCGGGTTCTCCACGGTGTCCGGGGTGGTGGAGTTGGCTCCTTGCGGAGCGTCCTTCAGGGTCACCGTCACCCCGGGGCCGACCACCGGACGCAGTCCGGC
This sequence comes from Nocardioides sp., assembly GCA_017354415.1. GTDB lineage: Bacteria > Actinomycetota > Actinomycetes > Propionibacteriales > Nocardioidaceae > Nocardioides. The sequence goes on from JAFMQY010000301.1 coordinate 2,678, forward strand.
CGGGCCCTTCATCGCCGAGGCCTCCTGACGGAGCTGGTGCACCTGCTTGTTGTCGACCGAGCCGCTGAGAGCGGCGACCTGGGAGTTGAGGTCTGAGACCCGTTGCTTCAGCGCGTCGACCTGCCCGGCGTCGCTGCGGACCAGCTGGGCGAGGTCGGTGTAGCGACCCGGCCGCAGGTCCGTGCCTTCGCTGCTGTGGGCACTCACCACGAACAGGGCGCCGACGAGCAACCCGACCACGGGTGTCGCGAGCCGCCAGGCGATGGACCGCCGGCGGCTCCCGGACCCCGTGGACGCCTCC
>JAFMQY010000184.1 GCA_017354415.1 Nocardioides sp.
CGCTGACCCGGCAGTCGCGTACACCCAGGAGGCGCTGACCCGGCAGTCGCGTACACCCAGGAGGCGCTGACCCGGCAGTTGCGTACACCCAGGAGGCGTTTACCTGGCAGTTGCGTACACGCGGGGACATCAACCTTTCGACTCAGGTGCCGGGTCGGCGTCGTTACGGCGTATGCAAGCGCCGGGTCGGCGTCGTTACGGCGTATGCAAGCGCCGGGTCGGCGTCGTTTCGGCGTATGCAAGCGCCGGGTCGGCGTCGTTACGGCGTCCTCACGTGCCGGGTCGGCGCTCCCACCAGACCCAGGTGAAGCCGTCACGTGGCTCGCGCTTCGTCTCGACCCACTCGTCGAGGTCGAACGCCGGATAGTGGGCGTCGCCGGGCACGGTCCGGTGCACCTCGGTCAGGATCTGGTGGGTCGCCCGCGGTAGCGCCTGCTCGTAGATCTGCGTGCCGCCCACGACGTACACATCGCCACCCTGCTCCGCGGCCCGGGCGAGCGCGTCGTCCAGCGAGTGCGCGACAAGCACGCCCTCGGCGTTCCAGTCGGGGCTGCGGGTGACCACGATCGTGGTGCGGCCCGGAAGCGGCCGGCCGATGGTGTCGTACGTCGCGCGTCCCATCACGAGCACGCCGCCCATCGTGGTCGCCTTGAAGTGCGCGAAGTCCTCCGGGAGGTCCCAGGGGATCCGGCCGTGGTCGCCGATCACGCGGTTGTCGGCGTACGCCGCGATCAGGGTGAGGCGGCGCGGCTCAGACGGCAATGGGGGCCTTGATGCCCGGGTGGGGGTCATAGCCCTCGACCGCGATGTGCTCGAGGTCGAACCCATCGATCTCGGTCACCGACGGGTCGAGCGTCAGCGTCGGCAGCGGCCGCGGATCGCGGGTGAGCTGGAGCCGGGCCTGGTCGAGGTGGTTGGCGTACAGGTGCGCGTCGCCGAGCGTGTGCACGAAGTCGCCGACCCCGAGTCCGGTGACCTGGGCGACCATGTGGGTCAGCAGGGCGTACGACGCGATGTTGAACGGGACGCCGAGGAAGACGTCGGCAGAACGCTGGTAGAGCTGGCAGCTCAGTCGACCCGGTCCGTCGTGCGTTCCAGGGGCGACGTAGAACTGGAACAGCGCATGGCAGGGGGCCAGCGCCATCTGCGGAAGGTCGGCGACGTTCCACGCCGACACCAGGTGACGCCGGCTGTCGGGGTTGGTGCGGATCTGCTCGATCACCTGCGCGATCTGGTCGATGTGACGGCCGTCGGGAGCGGGCCAGCAGCGCCACTGGTAGCCGTACACGGGACCGAGGTCGCCGTCGGCGTCCGCCCATTCGTCCCAGATCGTCACGCCACGGTCCTGCAGCCACTTGACGTTGGTGTCGCCACGCAGGAACCACAGGAGCTCGGCGAAGACCGATCGGGTGTGGATCTTCTTCGTGGTGACGAGCGGGAAGCCCTCGGCCAGGTCGAAGCGCATCTGGTGACCGAAGACGCTGCGCGTGCCGGTGCCCGTGCGGTCGGACTTCTCGACCCCTTCGTCGAGGATGCGCTGGAGAAGATCGAGGTAGACCTGCATGGGCTCACCCTAGGCTTCCCCGCCCACGGTGTTGCGGACCTGAGCGGCGTCGCGGCAGCCAGATGTGTCCAGGTGACGTGCAGAAAGCGCGACCTACGTTCGAGGCGAGTCCGAGAGGACGCCAGGACTCGCCTGTGTCGATCATCAACCGGTCCCCTCCGCGGGTTACCTCGACGCGGCCCAAGCGTCGCCGGCGACGGCGGACACTTCGGGTGGTCGGCGCGGTGGTCCTCGTCCTCGCCGCGTGGCGGGACTGGTCCATCAGTCAGGCGCTGCTGGCCCCGGGAACGACTCGGTCGCGGCGCGGCTGGCCGGATGGGCCCGCGACCACGGGCTCGGTGTCGTCGTCCTCGATCTGGAGAAGCTCCAGTACCACCTCCATCCGCCGGCGGTGGGCGGTGCCCCGTCGGCGTCGGATCTCCGCGTGATGCATCGGCAGCCGCAGTCGCACACCCGGCACTCCCACAGCGTCTTGTCGCACCCCCTCCGGCCGCTGCAACCGTTCGCCCATCCCGCGCTGCCAGGAGAGGGCAGATGGCAGACGCTGGTTCATGTCCACGGACAACCAGCGGTGCAGGCGGCCTTCCTCCGCCCGGACGCCCGCCACACGTCGTACCTCACCGGTGTCGCCTGGATGGACCCCCACCTCCTGCGCTTCTCGCTGCACCCGGGGTACCGGAGCCCGGCGGCACGGGGCCGGTGCCGGACTGGGTGGCACCGGCCAACCCCCGCGGCCTGGTCGCCACCTGGAACGGCGGGTTCCGGCTCGCCGACTCCCACAGCGGCTTCTACCTCGACGGGCGCACTGCCGGAGCCCTCGTCCGGCGCCGCATCGGAGGTCTTCTACCGGAACGGCTCGATGGCGATCGGCAGCTGTGTCGCGAGGTGTCGATGACGCCGAACGTGGTCGGCCTGCGCCAGAACCTCGCCCTCCTCATCGACCACGGGCAGATCGCCCCGAACATCGACGCCAGCCACCTGTTCGACTGGGGCCTGACCCTCGGCGGGGCCTACTACATCTTCCGGTCGGGCGTCGGCGTCACGCAGCAGGGGGACGTCGTCTACGCCTCCGGTGACGCGCTCTCCGTGGCCGATCCGGCGCACATCCTCCGACGCGCCGGATGCATCCGGGCCATGGAGCTCGACATCAACCCGGCGTGGGTGTCCTCCATGACCTACCACCCGGCAGGGAACCCCGCACATCCGCAAAAGAAGAGCCTGCTGCCCGACTACCAGCGACCGGCCAACCGCTACTACACCCACACCTCGCGGGATTTCGTCGCCGTCCACGCCCGGTGACTCAGCACATATGCGGCGAGGGTCTCGGGTCACGCCGAGACGCCGCGCTCGGTGAGCAGCTCCTCACGCCTGAACGCGTAGCCGACCATCCAGCTCGGATCCAGTCTCCAGATCACGACGTCGCCCCACGACATCGGTGACGATCCGTAGTGCGCCGTCCAGTGGCGGTCGACGGCGGCCAGCTCGTCACCCTCGAGCTCGACCACCTGGCCGTGACTGAAGACCCCGAGCGCCTCTCCGTCGACGTGTGCGACCGAGACCGCCGGCCGCTGGGCGAGGTGCCGCGCCTTGGCGGAGGTGCGGCTCGTCGAGAAGGTCCAGGTGCCGTGCAGGAAGTGCCCGTCCATGGCGCTGATCCGTGGCTCGCCGTGGGCTGTCACCGTGGCCGCGGTGATCACCTTCATGCCGGTGAGCAGGCCGGCGATCTGGCCGGCGGACAGGCTGCGGTCGGCGTCGATGATGCCGCGCAGATGCTCGGTGGCTCGGGCGTGCGATGCGTCGAGGAGGTCTTGGAGCCGGGCGAGCTCGCCGGGTGTCTCGAACATGCTCCGACGCTAGGCGCCGATACCGACAGTCCCCTTGATCGTCGTTGCCGCATCCCCGCCGACCCACACGGTGTCGCCGACCTTCTCGACGTACGCCCGTCCGGCCCGGCCGAGCACGGTGCCCTGTGAGGCGACGTACGACGCGGGCAGCCGATCTCCCGCCAGCCACTGGCCGACGCTGGCGTTGAGGCTGCCGGTGGCCGGGTCCTCGACGACACCCATGCCGGGGGCGAAGGCGCGGACCTCGACCGCGCACTCGGAGCCGTCGGGATACGGCCCGACGACGCCGATGTCCAGGTCACCGAACGACGACCAGTCGGGCCGGACGGCCAGTACGGCGGCGGCGTCGCGCAGGAGCACGACCACCCAGCCCGGACCGTTGTCACCCCACGAGAGGTCGACCACGTCGTCGTCGGTGAGAGACAGCGCGGTCAGTATCCGCGACCGCTCGGTCTCGGACACCGGCCCCTCGCGCAGCAGCGGCGGGGCGGCGAACGCCAGGCGCTCGGTACGCCTGACCCGGAGCAGTCCCGCACCGCACTCCTGCACGAGCTCGTCGTCCGAGTGCGGTACGCCGCCGGCCTCCAGCCATGCGTGGGCACTGCCGATGGTCGGATGGCCGGCGAACGGCAGCTCGGCACTCGGCGTGAAGATCCGCAGCCGGTAGTCCGCACCCGGGTCGGTGGGCGTCAGCAGGAACGTCGTCTCCGAGAGGTTGGTCCAGTCGGCGAACTGCTGCATCTCCACGTCGCTCAGCCCGTCTGCGTCGTGGACCACCGCGACGGGGTTGCCCTTGAGCGGCTCGGCGGAGAAGACGTCGACCTGGGAGAACTGACGCATGGGCCGAGGTTAGACGCCGTGGTCTCGACAGGCTCGACCGACGGCCCCTGCTCGACCGGCCACGCGTCACCGCCGGCCAGAGGAATTCGGGTGAGGACCGGGGGTGGTTCCTGGTCGGATGTGCACGTGCCCGGTCTTGGATCCCTACGCCGACTCATCCCCCCGACGCCGTTGTCGCGCCGGTTGGCGACCCAGTCGTTGCTGTTCGCGACCGCCGAGGGCACGTTCCTCACCGGCTCCGCGGTCTTCTTCACGCAGGTGGTCGGGCTCCGCGCCGCCCAGGTCGGGCTCGGGCTCACGGTGGCCGGCGTGGTTTCGTTCCTGGTGGCCTACCCCGCCGGCAAGCTGACCGACCGCATCGGCCCGAAGCGGATGTGGGCGGCCGGCGCGTTCGTGGCCGCACTGTTGTTCGCCGCCTGGCCGTTCATCGGCAGCTTCTCCGGCTACCTCGTGATGGTCGTCTGCTTCGAGATCATCGAGAACGCCGGCGGTGCCGGCCGGAACGCCTACATCCTCAACGTGATGCCCGAGCAGGAGCGGGTGGCCACACAGGCCTACATGTACTCCGCGCTCAACGTCGGCTTCACCGTCGGCGCGATCATCGGCGGCGTCGCGCTGGCCTTCGACAACCTCACGGTGATGCGGTGGATGCCGCTGTTCACACTGGCCATCGGTCTGGTCAACGCCGTCTTCATCATCCGGCTGCCGCGAGCGCCTCACGACGTGGCGCGCTCGTCGAACGAGCCTTCGAAGCCGACGGCCCAGCCCCGCGGACGCGGACCACTCCACAACGTCGGGTGGATGCTGGGCAGCCTCTTCAGCGGCACGATGTGGACCAACCAGGTCCTGCTGAACGTCGCCATCCCGTTGTGGCTCGTGCAGGCGACGGACGCCCCACACTGGTTGCTGGCCTGGCTGTTCGGCACCAACACGGTGCTGTGCATCTTCCTGCCGGCGTACACCTCTCGAGGCGTCCGGACGATCTCGGACGCGCTGCGCTCGGTGCGCATCTCCGGCGCGTTCTTCGTTGCCTCGTGCCTGATCACGATGGCCACGCACAGCACGGCCGGCTTCCTGACGATCTTCCTGGTCTGGCTCGGTCACGTGGCCGTGACCGGCGCCGAGCTCTACTTCTCGGGTGCCAGCTGGGCGTTCCAGGCCAAGCTCATGGACCCCGCGCGGAGGGGCGAGTACGGCGGAGTGGCAGAGGTGTTCGCCACGCTCGGCGGACGCTGGGCACCGGCGGCCTACACCTTCCTGGCGATGTCGTGGCACCCGGCCGCGCTGCCTGGCGCCGGCTGGCTGGTGATCGCCGGCATCGTCGTCCTGGCCGTCGTAGGGATGCACCCGTCCGTTCGGATGGCCGAGCGGTTCCTGGAGCGAGAGGGCATCGGCGACGACGACCCGCTCGCGGCCGACGAGGCCGGCCCTGCGCCGTCGTTGGCCTGACGTCTGGGTCGCGAACGTTGGCATGCTGGCCGGATGGTGGATCTCCTGTCGTGGTCCCAGCACGTCGCGTCGTGGCGGCGGGAGGTGCACTCCCTGTACTCGGACGTCCGAGCAAATCCAGATCCCGCCTCAGCACATGCGGAGTGGGTCGAGCGGCGGAGTGCGATGTTCCGCGACCATCCGGCCTCCGCTCGCCGGCCCGGACAGGAGCTGAGCCACGCGCCGTACGACCCGGCCTACCGGCTCGCGCTCGAGATGCAGCCCACCGAGCCCGAGGCGTGGCAGCCTTCGACCGGGACCGACGGTGCCGTGCCGTTCACGCGGGTGGGCCGGTTCGACATCCCCGCGATCGGGAGCCTCGACGTCTGGTGGCTCGGGTCGTACGGCAACGGGATCTTCCTGCCGCTCCGCGACGCGACGGCGGGCCTCACGACGTACGGCGCCGGGCGCTACCTGCTCGACACGGTGAAAGGGGCCGACCTGGGCCGCGAGGGCAGTGCCTGGGTGCTCGACCTCAACTTCGCCTACAACCCGTCGTGCGCCTACGACCAGGACTGGGCCTGTCCCCTCGCGCCCTCCGGCAACCGCCTCGAGGCCGAGGTCCCCGTCGGCGAGCTCACCCCCTCGACCGGAACAACCGGTGGTTGAGGAGGTCGCTCGGCGACGTCTCGAAACCAGCGCCGCCCGGGGGCCTCCTCACGCGGACAGCGACATCGGACCGTAGACCTGCCGGTCGTGCTCGAACAGCGAGACCGCGTCCACACCGGCGGCGGCGAGCTCCGCCCACACCTCGCCGACCCACGACTCGGCGTCGGCCTGGGATGCGAAGCGCTGCTGGTCGTACTCCTCCGGCACCGTCGCGTCCGCGCCCTGAGCGTTGTGGAGCTTCCACCACCACGGCCGTTCGGCCGGGCTGGGTGGCCGGAAGGTGGCCGGCTGCTCGGGGAGGTTCATGACTCGCGCACCGAGGTGTCGACGAAGGGAAGCTTCGTGGAGGCGAAGATCTCACGCCGGTTCCGCACCTGGACCCCCAGCTCGGCCTCGGGGTCGACGAACGTCGGCACGAGCGCCAGCCCGATCCCCTTCTTCAAGGTGGGCGAGAAGGTGCCGGAGGTGATCTCGCAGAGGGGGACGTCCGGGACCAGGCTGACCAGCATTCCAGGCCGTGGGATGCCCCGCCCCAGAGCGAGGAGTCCGCGCAGCCGGCGCTTCGGCCCTTCCTCCTTCTCGGCCTGCAGCACATCGCGACCCCAGAAGGTGTCCTTCTTCCACCCCACGGCCCAGCCGAGGCCCGCCTGGTTGGGGGTGACGTCGATCCTGATGTCCTGGCCGTGCAGCGGATAGCCCATCTCGGTGCGCAGGGTGTCGCGGGCGCCGAGACCGCACGGCAGGATCCCGAACGGCGCGCCGGCTTCCAGCAGCCGGTCCCAGAGGGAGCCGGCCACCTCGTTCGACGCGATCAGCTCATAGCCCCGCTCACCGGTGTAACCGGTCCGACACACCACGACGCCGGTGTCCTCGAACTCCGCCTCGACGAACGACATGTACTCGTGACCGGACGGGAAGCCGATCGCGTCCAGCACCTCGTCGGACTTCGTGCCCTGCACTGCCAGCACGGCGTACTGCGTGTGGTGGTCGAGGACCTTCACCCCCTCGGGCGCGTCGGCGCTCAACCGCCGGGAGACCTCGGCCGAGTTGGCGGCGTTGGGCACCAACAGCACGTGGGTGTCGTCATGGAGGTAGGCGATCAGGTCGTCGACGATCCCGCCGGTCGCCGGGTCGCAGCACAGCGTGTACTGCGCCTTGCCATGGTGGATCTTCCGCAGGTCGTTGCTCAGCGTCGCGTTGACGTACGACGCGGCGCCGGGGCCGGTCACCATCAGCTTGCCGAGGTGGCTGACGTCGAAGACACCCACCGACTCGCGCACCGCGGTGTGCTCCTTCACCACCCCGGAGGGGTACTCCAGGGGCATCGACCATCCGCCGAACTCCGCGAACTTGGCGCCCAACGCCTCGTGCCGGTCGTGCAGCGGTGACAACACCAGCGCCTCGCCGGACGCGGTCGAGTCGGCCATGTCCGCGAACCTACACCGGCAAGGCC
>JAFMQY010000185.1 GCA_017354415.1 Nocardioides sp.
GTGCTCGCGTCGGCGCCGGGGTGACGCAGCCGGCGCAGCACAGCGAGCCGGCGGCCGACGGTGTCGGAGCGGGGGCTCAGCCGCTCGTGGGGAAGGGTCTCCCAGCTCGGGTAGTACGCAACCGACGCCGGGTCGATCAGGGTGCCGAGCTCCTCGCTGAGCTCCTCGGCCTCGCGGCCGGTCGCGGTGACCAGCAGCACGGTGCGCCCGGCGCGGACCAGCCCGTCGACGAGAAACGGGCGGAGCCCCGCGGGTGCGGTGAGGTCGAGCAGCCCGAGCCGGGGTGCGTCGGCAAGGGCGCCGGCGAGCGCGGGCTCGGCCAGGACGGCGTCACAGAGTCGGGTGAGGAGCACGCAGGACCTTTCGCAGGGCACATGAGAGACAGCACGAACGCCCCCTCTCGAGGTGGAGAGGGGGTGATGTGTCCAGGATAGTCATCGGCGCCGACAGGCCCACGCCGACGGGCGTGGTCAGGTCAGCCGGGTCCGCTCACCCCGGCCGCCGCACGGAGCCGCTGCAGGGTCGAGTCGTCGCGGAAGTACGCCCGGCCCTGGGCCGCGACCGTCTGCAGCAGCGTGACCAGCGCCCCGGAGTACGCCGTGGCCGCATCGCGGCGTTCCAGCAGCGAGAAGTGCCACGGGCGCACGGACACGGTCTGGCAGACCCGGTGGGCACGCTGCGCCCGGGGCAGCACCTGACGTGCCGGGGAGGCCATGAGGTCGGCCAGGTGGAGCTGCTGGATCCCCTCGACGGTGGCCATCGCCGGCCGGAGCATGTTGGCCACGGCACCGAGCCTCACGTCGGCCCGGGCGGAGGCGTCGCTCAGCATCCGTTCGCAGCGAGCCACGGCCGCGGCCTCGTGCACGCGGGCGCGATGGTCGGCGTACCAGGCGAGCAGGCCGGCCACGAGGACCAGCGCGACCACGACGACCACGAGGCGTCTCGACGGACGCGACCTGGGAGCGGACTCCACGACCTCCGCCCCGAGCACGTCCGGCTCGGTGGTCATCCCACCAGTGTGCGCCTCTCGCGACCCGACGGACAGCCGTCAGGACGGGTCGACCACCCGACCGACGAACAGTGGCGTGCCGTGCGCCGTGTCGTGCAGCACGAAGAGGAAGGGGCGGTCGAGCACGAGCTCGTGGTGGGCGACGGACATCCCGGTCGCGTTCATCACCACCGCGGTCGCCGCGGCGGCCTCGGTGCCGGCCTCGTCGACCGCGATGAAGGTCTGGTGGAGCACGTCGCTGACCGACAGGTCGCCGTCGGTGGTCATCGCACTGAAGTCCGCCTGGGGCCCGAACGCCTGGACCATGCCGAGCGTCTCCAACGGCTGCACGAGGTCCGTGGCGACTCGGTAGGTCCACCGCGGCATCGTCAGCTTCACGTCGGGCGTGCCGGTGGCGCGGAGGCCCGTGGTCACGAGGTCGCGCAGGGCGACGGCGTCGGCACCGGCGTCGGGCAGGGCAACGGTCATGGCCAGGGTGCGGCCTGCGTAGTCGAGCCGGGCACCCTGCCAGTGCTGCCCCGAGACGTAGGTCGCCGTCCCGACCTCAGCGGTCATCATCGGCGCGGTCACGGTCTCGCCGTCGGTCCGGTGGAAGGGACCGTCGTGGGTCGACGCCTTGTCGAACGGCGTCTGCCACGGTGCCTTGAGGTAGAGGGCGTTCACCAGGACCAGGCGCGTGAGCGGGTCGACGGAACCGGGCGGCAGGATCTGCGGGATCCGGCCGCGGGTCTGCTCCGAGGTCCAGTCGTTGACCAGGGTGCGGGCCTGCTCCGAGGCGCGTCGGAAGTCCACGGCCCGCATCCCGGCGCCGTACTCCTTGGCCAGGACGGTCAGGAACGCCTGTCGCCAGGTCGTGGCCCGGTCGCCGAACAGCTGGTTGGCACTCGCCAGCGCGATCTGGCCACGGCGGCCCTCAACGAGCTTCACCGAGCCGGCCAAACCCTCGATCTCCTGGGTGAGCGCGGCGAGGCCGCGGTTGTACCCCGACAGCGAGGCGACGTGGATGACCTCCAGCATCTGCCGCCTGGTCTCTCCGGCCGCGCCGTTCGCGGTCATCGCCAGCGCGACCACGATCGAGTACGGCGAGATCGCGAGGTTGGCTCCGCCGGGCAAGGTGTCCCAGAGGTCGGAGGCGAACCCCGCCATCGCGGCGACCGTGTCGGGCATGGCTGCCGGGTCGCCGGTGCTGCGCGCCACATCGGCGCTGACCAGGCGGATCGCTCCCGGGCTCGACTGCAACGCCCGGCCCATCTGTCCTGTCTGTCCGCAGGCCTCGAGCAGCGGGGTGGCGACGCCGGCCACCCCTAGCGCCCGCAGCGTGTCACGTCTGGTGAGCATGCGGGTGGGACGTCAGGCGGCTCGGACGGGTTCCCTCACGTGGTCGGAGGTGGCCGCGCGGCCGCGGCAGTCACACCGGTCGCACGGCAGGAAGTGGTGGCCGGCGTGTGAGCAGCGGGGGCAGGGAAGGTCGTGCGACAGGTGCGTCGCGCTCTCTGTCACTGAGTCCAACACGGTGTCCCACATGGCCGTCCTCCTCTCTTACACACCCATCACGTGCGTTGGGATGAGGAGGTTCAATCCGCGCACCTGATACTCCCGCGGGGAGAGCGCGGTGGTGGGTTCGCGTGGGGTGCCGATCATGGGTCCACTCAAGCACCGACCACCGACATTGTTCGGCGCCGCGCAGGCGGTGGCCCACGGTATTTCCTGACCTCCAGACCAGCTGTCGGTGACGTGGTCCATGACCCTTTCCATGCCGCTGTGCCCGAGCACCCGCGCGTCGCCGAGCGAGGCCGAGGTCGTTGACCCCAGGGAACGAACGCCTGGCCTGTTGGGACGCGCGCGAAACGGAGTGCTCCCGAGCGCGACTCCTGAACGGTCAGGCGGTCGCGGGGGCGAGCACTGCCGCCAGGCCCGCTAGCGCCTCCGGAAGAACCCGGTAGTAGGTGTAGTTGCCGACCTTGCGGTCCGGGACGGCCAGGCCGGCCTCCGTCAGCTTCCGAAGGTGATGGGTGACCGTGGGCTGGGTCAGACCGAGCGGCTCGGTCAGGTCGCACGTGCAGGCCTCGAGACCGGGGTTGGCCAGCATGAGCGACAGCAGACGCAGCCGCGTTGGATCGGCCAGCGCCTTGAGCCGACCGGCGAGCTCGGTGGCCTCCTCACTCGAGAGCGGGGCGGCGACCAGTGGGGCGCAGCACATCACCGAGGACACGGCCGGGGACTCGAGGACAGTCAACTGCATCGGCATGTCCCCCATCGTGCCACGACATAGGTGACCGTCTATCAAAGTGTGGTAGGAAGCATTGACACTTGTCTATGAATGAGATAGACACATGGCTATGAGTAGGCCCGCGATGGCCGAGCCCTGGAAAGGAAAGCGCACGATGGACACCACCTTCATGGCCATGCTCGCCGAGACGCGGGAGGCGGAGACCCTTCGCGCCGTCGAGGCGCACCGTCGCCTTGTCGCCGCGGCAGGCGTCCGTGCTGACGCCCGATCCGGCCCCCGCGGCCCGTCCGGCACGCCGCGGTCGCAGTGGCTGAGGTCGGTCCTCCGCGGCCGTCGGATCATGCCGCCCCCCGCCCCGCCGCAGACCTGCTGCGCCTGACCCACCCAACACCGAAAGGAACACGTCATGTCTCGCCTCCAGCTCGCGCTCAACGTCAATGACCTCGACCGCGCGGTCGACTTCTACACCAAGCTGTTCGACACCGAGCCGGCCAAGCGCCGCCCCGGCTACGCGAACTTCGCGATCGAGGACCCGGCCCTGAAACTGATCCTGTTCGAGAATCCCGAGCAGACCGGCACCCTGAACCACCTCGGCGTCGAGCGCATGTCGATGGAGGAGGTCGAGGCCGAGGCCGACCGCCTCGAGGCCGCCGGCCTCACCCTCGCCGTCGAAGGTGACGTGGTGTGTTGCTATGCCCGCCAGGACAAGCACTGGGTCACCGGTCCGGACGGTCAGAAGTGGGAGAACTACGTCGTCCTCGCGGACGCTCACCCGGAGCTCGAGGGCCAGACCTCCTTCGTCGGCGACGCTGCTGCTGTGGCACTGCGCGACGACACCGTGAGCGGCAGCGGCGGCTGCTGCGGCTCGAACCACGCCACCGGTGGGGCAGGGGCGCAGGCCGGCGTCTGCTGCAGCTGACCTACCCACGAGGCCCGCTCACGGCCCTGAGCAAGAGCACCTGCTCAGGGCCGTCTCAGTGTGGCTCTCTCGGCGGCGAGGTGGTGCTCGGCCACCCAGGCCTGCGCGGCCATCTGGACCGCATCCCACGGCGAGCCCAGAGGCGGCGCGTAGGACAGGTCCAGCCGGCTCATCGCCGTCACCGTCATCTCGTGGAACAGCGCGGTCGCGAACGTGTCGACGCGCTTGGAGATCTCGGCACCGCGGCTGCCGAGGAGCTGGGCGCCCAACAGGCGACCGGACTCGGCGTCACCGGTGACCCGGATCGTGATCGGTGTGGCGCCCGGGTAGTACGCCTTGTGGTCGTCGGGAGTCGTGGTGGTGCTGACCGGCGTGAAGGACACCGCCTCGTGCTCACGCAGGCCGGTCCGGGCGGCGACGAGGTCGAAGACCTTGACGACCTGGGTGCCCAGCGACCCGGCGAACTCGGCGCTGCCACCGACGGCGTTCTCCCCGGCGACGCGGCCCTGCTTGTGAGCGGTGGTGCCCAGCGGCAGGTAGGTGGCGCCGAGGAGCCGATGGTGCGTGACCACGCAGTCGCCGGCGGCCCACACGTGCGGTAGCCCGGTGGACATGGCCTGATCGACGACCACCGCGTCGCGATCGCCGGTCATGGCGCCGGCCCGAAACAGGAGATCTGTGTCGGGTCGCACGCCGACCACGACCAGGACCACGTCGACGTCCCAGTCGAGCGCGGCACCCCGCGCGTCGGTTCCACTCACGTGGAGTCCGGCCTCGGTGCGATGGATGTGGGTGACGGTGGCGTGTGTGTGGACCTCGACGGCTTGCCTGACCAACTCGTCGCGGACGAGGGCGCCGAGCTCCGGGTCGACGGTGGGCAGGACTTCGGGCAGCATCTCGACCTGGATGACCTTGAGGCCGCGAGCGGTGAGGCCTTCGGCCATCTCCAGGCCGACGTACCCGGCACCGACGAGGACCGCTGTCCTGGGCTGGATGCGATCCAGCGACTCGGTGAGGGCGAAGGTGTCTCCCATCGAGTGCAACATGTGCACTCCGTCCGGGGGACCCAGCTCGTCCAGACCATCGATGGGCGGACGGACCGGAAGCGCCCCCGTCCCGACCACGAGCTCGTCGTAGTCGATGTGCTCGGTGCTGCAGTCGGGGTTGCGGACGGCGAGCCGCTGGCCGGCTACGTCGATTCCGGTGGCGAGCGTGTCCAGCCGGAGCTTCATGCCACTGGCCTCGAGGTCGGCGTGGGTGCGGTGAGCCAGGTTGCGCCCATGGGTCACCTCACCCGAGACGTAGTGCGGGATGCCTCAGATGGAGAAGTTCGGATATGCATCCGCGACCACGACCGTCACCTCGGCCGTGGGGTCGAGCTCGCGGGCACGTGGGGCGGCAGAGATGCCGGCGTCGCTCCCACCGACGACGACCAGGTGCATGGCGTCACCTCTCACGTGCTGGGTGACTGGTCCGGTGGTGCTCCGGGATGACGACGTCGTTCGGCGACGGCTGTTGGGCGGCGATGCCTGAGCCGACCACGACCGTGCCGAGGAACTCGGCCAAGAGACGGCGCGGGAAAGAGTCAGTCACGAGCGCATCTTGACCCGTGGCCTTTCACTCAGTCAAACTTGACTCAATGTTTGCTGAATCACTTTCGACGCTGGAGGAGCGGGCCGCAGTGCACGCGGCGCTCGGCGACCCGGCACGACTGCAGATCGTGGACCTGCTCCTACTCGGCGATGCCTCGCCCTCGGAGCTCGCCGCCCGGCTCGACATGCCCTCGAACCTGCTCGCCCACCATCTGAAGGTCCTGGAGACCGCCGGTGTGGTCTCGCGCCACCGCTCCGAAGGCGACCGGCGGCGCACCTACCTGCGGCTGACGACAGCCACTCTCGACCCGGTCGGACCCATCCCGGCCACCCCTGAGCGGCTGGTGTTCGTCTGCACCGCGAACTCGGCCCGCTCCCATCTGGCTGCCGCGCTGTGGCGGCAGGCCAGCCGCATCCCCTCGGCATCCGCCGGGACACACCCCGCCGCCCGCATCGAGCCAGCCGCCGTCGACGTCGCGCGCCGTCACCGCCTGCCCCTCCCCCGCGTACGCCCGCGACATCTCGACGACGTGATCGCCGACGGCGACCTGGTCGTCACCGTGTGCGACCACGCGCACGAGGAGCTCGGCCGTCTCTCCCGGCTGCACTGGTCGATCCCCGACCCGGTACCGCTGGGCACCGAGTCCGCCTTCGAACACGCCTACAGCGACCTTGCCGGCCGGGTCGCCGACCTCGCCCACCGACTGCCGTCCGCCTCCTGACCCGCTCTCATCCATCGAACCAGGGAACCCAGCCATGAGCACGAATACCAACCCCGAGATCACTACCGACATCACGTTGGACCAACAGGTCGCGTTGAAGGTCGCCGTCAACCGGCTCGCCCGGGAGTTCGCGGGCACCTTCAACCGGGAGACCATCGAACGGTTCCTCAACACCTCCTATGACCAGTTCGCAGGCAACGCCACCCTGGTGAACTTCCTCCCACTCCTGGCCGAGCGGTTCGCACGACAGCGACTCCAGGCCGTGGCCAAGGTCGAAGGGCACGGCGACAACGGCAAGTCCGTCGTCCTCTTCCTGTGCATCCACAACGCCGGCCGCTCGCAGATGGCGCTGGGATTCTTCAACCACTACGCCGGCGACAACGCCGTGGCATGGTCCGGCGGCTCGGAGCCTGGCGACGAGGTCAACGCTGCTGCAGTCGCAGCGATGGCCGAAAGAGGCATCGACATCGCTCAGGAGTTCCCCAAGCCGTGGACCGACGAGATCGTCCAGGCCGCCGACGTCGTGGTCACCATGGGCTGTGGCGACGCCTGCCCGTACTTTCCCGGGAAGCGGTACGAGGACTGGGAGCTCGCCGACCCGGCCGGCAAGGACGTCGCCGACGTGCGCCCCATCCGTGACGAGATCGAGCGCCGGGTGCTCGCACTGCTCGAAGAGTTGAACGTCCCCGCGACGCGCCGCTGACCCGCGTTCTCGCTCAGGAGGCGCGGTCGGCGTACGTGGTGGCCGCGTCGTACACGGCCTGGACGTAGGCGTCGGAGTGGTTGTACGTGCGGATCGCGGCACCCCAGCCGGCTCCGGTCGCCAGGTCCTGGCCGGACGCGCACAGGTACCGGGCCGCCGTGTACGCCGCGTCGTCGAGGTCCTGTGGATCGGCGACGCCGTCCCCGTCCGCGTCCGCGCCCCACTGGGACCAGGTCGACGGCAGGAACTGCATCGGGCCCTCGGCCCGGGCCCAGCCGCCGCCGACCTGGGGCACCGCGGCCACCTTGCCGCGTCCGTCCAGGACCGGGCCCACGATCGGTGTCACCGGACGTCCGTCAGCCTGCAGCGCCCGCCCGTCGACGGTGCCGTGCCCGGACTCGACCCACCCGATTCCGGCCAGCGTCGTCCAACCGACGCTGCACGGTGCCCGCAGCGAGGCATCGGCGTACGCCGTCAACGCGCGCTCCGGGATCCCGGTCCGCGCGGCGTACGTCGCGACCCAGGCGGGCGAGACCTGCGGCACCGAACCCGTGACCGAGGACTGCGACTGCGCAGGCGCCGCCCGGCCGGCCGCGGCCTGGGGTGCGG